>CAYRNC010000082.1:0-7692 GCA_964425645.1 uncultured Oscillospiraceae bacterium | reverse complement strand
GACTTAAATAAATAAGGAGGTTCCGCATGTTTTCATATAAATAGTGTTTAAAAGCAGTAAAGTTATTACTGGAATATGATAATGGGTACAGAGTGAAGCATTTGATGGATATCATGTAAAGCATAACCTGGCCCCAATGGAAAATTTTTTCCAGGATATATCAATGCACGATTGGATTGATATTTGATAATACAGATTAGGGCTGTTTCAAAAGATAAAATATGATATTGATTTAAATTTAATTGTCACGATGCTATGGATTCAAAGGGAAATATCGTCCCCGACAAGGGGGTCCCGGACACATGGTCATAAAAATCACGGCGACGAGGCACACATTGTGGAAAAATTATCATTTATCAAGAAATTAAATCGCATGAAGTGTACCGCTTGACTCATAAGTAGTCTGAAATATGAGCCAAGATATCATGGTTATCAATATGAAAAGGGGTGAAAATTATAGGATATATGGACAAAAAAACAATCTATAGATCAGCAATTGTTGCACTTCTGATTATTTCCACAATGCTATTAAAATCCCCTTTAGTAATCAAAGATTCTGTATTTATTTATTTAAATAATAGCCTGATATATGCCCTTGTTTACGTTGGATTATTTATTACCTGGGTATATCCCTCAAAAAGCGGATAATTCAAAAATAAACCCTTGAGTTCCTTATAGCCATTGTATGCTTGATGTTATTTTGCTTCATGGTTCGGACAATAAAATATATTTATATTGAGAATAATTATTCTATAGAGCATTGGCTATGGTATTCCTGCTATATCTCTATACTTCTGATTCCTTTTATGACAATATTTGTTGCCTTGTCTATTGGAAGAATTATAATAATGGCTGTCAATATTCAAAAATTATTATGAATTCACAAATATAAAATGGCAAATAATAAGATAGTGTAAAATAGTTGTAGAGTTTTAGAAAGAAAAAAACAGAGATCAACTCTCCTGTGTTAAAATTGTTTCAGACAAAAACGAACAAAGGAGGAAGATCCCTGGGGAAACTATTGTACAATAAATTATTATGGAATTGGGAAGAAATATTTGCAAACGTATCGAAAAAAAGGGCTTCTCAGATATCGATCAGTTTGCAACAGACGCCCTGGGCCATTGCAAAGAAAGCGTCCGAGAGTTAATTGCCGGAATTGCAAAGCAATTAAATGAAAAGCTAAGGGAAGACAAAGCCTTTCGGAAAAAGCAAGGGCTTGTCCTAAAAGAAAAAGATCGGGAAAGAAGCCTTTTTACAGAGGTGGGGCGGATTGACATAGCCCGGGATTATTATCGTGATAGAATAATGTATATCCTTTGGATTTTATACTTGATATACCCGCCTATGAACGGGTAGGTGCTAATGTATGCGCCCGTCTCGTATCCAAGGCGGCGAAGGTTTCCTATACGGCCATAGTAACCGGTGGTGAAGTAGGCAAGCAGACGGTGAAGAATAAGTTAAAAAAGGTGGGAAGGGTGAAAAAAAGGCAGCGTCGAAAGAAAAGCGGGTGGCAGCAGGGCTGCATATTCTTGCTGATGAGGATCATGTACATCTGCAAAGCGGAAAGAATCAGATGGTGCCGTCTCAAAAAGTTCTATGTATGTAACCATAGCTATCACCTTTTTTAGGGTAGTGACCCACCGCCAACGGCAATCCACAATAAGTATACAATGTAAGAACGGTATTAAAAAACATACGATGGATAAGCATATATGAAAATAACTGATTGAGGTGTATGGTATGGAAAAATGGTTAAATGTATCCAGGGATAGGGACAGAACTTATAAACAGTTTTCAGTCGACAATCAAAATGCAATCGACGAGTACAACAAAAAGACACTGTCCACGCTGTTGCCTATAGGATGGGCGTTGGCGTTACTGCCTCTGGTAGCTGTCCCTTTCAGTAGCACAAAGATCGATGCAGTACCTGCTTACTTACTAACATTCTTGTCTTTTTTCCTATTATTCATTCTATTTAAAATTCCATCTATAAAAAAGTATGCCCTTGTTGGACTACATATAAGTTTTTCTATCCTATTTATGTTTGGGATGTACCTTAGTCTGATTCATTCTCCTAATATGCGGGCGACAATTTTGCTGGGTGGATTCATCCTCATGCCGATCAGCTTTATCGACAGCTTTCGTAGAATAAAATCAGTTTTAGCTTTCTGGTTGGTGGTGTCAACCGTTATGGCGTTTTACCTAAAACCCCAATATGCGCTCGATGATGCAATTAATTGCCTGTGTTCTGCCGTTCTTGGGTACTATCTCGGAAAGATGATGATACAGGTTCGTCTAGAAAGCTTTGAAGCCAGGCGCCAGCTGATTATTGAAAAAGAAACTGATGTGCTGACAGGCCTTTATAATCGCCGTAAATTGTTTGAAACTCTGGCGGATCTGGAAGCAACAGGTACAGAAAAGCCATCCGGAATTCTAATGATTGATATCGATCACTTCAAAGATTTTAACGACAACTACGGTCATGCCGCCGGTGACAAACGCCTGGGGCATTTAGGCGAAGTGCTAACAACATTCGCGCAGAATTTTAGACTGCACTTTTACCGCTATGGTGGTGAGGAATTTGTGGCAATGGCATATGGATATGACGATAAAGAGCTGTTGTCCATTGCGGAAAGCCTGCGGATTTCTGTGCAAAGCACAGATATAGATGGACAATTCACTACCGTCAGTATCGGGGTTGCCTACTGTGGTGATGAACAAGTTAGAAATTATGAAAATATAATCGATCGGGCGGATAAGGCCGCTTATGCCGCCAAGCGTGCAGGGCGGAATAAAGTATGTATGGAGCAGAAAGAAATATGGGTAACACGGCAGGATAATTAAAGCATGAAAAACATTTTTCATGCTCTACTACCAAGGGAGCCAGGCCCAATGATCATCAGAATTGTAGCAACAAGGCACATTGAAGCCGAAACACCGCTTGTGCTTCTGGGTCCGATTCGTGCCAGACAGCATTAAAGATTTGCTCTTGCGCCATCAAGGAGGAAAGCCAAGGGTTCCTGTTCCTTTTTCATTCTAAATCTTATAAGCGTCTGCCTGTCTCTATCCTGATAAACGGTGAAAGGTCCCAATGTTTCAATATGCATTTTTTTAGTCGGTATCCGGCAAATTTCATCATACACCTTGTAATTCCGGACTCTGTCCCGCAGGTATATGCAAGTAAAAAGCCTGCCACAACCTGAAATATTCGTAAAGCCCATCATCCGAACAAAGTCTAAGATAATCCCCTGCCAGGATGATAGCCTTTTTCGTTCTTTTGCCTCTGCTGTCGCCCTTACAAGAATTTCGCATGCCGGCCCTCCTTTATTTATATGGTGCATGGGTATAGGCGTTACTGCTGAGGCATCAGTTAAAGATAAATAATCCAAAAGCAGTCGATAGAAACCTTGGAAGAGAATATTTTGGATGATAACATCCAATAATAATTGATAAATTAATCTATATGGAAGAGGGATAATGTATGAACGATAAACAGAAAAGCTACAATGAAAACAGTAAAAAAGATCAACTGAAGATATTTCGTAGCAGAGACAATGAAGATAAAGTTTTGACGACGAATCAAGGGCTTAGACTCTCTGAGGATGAGGTTAGTTTAAAAGCAGGGGTCCGTGGCCCGACGCTAATGGAAGATTTTCATTTCAGGGAAAAAGTGACTCACTTTGATCATGAGCGAATTCCCGAGCGCGTGGTCCATGCACGTGGCTTCGGTGCCCATGGAATATTTGAAGTCTATGAACCAATGGGGCCTTATACGAAGGCTAAATTCTTGCAGGATCCAAACCTGAAAACACCGGTGTTTGTACGTTTTTCAACAGTTATCGGTTTTCGTGGGTCAAAGGATACAGCCCGAGATGTCCGTGGTTTTGCAACAAAGTTTTATACAGAGGAAGGAAATTATGATTTAGTTGCCAATAATATGGCACCTTTTTTTATGCAGGACGCTATTAAATTCCCGGACTTTATACACGCGAACAAACCGGAGCCGAACAACGAAATTCCTCAGGCAACAGCTTCCCATGATACATTTTGGGATTGGATTACACAAAATCAGGAATCAGCCCACATGGTTATGTGGGCAATGAGTGACCGGGCTATTCCGAGAAGTTTTCGCATGATGGAAGGTTTTGGTGTAAATACCTTTCGTTTTGTCAATGAAAAAGGTGAAGCGCACTTTGTAAAATTTCACTGGAAACCCTTGTTAGGTGTACACTCTCTTGTACAAGCAGAGGCGGCAAAAATTGGCGGAGAAGATCCGGATTTTAACCGCCGTGATTTATGGGACAATATCGAAAATGGCAACTATCCCGAGTACGAGTTGGGTGTACAGCTTCTTGAGGAGAAAGATGAATTCACCTTTAACTTTGATATCCTGGACCCGACAAAGCTTTGGCCGGAAGAGGATATACCGGTTCGTATTATTGGGAAAATGACTTTAAATCGTAATGTGGACAATTTTTTTGCGGAGACAGAGCAGGTAGCCTTTCATCCGGGAAATGTGGTGCCAGGGATTGACTTTTCTAACGATCCTCTCTTACAAGGGCGGCTGTTCTCTTACCTCGATACCCAGCTGATTCGCCTTGGCGGGCCAAACTTCCATGAGCTTCCCATCAACCGTCCGGTTTGTCCGTTTTATAATAACCAACGGGATGGCTATGGGCGTCAAACCATCAATGTAGGAAATGTTGCGTACCATCGCAATGCCATGGCGAACAATTCTCCTTATCCTGTCGGTGAAAAAGGTGGAGGTTATGTTCACTACCAGGAAAAGGTTGAAGGTAAACAAATTCGTGCGCGGAGCGAGAGCTTTAACGATCACTTCTCCCAGGCAACCTTGTTTTGGAACAGTATGAGTCCGCCCGAAAAGCAGCATATAGTAGATGGATTTGCATTTGAGGCGGGTAGGGTGAAGGACAAGTGTATTAAACAGCGAGTTGTTGATATGTTTACCAATGTGGATTTGGAGCTGGCAAAGGCAATTGCCTGCAAAATTGGCGCTATGCCTCCAAATTCCGGCGGTTCAGCGGTGACTAAAATATCGCCTGCTCTCAGCCAGGCAAACACAATTAAAACGGCTCGAACAAGGAAAGTTGCAGTTATTATTGCAGAGGGATTTGATTATAATCAGGTTGGTACTGTCATTAAAGCCCTGCAAGCAGGTGGTGTACAGATGGCCATAATAAGCGATAAACTCGGAATGATAACGAGCTCTGATGGCAGCAAAATGGAGGCAATAAAATCATTTATTACTGATTCATCGGTTGTTTTTGACGCTATATATATTGACGGAGGTAAAAATGCAACCCCATATTTTGTAATGGAGGCTTGTAAGTTTATAAAAGAAGCGTTCATACACTACAAACCTATTGCAGGAACAAATGAAGGTAAAATGTGGATTGAAAATGAGAAGATGGGAAATAGTCTTGGCGTCTTCCTTGGATACGAGGGGAATAATGAATTTATAAATCAATTTATACAAGGTATTGCATCTCATCGGTTTTGGGAGCGAGTACTAGTATAAAGCCGTTTAACTATTAGGGTTAATCCGATAAAAAATCAGTTTGGGGTTGATTTTTCAAATTAGACAGACTATTAATTGAGAGTCAATGTATCAGCGGGTGCAGGAAAGATAGCAGCAGATATCGTGTCGGGAGTGTATTTCATAAATACCGAATTACTCAAGGTGTCTATTGGATCTGATATTAACAGGATGATTAATGACATATTTATACTTGTTTAGAACAGTGTAAATAATTGTGGGGAAAAAACAGAGATGAATCTCCTGTGTTAAAATTGTTGCAGGCAAAAACAAACAAAGGGAGGAAGATCCCGGTGGAAACTATTGTATAACAAATCATTGTGGAATTAGAAAAATACTGCAAACAGATCGAAAAGGAAGGTTTGTCAGAATCAGTTGTCAACAGACGTGTTGGACCTTTGCAAAAAAGCATCTGGGTGCTAAATTGGAATTGCAAAGCAATTAAACAAAGGGCGGAGGAAGAATTAAAAAGCAATACAAATTCCGCCATCAATACGGCAACGCAGATCCTGATAGTCGGCAAGGAGTTTAGTTGGATAACATTCGAGGGGTTGTCAAGCGAAAACTTCACAACGCTTGATAGTCACTTGTTAAGGTATTACAATAGTTAAAATGTATCGGATATCATATTATTAAGCGGGGATATTCATTCAGCCGCCGGGAAGAGAAATTTGCTATATAAGCATATTGAATATTGCAACTGTCGTCATAATCATATATAATAGTACTAAGTCCTGATAGCAACTATGGCGAGGTGAAGATTTGCAATTGAAAACAATTTTACTTGCATCACTGGGGTTTATATTTCTGGGGTTGGGAGCTATTGGCTTGTTGTTGCCGGTTTGGCCGACGACTCCTTTTGTTTTGGTTTCTGTTGCATGCTTTTCTTCATCACCTCGTATCAAGAGACGGATAGTAAAAATCCCTTTTTTCAAAGATCATATCGAAAACTATGAGAGAAGAACAGGGCTTTCCCGAAAAATGGTCTGGATCAGTATGATTTGGCTATGGGGAATGCTCTTTCTTTCAATGATAATAATTAAAAACTTATGGATTACGGTGTTTCTTTCTTTGGTTGGCATAGCTGTTACAACCCATATCCTATGGATGTCCAAGGCAAAAGATATCAGAAAGAGCAGGGCGGAATGAAAGATGCGCTTGGAACTGTTGGGGCCGCATTCAACATACGTTATCTCTTTATTATGTTGGTTTTGGCATGCCCATGTTGCCAAAACCCTATGCTAATATATGGATGCATTATAGTTTCAAATATCCCTAAGATATTTACATATATAAAAATGAAAGGAGCATTATCATGGACGATTACAAAAAACTTACGAATGAAGTCGGTGCACCGATAGCCGACAACGAAACCGCCATAACCGCCGGTCCGCGTGGTCCTGTAGTCATGCAGGATGTATGGCTGATGGAGAAGATGGCTCACTTTAACCGCGAGGTAATTCCGGAACGCCGAATGCATGCCAAGGGCTGGGGTGCTTACGGCAGGCTCACTGTAACCCACGATATATCCCGGTATACCAAGGCAAAGGTTCTCCAGCCCGGTGCAAAGACCGAATTATTTGTCAGGTTTTCAACTGTTGCAGGTGAGCGCGGTGCAGCTGACTGTGAACGTGACATCCGTGGTGTTGCTGTCAAGTTTTATACCGAAGAAGGTAACTGGGATTTGGTTGGGAACAATACTCCTACCTTTTTTATTCGCGATGTACATAATTTTTCTGACCTGAACCGCGCTGTCAAACGCGATCCCCGCACTGGCCGACGCTCCGCACAGAACAATTGGGATTTTTGGACTTTGCTGCCTGAATGCTTCCATCAAATTACTATTGTGATGAGCGATCGGGGCATCCCTGCCTCTTTCCGAAACATGCATTTCTTCGGCGAGCATACTTTTTCTTTCTACAATGAGAAAAACGAACGCGTTTGGTGCAAGTTTCATTTCAAGACCAAGCAGGGTATCAAGAATCTTTCTAACGGGGAGGCTGTAAAGATTAACGGGGTGGATCGTGAATATCATGGCAAGGATTTATACGAAGCTATTGATAGCGGTAATTTCCCCAAATGGACAATGTATGTGCAGATTATGACCGAAGAACAGGCAAAAAATCACTATG
>CAYRNC010000081.1:0-7717 GCA_964425645.1 uncultured Oscillospiraceae bacterium | reverse complement strand
TAGCAAATGAAGGGAAAGGATAACGGAATGATAAATAAAAGAGCGGGAAGTCCCCGCCCCGTATCGAAATGGAGAGATTGAAAAGAGGAAGGGGCTGCGCCAATTAATTGACGCAGCATTTCTTCTCTTTGCCGGTATCTTGTTTGATTAATAATCGGTCTCGTCCTTGCAGTCGCTTTTTTCGCGTTGGTTGTTCACCTTTTGATTTTGCTGGTTTTGCTGGTTTTGTTGGTTTTGCTGGTTTTGCCGGTTCTGCTGATTCTGCTGGTTTTGCTTGTTCACGCGTTCCTGCTTTTCCTGCTTTTCCTGCCTGCCTTTTGCGTTTTCAGCGTTTCTGAAGTCGTTGATATCAGACCAATCATTCCGGTTGTTTATCTTCTGATTCATCTTTTAATCCCTCCTCGGCAATTATTATGTGCCGATTGCGGGAATCTATTAACGGTAAATAGAGGAATCAAAAAAAAATTTTAACGTCCCTTATATTCTGGTTTCCGTTTTTCAAGAAAAGCCGCAACGCCTTCTTTTTTATCTTCTGCAGCACAAGCTAAAGCATGCAGATAGGATTCGTGGGCAAGTCCTTCATATATTCCCGTCTCCAGTGAACGATTAACCGATTCTTTGGCCAGCTGCAATGCAAAGGGCGCTTTTGACGCCAATTTTTTTGCAAGCTCGTTTGCGATATCCATCAATTGCTCCCTTGGGACCACTTTGTTAACCAATCCTATTCGATAAGCTTCCGTTCCATCCACGAAATTGCCGGTGAGAACCATCTCCATGGCTCTGCCAAAACCGATCAGCCTGGGCAGACGCTGAGTTCCTCCGTCCCCCGGAATAATGGCCAGATTGATTTCGGGAGTACCGAGCTTTGCCTCTTCGCAGGCAACCCTTAACGTGCAGGCCATCGCAAGTTCCAAACCCGCACCCAGCGCAAATCCGTTTATCGCCGCTATTACAGGTATTTTCATTTCAACTATTCTATTATACACCTGCTGTCTCGATTTAGTATGCTTGCGGCCTAGGACAAAATCTCTTTGCTGCAGCTCTTTTATATCAGCACCGGCCATAAAAGCCTTTTCTCCCGCACCTGTCAATATCAGAACTCTTAATTCATCGTCCTTTTCTATCATGTCCAAAGCACGGTCGAATTCATCGACTAATGCGTTGGAAAGAGCGTTCATTTCGTTTGGACGGTTTATAGTGAGGTAACCGATATCGCCTTTTTTTTCATATATTAGCATTTTGAACAAGTGAATTCACCTCCTTATGACGATAGCATGCATCATACAAAGGCCGGAACTCCAAGCTCCATATTGGCGATGATGAGCTGCTGTATCTGTGAAGTTCCTTCGTACAGCGTATTTATTCTGGCATCTCTGTAGATTCTTTCCACCGGATATTCTCCTGAGAAGCCATATCCGCCAAAGACCTGAACAGCTTTGTAGGCTACTCTGTTTACCATCTCGCTGCAGAAATACTTGGCCATGCAAACTTCCTTGGTGGATCTGAGTCCCAGATTCTTAACATGACCTGCGCGATATACCAGCAGTCTGCCGCACTCAATGTCAATCAACATATCCGTGACCAGCTGCTGGATCAATTGGTGGGCCGCAATGGGTTTACCGAATTGCATACGTTCTTTTGCATATTTTTCTGCCGCTTCCAAAGCCGCCTGTGCACTTCCTACGCAACCTGCCGCAACGGTGAAACGGCCGTTATCGAGCGTTGACATAGCTACCGTGAAGCCTTTACCTATAGGCCCTAATATATTTGATTTAGGTACTCGGCAGTTATCCAAAATGAGCTCGGCTGTATTCGAAGCCCGAAGTCCCATCTTCTGATGAATGTCCTTTGTCGAAAAGCCGGGGGTTCCCTTATCCACAAGGAATGCCGTTATCCCTCTTGCGCCGGCGTTTTTGTCGGTTTTCGCATATACGACTGCCACATCTGCGATTCCTCCATTGGTAATCCACATCTTGTTTCCGTTAAGTATGTAGAAATCTCCGTCCTCCACAGCGCTGGTCATCATGGCTGCCGCATCGCTTCCGGAATTGGGCTCTGTCAGACCAAAGCATCCAAACAATTTACCGGTGGCCATTCCCGGAAGATATTTTTCCTTTTGTTCCTCGGTTCCAAAAGCCGCGATAGTTTTGGCGACCAAAGAAACCTGAACTGAATAAATTCCCCTTATGGTAGAGCATCCCTTACCCAATTCTTCAGCCACAATTGCGTGACAGATAGCATCCAGTCCGCTGCCTCCGTACTGTTCGGGCAAAGCGGTTCCGAATATGCCCAGTTCACCCATCTTTTTTACAGCCTCCGCAGGGAAGGTTTCTTCTTGATCCCATTCAGCTGCATAAGGAGCGATTTCCTGTGCGGTAAACTCTGCAACCATTCCCCTTACGGCTTCCTGTTCCGGTGTTAAACTAAAATTCATCTTTCTCCCCCTTCGTCTATTATAATCATTAGTTTGATAAGCTGCCGGACCGTCTTGTATATGATCAGCCCGGCAGCCCCTGCCTATAGTCTTGTGGGAACAGGCGGATTCTGGCTGTAATCGTAAAAACCTTTACCAACCTTGCGCCCGAGATATCCGGCAGCTACCATCTTCTTTAACAGATAACAGGGACGATATCTTGCATCCCCGATTTTACTGTACTGGGTTTCAGTTTTAGCTAAATGGATATCGAGTCCAATCAGATCAATAAGCTCCAATGGTCCCATCGCGTGGTTTGCGCCCATCTTCATGGCTTTATCAATGTCTGCCGCTGTTCCGATTCCTTCATCAAGAACCCAAACCGCCTCGTTTAAAAGTCCCGCAAGTATTCTGGAAGTAATACCTGCAATTCCTTCCTTAGCGGTTACAACAGCTTCTTTTCCAAGAAAGTCTGATATTTCAACCACTTTTTCAATGGTTTCGGGAGAAGTCTGAAGTGCCGGCATAATCTCAACGAGTTTCATAACAACTGCAGGGTTATAGAAATGCATTCCCGCGAATCTTTCCGGCTTTTTCATCGAAGAAGCAATCTCGGTGAGCGAGCATGCCGTCGTTGTACTTGCTAAAATAACATCATCTTTAACGATGGCATCAAGCTTTGCAAAAACCTCCTGCTTCAATTTTACGTCTTCAAGAAGAGCCTCTACTACAAAATCGCAATCAGCTGCATCTTCCATATTAGTTGTAATGCTCAGATTTGACATGATGGTTTTTACTTCATCTTCCGTCATTTTTCCTTTTTCGACGCGCCCCATCAATCTTTTTTCTATATTATTGCGTGCTTTGGTAACTCTTCCTTCGTTGCGACCATACATAACAGTGTTTATTCCTTTTTGTGCCATCAGGTGTGCAATGCCCGCTCCCATAGTTCCGGCACCGAGAACAATAGCTTTATTAATTTTCATAATTAATCCTCCGTTCTGCACCTTTTAATTTATTCTTTCAACAATAACGGAAACGCCTTGGCCTCCTCCTATGCACAAGGTTGCAAGACCAATCTGCTTGTCATATGTTTTAAGGGAATAAATAAGACTGGTAAGAATTTTGGCTCCCGTTGCCCCTACCGGGTGGCCCAGTGCAATAGCACCGCCGTGTACATTTGTAATATCCCTGTCAAAAGGTATCTCTCTTTCAACTGCCAAATACTGTGCAGCAAAAGCTTCGTTAAGCTCAATCAGATCGATATCCTTAAGGACCATTCCTGCATTGTTTAAGGCTTTCCTCGTTGCCTCCACTGGTCCGAGACCCATATATTTCGGATCCAGACCATGACTCGCATAGCCGCGAATGACAGCCATAGGCTTAACTCCCAAATCTTTGGCCTTTTCCTCGGACATCAAAACCATTGCAGATGCCGCATCGCACAGCGCGCAGCTGTTCCCTGCTGAAATGGTTCCGTCCTTCTTAAATACGTTTGCCAGCCTGGCCATCTTTTCTAAACTGATATTTTCTCTTGGGATTTCTTCTGTATCAAATATCTCTATGGCCTTTTTAACTTTAACTTCTACAGGAAGGATCTCATCCTTGAATTTGCCTTCGGCTACCGCCTTGATGGCCCTTCTGTGGCTTTCAAGTGAAAATGCATCCTGCTCCTCTCTGGTTATTCCATATTTGTCTACCAGAAGCTCGGCTGTGTTCCCCATAAGCATACCGGCCAATTTACACATAAATCCGTCTTTATGTAGAACATCTGCCGCAGGCTTATCGTTCATGCGGAAGCCCCAGCGGGCATCCTGAAGAATATAGGGAACGTTGCTTGACGATTCTGTTCCGCCCACAACGAGTACATCCGCATCTCCGCTTTTTATAGTCGCTGCTCCTATGGTTACAGCCTTAAGGCTGGATCCACATCTGATATTTACCGTATAGGCTGTAGTCTCTACAGGCAGACCACCGTTGACACTGCAAATTCTTGCCACATTCGGACCAACCCCTGCCTGCCAGCCGCATCCGAATATGAGCTCTTGCACATCCTCGGGGGAGATTCCTGCCCTTTTTATCGTTTCGTTAACTACCAAAGCTCCCAGATCGGACGCTCCTATCTTGGAAAGCTTTCCTCCGAAGCTTCCGCCTGCTGTTCTGACGGCACCTGCAATCACTATTTTTTTCATTATTAATCCCTTCCTTTCTCCGGATAAACCGGCATCCGACTATTTTTCCAATAAAACTTTAAATTGTTCTTTTAATTTTGGAAGTGCTTTATGTAAGTCTGCACAAACCCCCAAATTGGCGACTTTGAAAATTGGAGCCTCAGGATCCTTATTTATGGCTACAATAAAATCTGAAGTCTGCATGCCGACAAGGTGCTGAATTGCCCCGGATACACCACAGGCTATGTAAAGCTTAGGCGCCACGGTCTTACCCGTCTGGCCGACCTGTCTGTAATGTGGGACCCACCCCGCATCAACAACAGCACGGGAAGCACCGGCGGCCCCGCCTAATACTTCGGCCAATTCTTCTATCAGGTAGTAATTTTCAGGCCCTCCGATACCCCGGCCTCCGGTTACAATGATGTCTGCCTCTTCCAGGTTGATGGTCTTTGCAGTATGCTCTACAATTTCTTTTATCTGATAAAAGATGTCATCTTCGTTGATTTCGGGATCAAAAGTGATTATCTCTCCCGTTCTGTCATAATCAGGTGTTAGCTTTTTCATCACGTTAGGTCTCACGGTAGACATTTGAGGTCTATGATCCGTAGTAAGGATGGTCGCCATTATATTTCCGCCAAATGCAGGGCGCGTTTGGTTCAATAATTTAGTTTCCGGATCAATCGTCAATTCCGTGCAGTCCGCCGTAAGTCCGGTGTAGACTCTTACCGCCACCCTTGCGGCAAAATCCCTTCCGTCATGAGTTGCACCGAATAAAACCACATTGGGCTTAAACTTCCTTATCAACTGGGCAAAAGCAGCCGTATAAGGTCCTGTGCTGTAATTCTCAAACACTTCTCCGTTTACGTAGTAAACTTTATCCGCTGTGTAAGCAAAGCAATCCTTGGAAAGACCCTCCACGTCATGCCCTATCAGAACGCCGGCCAACTCTTCACCCAGCTCATCTGCCAATTTCCGGCCTTCGCTGAGAAGTTCCAAAGTTACGCTGGCGATTTTATCCTTTCGATGTTCAACGAATACCCATACTCCTTTATATTCTTCCTTATTGATGCCTTTTTCCGTAGTTACCTGTTCAAAATCGATGGCTTCGGAGGGGCATGAATCAACACATGCTCCACACTCTACGCACTTATCCGTTATAACCGCTACTCCGTCTTCCATCACTATGGCACCAGGATAGGGACAGCTTTCAATGCATAATTCGCAACCGATGCATTTTTCCTTATTGATACTTATAGACAATAACTTCACCTCCCTAAACGATTTTCTCTTCTCTAAGCGATGCTACCAGTTCTTTCAGTGCATCATCCATTTCGCCTTCTATGATTCTGCCGCCTTTTCTTGGGGCAGGAGTAAATGTTCTTTTTACTCTTGTCGGAGAGCCATCCATTCCATAGCGGCCTTCTTCCATATTTAAATCAGCCGCCACAAGGTTCTTTATTTCAGCCTTCAAGCTTTTCATGGTCCCGATCATTGAAGGCAATCTGGGAGGCGTCGCCCTTTTGTCTATGGTCAGCACAGCCGGAAGCTTGGTTTCAATTATTTCATATCCGCTTTCCACACCGCGCTCAACCTCAATAGTTTTATCTGTTACATCCAAAATATTTTGCACATATGTAACCTGTGGTATCTTAAGATGCTCTGCAACTCCGGGTCCAACCTGAGCGGTATCCCCGTCTATTGCCTGCTTTCCGCACATAATCACATCATAATTCCCCAGCTTTTCAATGGCCCTAGCCAAAGTATATGAGGTGCTCCAGGTATCCGAACCCGCAAAAGCTCTGTCGCTTACCAAAACAGCCTCATCCGCTCCCATGGCGATACATTTTCTTAGTGCATCTGTTGCCTGGGGCGGCCCCATCGTTACAATTTTAACCTTAGCCCCGTTCTTCTCCTTAATCTTTAAGGCTTCCTCAACTGCGTACTCATCAAAGGGATTCACGATACTGGGTACCCCTTCTCTTACCAGAGTACCTTTTTCCGGATCGATCCTAACCTCTGTAGTGTCTGGTACTTGTTTGATACATACGATGATTTCCAAAACCATTCCCCCTTTGACATCTTATTCGATAATTCAGAATATTTAAGCGGATAAATGTGTGAATTTAATTTATTGTATTAACAATATAACCTTCTGTCAAGAGGGATTTTTAAAAAAATACAAATGTTGATATTTGAACGTTCGGGCCACTCCTCCCTACATTTTCCGATTTTCATCCTTATCTTGGTATAATGTTTTTGTAATTTACTTACACCATAATTTCTGCATTATTTCCATATATAACACCCGCATCCATATCTGAATTCAGGACATTCTTACGTAAAATTGCTGAAGGGATTTTGGTTGACAAGCTCCCTTCTCAATGCTAAAATCGTATATGCGAAATCAAAAAATCCAGATATGCTTCGTTAGCTCAGATGGCAGAGCACCTGACTCTTAATCAGGGTGTCCCGGGTTCGATCCCCGGACGGAGTACCAAAAAAATACCGCCTAAACCATTATATTTCCAACGTTTCGGCGGTTTTATATTTTAGCTTTGTAGCGTCACTACACAGCCAGATTACACTTAAAAGCACCTTGTGGCACGGGAAATCATGTCACTTATACGGCGGTTTTGCAGTGCTTTATGTGTAAAGGTGTGCAAAATAAAAAAGAGGCGCAGTGCCCCGACAAGCTCGCCCATGATTTGCGTTGCTTGCAAGTCGGTATTCAATGTTCTATAGTTTCCATAAGGTAGGGTATTTGTCGATTCTTCAAATTCGCCCCTTAAATCCGACAACTGTCATAAAGTCAAATAATCGGTTAGCTCTTGCAAATGTGTCGTTGAAAATAGGCAGTATAGCTCATCAAAATATTTATCAAAAAGTAGCTCGCATAATAAACTAAACCACGCGCCCTACCCGAAAGGCAAATGAATATCATAATTATTTTACTTCTTATCTGCAATTTCAATCCACGCCCCCCTACGCGGGGGGCGACAACCCAATGGATCCGCTTAAATTACATAACTTCATTTCAATCCACGCCCCCCTACGCGGGGGGCGACTGGCGCTCAGGGGTAATCATTCTGCCGCTCATGTATTTCAATCCACGCCCCCCTACGCGGGGGGCGAC
>CAYRNC010000080.1:7500-7760 GCA_964425645.1 uncultured Oscillospiraceae bacterium | reverse complement strand
TGTTTTTATGAACTCTAAAGTAAAACAAGCGCAAAAAGAAGGGGCCACAATCGGCGATATATCTGCCGGACTTTCTTATTCTGTCATTAAAAATGCACTATTTAAAGTAATCAAGCTCAGAGACCCGGACGAAGCGGGAGAGAAAATAGTGGTCCAGGGCGGGACATTTCTAAATGACGCGGTGCTAAGGAGCATAGAATTGATCATCGGAAAAGACGTTATCCGCCCCGATATTTCCGGTACAATGGGTGCCTATGGGG
>CAYRNC010000080.1:0-7490 GCA_964425645.1 uncultured Oscillospiraceae bacterium | reverse complement strand
AATACTGGATGAAAAAGATCTCGATTCATTTAAGTTAAAGAACTCCCATGCGCGCTGTAAAGGCTGCGAAAACAACTGTCTCCTGACGATCAATCATTTTCCGGACGGCAGCCGCTTCATTACAGGGAATCGATGTGAAAAAGGGGAAGGAAAGGAAAAATCGGAAGATATGCTTCCAAACCTTTACGATTACAAGAACAGCCTTCTATTTCAACGGACGCCTCTGTCAGAAAGGGAAGCTGTTCGAGGTACTGTCGGTATACCGAGAGTCCTTAATATGTATGAGAATTATCCTTTTTGGTTTACGTTTTTTACCAACCTGGGTTTTAATGTAGTATTATCACCTGCATCGTCAAAAAAGATATTTGAACTCGGCATGGAGACGATATCCTCGGATACCGTATGTTACCCTGCAAAGCTGGTGCACGGTCATATAAAATGGCTTGTTAACAAGGGAATAAAAAGAATATTTTACCCCAATATCAATTATGAAACCAGAGAGGATAAAACGGCTCCGAATCATTACAATTGTCCTATTGTAGCTACATATTCAGAAGTTATAGCGAGCAATATGGGCGACATTTTACGAGAAAGTGAAACTATTTATTATCATCCGTTTTTACCCTATGATAATGACAGAAGATTGGTGAAGAGACTTTATCATATGTTTCGAGATCTCGCTATAAGTAAAAAAGAAATAAAAGATGCTGTGACAGCTGCCCGTAAGTCGGACTCAGATTTTAAGAAGGATATTCAGGATAAAGGGCAAGACACCTTGGACGCTTTAAAAAAAAGCGGGAGGAAAGGCATTATCCTAGCGGGAAGACCATATCACCTGGATCCCGAAATAAATCATGGAATCGATAAGCTGATTAATACCTATGGATTTGGAGTGCTTACGGAGGATTCGATTTCCCACCTAAAGGATTTGGAAAGACCTTTAAGAGTGTTGGATCAATGGATGTATCACTCAAGACTTTATAAGGCCGCCCACGTAGCGGGAGACTATGATGAGCTTGAACTGATTCAGCTTAATTCATTTGGCTGCGGTCTTGACGCCGTTACGACTGATCAGGTTGAGGAGATACTTCACGGCAGAAACAAACTGTATACAGTTTTGAAAATTGATGAAGGATCAAATTTGGGGGCGGCTAAGATTCGAATACGCTCATTAAAGGCTGCCATAGAGGAAAGAGAAAAAACAGAGCCAAAAAAGGATAGGTCTGAAAAATCCTTTATCAGGGAGGAATTTACAAAAAGAATGAAAAGGGATTACTCGATATTGATTCCTCAAATGGCTCCTATACATTTCCGGTTCCTTGAAACCGTCCTTAAAACCGAAGGATATCGTGCGGTTTTAATGCCCTCTGTTGATACGCACGCGGTCGAGGAAGGCCTAAGATATATAAATAATGATGCATGTTATCCAACGATCGTGGCTTTAGGTCAAATTATCAGCGAATTAAAATCAGGAAGGCATGATCTTTCGCGCACTGCTGTAATGCTTTCCCAAACGGGAGGACAATGTCGTGCAAGCAACTATATTCCTTTACTGCGCAAAGCTTTAATCGACCTTCAAATGGATCAGATTCCTGTAATTTCAATGAACCTGGCCGGGCTAGAAAAGAATTCGGGTTTTCGTATAACCCCAAAACTTTTAAAACGGGCAGGGATGGCCTTGGTATACGGGGATGTTCTTATGAGGGTACTTCACGCTGTCAGACCGTATGAAAAGAAAAAAGGTTCCGCAAACGATTTATATGAAAGCTGGTCAAAACGCGTTAAAATAAATCTTGTCAACGGAAAATTGAAGGAATTCCGACATAATTTAAAGGGAATTATAGCGGATTTTGATCGCCTTGCCCTCAATCCAGTCAAAAAACCAAAAGTCGGCGTCGTCGGTGAAATCCTGGTCAAGTATCATCCTATGGCGAATAACGATATTGTCGGGGTTATTGAAGCGGAGGGAGGAGAGGCCGTCGTCCTCGATCTTCTTGATTTTTTCCTCTACGGGTTTTACAGCAAAGACTATAATTTCCGAATGTTATCCGGAAGCTATAAAACTATGATAGTGAATAAATTGTTCATAAATGTGATTGAAGGTTTTAGAAACCATGCCAGAAACCTGCTTAATGCAAGTGAACGTTTTCATGGGCCGATTCATATCAAAGAGATGGCAAAAAAGGCCCAGGAGGTGACATCCTTAGGCAATCAATGCGGCGAAGGTTGGTTGCTGACAGGGGAAATGGTCGAGCTGCTGGACAGCGGTGTGCCCAACATTGTATGCTTGCAGCCTTTTGCCTGTCTGCCTAATCATGTTACAGGAAAAGGCATGATGAAAGCCTTGCGAAGTTACAACCCTTTAGCGAATATTGCGGCTATCGACTACGACCCCGGGGCAAGTAATGTAAATCAGCTCAATCGTATAAAGCTAATGATGGCAACTGCATTCAAAAACCTGGAGCGTGAGGAACCTCCGCCTGCAAAAACCGAAGCCATTTAGACCCGATAATATGAAAGGAGTACAAAATGGGTAGGCACGGAACCATCGCAGGAAGAAAAGCGACACAGGACGCAAAACGAGCCCGGTATTTCACTAAATATACAAGGGCAATCACTGTTGCTGCGCGGTCGGGAGGAGACCCGGATTACAATATCAATCTAAAGCATGCGATTGAAAAGGCTAAAAGCATCAACATGCCAAACGATAATATCATCAGGGCTGTAAAAAAAGGCACCGGCGAAATAGAAGGTGAGCTTTACGAAAGCGGCAGTTTTGAAGGGTACGGCGCAGGCGGTGTTGCAGTCATAGTAGAGGTTCTTACCGATAACAGGAATCGAACAGCTTCAACTGTTAAGCACGCTTTTGATAAATTTGGAGGGAAATTAGGCGTTCCGGGATGTGTCTTATACATGTTTGAGCGAAAAGGAATCATATTGATAGAAAAAACCCCGGAAATCGATGAAGATTCATTGCTTCTGGCCGCCTTGGATGCAGGGGCCTTGGATGTGATTGATCATGAAGACGGATTTGAGATCATGACAGAGGCCGAGGATTTTGACAGAATATCAGCAGAATTGATAAAAGCCGGCTACAATTTGGCAGAGGCTGTCGTAGAATACGTTCCATCGATGGAAACGATGCCGGATGATGAGAATATTGACAACCTTAAAAAAATGATTGAAATGCTAGAGGAAAACGATGATGTTCAAAGTGTCTGCCACAATAGCGCTGTTGATTTGGATTATTGATTCCGAATATGAAATTTATGGAGAGACGATATTTTAGTCTTCGCTTGTTTTGGGGCGTAAATTATATTATAATTAAATCGGCTTGAAAAACAGCACAAAAATATGTGAGCCAAAAAATGCATGCAGCTTTTCTGCATAAGGACAAAGGAGCTCAACATACTATAAAATAATCCTGAGGTGTTCGTTAAGGTTGTGTAATTTAACCTACGTTTTGTTCACGGGATTTCGGAGTTTTCGATGCCTATGTCAAGCCTCCTTTTTGAGAGGAAGACAGAAGCAAGAAACAGAAAACCCACCTATCGGTAGATAGGGTGTGAATTATAGACCTGACGGCACATCGGGATTTTTATTTTGAAAGTACTTGATTTTACGTCGGTTTGAATCTACAATATGAATTATTATTTGAACAGGAAATTTGGTATAGGGAGATATGGCTGTTCACATGCTTGTATAATAAAAGATTTCGGATTCGTTTTTGACTTGCAGCTTTAAATAAACGTTCAATAAACAAGGTCAGCTACTAAAAAAGAGACTCGGGATCAGATTGTCCCCGTATTGCGATGGAAGGTGATTCCGTTCGTTTCCTTGTTCGGATATCGAAATTAATTTTCAGAAAGGGGTTTGGATATATTTAAAGATATAAAATTTAACAAGCAAATTACTGTCGTATTAGGACATTATGGCAGCGGTAAAACAGAATTTTCTATTAATCTGGCAATGTTTTATAAGTCGATAGGCAATAAGACGGCTTTAGTAGATCTGGATATTGCAAATGTCTATTTTCGCAGCAGGGAAAAACAAAACCTGCTTGTGGATAAAGGAATAGATGTGTATGCCGGGGCTTACCGCCATGAAATTACGGCTGAAATGCCCGCAATTGATTCCGGCATCAAAAAACCTCTTGAGGATATCTCTTGCCGCACTGTTATCGATGTGGGGGGCGATCAAAGCGGTGCCAGAATATTAATGCAGTTCCAAAAATATCTGGCAAGAGGGACCTCAGAAATGCTGTGTGTTATTAATGCAAATCGACCTGAAACGGAAACGGCTGAAGGCGCCGTTTTACACATAGAGCGGATTGAGCAGGAAATAGGCATGAAAATTAACGGCCTTGTCAATAACACTCATCTTTTGAAGGAGACCCGAATCGAAGATATCCTGAAAGGGAAATCCGTTTGCGATGAAATCTCCGAGCTGCTGGGCATACCCGTCAAATGTCATTGCTGCGTTGAAAATCTTATAGGCAAACTTGAAAAATTCAGATTCGATGGGGATCGCTTTGTAATCTGCCCTATAAAACTTTACATGAGGCCTTCCTGGCTTGATGCATGATCGGAGGATCTTACTATGGCAAAAGGAGTATTGAAATTTAAAAAAGA
Source organism: uncultured Oscillospiraceae bacterium (assembly GCA_964425645.1). Lineage (GTDB taxonomy): Bacteria > Bacillota > Clostridia > Peptostreptococcales > Anaerovoracaceae > CAYRNC01. The sequence continues at coordinate 2,859 of CAYRNC010000080.1, read as the reverse complement.
TAAATGCAAGGCATGTGAACTATGTATAGCCGTTTGCCCCAGGCACATTCTTAAAATTCATGACACAGAAACCAACAGCATGGGATACCATCCCATATCTGTTACGGATATGGATCTTTGCATAGGTTGCGGCCTTTGCGGACTTATATGTCCTGACGGTGTAATTAATGTATACTTAAGGGAGGAAGCGGTGCTATGAGCAAAAAAATGTTGTTGAAAGGGAATGAAGCTTTTGCTGAAGCTGCTATCCGCGCAGGTTGTGGCTTATACTTCGGATATCCTATTACGCCGCAGAACGAAATTCCCGAATACATGTCAAGGGAGCTTCATAAAAGCGGAGGTACCTTTGTTCAGGCAGAAAGCGAGTTGGCAGCCGTCAATATGGCATATGGCGGTGCTTTGGCAGGTAAAGATGTCTTTATATCCTCTTCTTCACCCGGTATCGCTTTAATGCAGGAAGGTATTTCTTTTATGGCATCTGCAGAAATTCCGGTCGTTATTATGAATGTTTCACGGGGCGGTCCTGGTGTAGGAGGTATACAGCCGGGTCAATCGGATTACAGACAGGCGACAAAGGGCGGCGGCAACGGTGATTATCACGTTCCCGTATTTGCACCTGCATCGATACAGGAGGCGGTGGATATTTTGTATGATGCGGTACCTATGGCAACAAAATATAGAAATCCGGTGATGATCCTTGTGGACGGTATGATGGGCCAGATGATGGAGCCGGTCAGCCTGCCTGAAAAGCGAAAACCTATAAATCCGGAGGGAATTAAAAATAGAAAAACCTGGGCATTGACGGGACATGAAAATGCACGGCCTCATAGAACCGTGGTTTCTTTGCACCTTAAACCGAATGAATTGGAGGAGCATAACGAGCACCTTGAAAGAAAGTACCGTCAAATGAAGGACGATCTGGTCAAATATGAAACGGAGGATGTTGACAATGCAGATTTGGTATTTGTATCATTTGGCACAATGTCACGCATTGTTAATGAAGCAAAGCAGCATCTTAAAAAGGAAGGTATAAATGCGGGTATTATACGCCCCATATCTTTATGGCCTTTTCCGGAAAGGGCATTCGATGAAATAGGAGGCAACGTCAAGGCCGTCATTTCCGCGGAGCTTTCACTTGGCCAGATGATGGAAGACGTAAAATCAGCCGTGTCGGGGCGCTTCCCCGTTTCTCTTGTTCACAGGGTTGGGGGTATGGTCCCAACTCCTATGGAGATTGCGGAAAAAGCGAAAAAGATACTGGAGGAATTAAGATGAAAGCGATATTTGAATATACTGAGGGAATGTTGGATGTTAAAACCCATTATTGCCCTGGATGCACCCACGGTATCTCACATCGTCTGGTGATGGAGGTTTTAACCGAAATGGACTTGCTTGGAAAGGCTGTAGGAGTTGCTCCAATAGGATGCAGTATAATGGCTCATCAATATATGAATGTGGATATGTGCGAATCAGCACATGGCAGAGCCCCTGCAGTGGCCTCCGGGATTAAAAGGGCTTTGCGGGATCGAATAGTTTTTACGTATCAGGGCGATGGGGATCTCGCCTCAATAGGAGCCGGAGAAATTGTTCATGCTGCGCACAGGGGAGAACGCATTACTACGATTTTTATCAACAATGCAATTTATGGAATGACTGGGGGTCAGATGGCGCCTACGACATTAATAGGACAAAAGTCAACGACGGGAATATCGGGCAGACAGAAAGATATTTCAGGGATGCCTTTGAAAGTAGCTGAAATGCTGGCGACAATCGATGGTGCCGTGTTTGTTGAACGCGTGGCTCTGAATACACCGATTAATATAAGAAAGGCTAAAAAGGCTATAGAGAAAGCATTTACAGTGCAGAAGAATGGGCTGGGATTCAGCTTCGTAGAGCTATTATCAACCTGTCCGACAAACTGGGGTATGGCTCCGACTGAAGCATGCGATTGGCTGACAAACAACATGATTCCATATTACCCCTTGGGAAATTTAAGATCGCCGGAGGAGGTAGGATAAATGGCAACGCACAAGATTTTTATAGCCGGATTCGGCGGTCAGGGTATAATCCTTATAGGACAGATGATAGCCTATGCAGGAATGCTGGAGGATAAAGAAGTGACTTTTTTGCCCTCTTACGGGCCTGAAATGCGCGGAGGAACCGCGAATTGTACCGTTATAGTGTCCGATTCGCCTATAAGCTGTCCTATCGTTGACAAGGCCGACTGTTTGGTTGCCATGAACCAGCCCTCTTTAGACAGATTCGTGGACATGACGGAAACTGGAGGTTCAATATTTTTGAATTCGACCATGATATCTTCAAAAGTCAACCGTAAAGATGTATCGATACATAGAATACCGGCTGGTGAAATTGCTCAAAATATAGGTAATCCGAAAGTAGCCAACATTGTTATGCTCGGGACTTTAACCAGGGGACTTAAGATGGTAAAAGAAGAAAGCATAAATCAGGTGCTTAGCGAAATTTTTTCAGGGCCAAAAAAACACCTTTTGAATATAAATAAAAAAGCGTTCACTGCTGTGTAAAATGTAAAGGAATTAATATGGATTACAGAACCGACATAGAAATTGCCCAGAACGCAGAGCTGCATCCCATTGAATCGATCGCAAGTTCTTTGGGGATCGATGGAAAATATATTGAACTTTACGGCAAAAATAAAGCAAAGATTGATTTTAATATTTTGGAACATCTAGGCAATAAAACTGATGGCAAGCTTATTCTTGTTACTGCGATAACTCCTACCGCAGCCGGGGAAGGCAAAACTACAACCACAGTGGGTCTCGGTGATTCCCTTAATGCACTCGGGGAAAAAACCGTAATCGCTTTAAGGGAACCCTCCCT
>CAYRNC010000079.1:7410-7788 GCA_964425645.1 uncultured Oscillospiraceae bacterium | reverse complement strand
ATTTTCTTTCCTGTGGAGGTTATTCCCATTTACACGGATGAATATTCAGACTCGGGATCAGGGAAAAACATTCATTTTATACCCTACGTAAGAAACCCCGGCTGCCCCAGGTTGCAACGAAAGCGTTTGCACGCCCAGCATTTCAACATCGAATCTGTTTCACCGCATCAGCGGTAATATCTTATGTTTCATAATATTAGATTCAGCCTTAGCGTATGTATCAATTTATAGATGTGCAGGATGGCAAAGGGCAGGTGACTTAATCGCCTGCCTTCTGCCTGATATATCATAAAGGGTGCATTCCTCCGAATAGACATTGGTTTTTTAAATCAGTTGCTTTAAAAATACAGAAAATGTTTGATTTGATCATATATAATC
>CAYRNC010000079.1:740-7400 GCA_964425645.1 uncultured Oscillospiraceae bacterium | reverse complement strand
CGGGTAAAAATTCTTTTTACTGTGGATGCTCCGTTATATATAATAGCCTGCATGAAAACCTGATTCAACAGCCTCCATGCCTTGCCCGATTACGGAAGCATCGCCTACAACAACTAATTTGCTGACTTTGTTCTCAAGCATTTCTTTTAAGGAATTTACAGGCTCAGAGCCAAGTGCTATTACAACATCTTCTATGCCGTTTAATTTATCAATTTTCCCGCCTTTTTCATATGTGATCGCATCCTTTTTTATCTTTACAACCTTAGTGTTTGTATAAATCCTTGCCTTATTATTCTCTAGGTATTCAAATTGGAAGTGGTTTACGGACCCTTCACCTTCAGGGGAGAGTTCATTTTGCATTTCAAAAAGTGTCACCTTTTTTCTTAAAGATGACAGGAATGAGCCTGTCTCCACCCCTACTTCGCCGCCTCCGATAATCGCTACATTGTCGCCAACAATTTTTTTGCTTGACAGTACATCAAATGCAGTAGATACATTTTCTCCGTCTATGCCGGGGATGGCGGGAATAAGCGGCCTTGCTCCCGTTGCAAGTATAACGGCATCAGGCTTTTCTGAATCAAGTATTTTTTCATCAAAAGCCGTATTTAAATGAACTTTCACTCCGAGTTTATCCAGCTGACGCTTTTGCCAAACAGTAAATGTTGCCAGCTCCTGCTTGTATGGAGGTACTGCTGCAAGCAGCCACTGTCCGCCTAACCTGTCATTTTTTTCATAGATAGTGACGTCATGTCCCCGGCCTTTGGCCGCAATTGCCGCCTCCATCCCGGCAATACCACCGCCTATTACAATTACCTTCTTTTTAACATCGGCAGGAGTATCCAGATATTCTCCTTCCCGGCCGGTTTTGGGGTTTACTGTGCATTTAATAGGTTCCTTTTTATAAAGCTGTGCAACACACCCCTGGCAGCCTATGCAATAAATTATTTCATCAATCTTCCCCTCTTTTGCTTTGTTGGGGAATTCAGGGTCAGCAAGGGAGGCACGGGACATGCAAATCATGTCCGCTTTTTCATTTTCCAAAGCTGCTTCGGCTATAAAAGGATCATTATATCTGCCTACCGTAATTACTGGCACAGAAACAGTTTTACGTATTTCCTGTGCACAATCTGCTGAAAATCCATGGGCCACTGCTGCGGGCGGAAGCATATAATGTATCGTTGTATAATTACCCACAGAGACATGTATGATATCTGCGCCTGCCGACTCAAACAATTTTGCCAATGCTCGGGAATCGGCTATCGTAAGGCCTTCACCTTCGGGCAAGAGTTCCGTTGCCGACATTCTATAAATGATGGGAAAGTCATCCCCAACCTTCTTTCGGACATCCTTTATTATTTCTATGGGAAAACGGGCCCTGTTAATTAAATCCCCGCCATATTCATCTGTTCTTTTATTGGAATAGGGGGAGGTAAATTCCTGAATGAGATATCCATGTGCACCGTGAATTTCAACCGCATCAAATCCTGATTTTTTTACACGCAATGCGGCATCACCAAAAGCACTTACAATATCTTTGATTTCTGAAATAGTAAGTTCCCTTGGGGTATGAACTAATGAAGGATCCTTGATAGGGGATGGTCCGACAACCGGTGCACCGGTTGCGATTGTTTGACGCCCGCCGTGAATGAGCTGTACTGCTATTTTAGCATTATGCTTATGTGCCGCTTCAACAACTTTTTTCGCACCTTCTATTTGTTCATCCATCCACATTCCGGAGCATCTGTCAAATGCTCTTGCATCCTCTGTTACAGCTTGTGCCTCATTGATTATTAAACCCCAACCGCCTTTTGCCCTGGCCTCCACATACTTTAAATAACGGTCTGTAACCGTGCCGTCATCTTCGCAATAAATCACTTCCATAGGGCCGATAACCAATCGGTTTTTTAACTCTAAATTACCGATTGTAATCGGCGAAAATAATTTGTTAAACATAAAGTTCTTTCTCCCTTCCATTTTTTATTTTCTCTGCTGAATATTATTTACAGGAAATAAAATAGTATGTAGTACCGATTTTTAAAAAGACATGGTTTGCGGTATTGCCTATAAAGGAATAAAGTGCGTGTTCGATATAATTGCAGTTAAATAACTTTATCTGCGGTGCCGAAGTTCCTTTGCAAGCATGTCCCAGTCTTCAATAAATCGTCCCATCAAATTAGGTCGTCTTCTCACCGCCAATGGATGGTAAGATACCATACAGGAGTACCCTATAAAAGTATGCCATAACCCTCTGAGGTCTTTTACGCTTACTTCCTGATCATTAAATATTGCCCGGGTAACGACATCCCCCAAGCAGACGATGAATTTTGGCTGCATCCTTTCTATTTGATCGATTAAAAACGGTTTACTGAAAACCCTGGCCCTTTCTTTGTCGTATTTACGCAAGGGCCTGCATTTCAGCAGATATGTTAAATAGATATCTTCTTCTTTTAAACTTACATTGTGCAGGGCGGTTTGCAGGGTCTGTCTCGTAGGACAGACATATTCGTTTCCATCTTTATCTTCCCTAGCCCCGGGATTGTCTAAAATAACGAAAACAGACGCGTCTGGATTTCCTTCTCCCCAAATAATTCGGGATTTATTTGTACACACTTCACATCTTCGGTAGGTTTCGGATTCATTTGAATATTTGTGTTCTTTCCAGATAACCGGTTCAAAGTATAGATTCATATGGTCCTCCAACGTCCGTCTTAAAGGTTATTTTGCCCTTAATGCAGAATATGTTGCAACCAGAATAAGCAGAATTTCAGTATTCATACAGAAAATTTCGTGGTTGTTTTGGTTGGTCCGGGATATGATGTGCCGATAGTTTTGGATTATCTTTTCGGATTTCTTCTCACTGTGTAATATTATTGGTATAATAAGTTCATGGAGCCTATTGCCATATTAATATTGGTTTTGGTTAAGGATATAAAGGATACGAAATGAGAAATGACGAAAGGTTATATAAAGTGCTGTGTTTTAACCCGAGCGAACGATGTCTTTCTATCCTTGTTCATTCCTTGTTTTCTGCCTGGATGCTGGCCTTTCTTTTTGAAGGCCAAATTTTCTATTCCTTTGCCGATGCTTATAGAATTGATCTTACCGCTATAGTTTTTGGCGGTATTGCGGCTATTTTCACCGGACTGATTTTGTGCAGTTTTTTTATAAAAACAAAGAGTGCGGCAAAACGGTTATTCTCATGCTCGTACGTTTTTTTATCTCCGCTTCAATGGTCTTTTTTTTCCCTCCATCATTGCTTTGGGGGATTGGAATAATCACAGGTTCCTTTCTTGCGGGAGGCTGTGTAGCGGCTTGGGCATTTTATCTGAAAAGCGGCACGCCAAAAAATAAAAGGATCAAAACGGTCGCAGATATGTTGATTTTATCTAATATCCTGATGATAATGCTAAATATGACGGCTATTCACATTTCACCGCGTGTGGGGCTCGCGTTGTCCATGCTCATGTTGATGTGCGCATTTATTTTTGCTATGAAGCTACCGACAGATAATGATGTCGCAGCCACTCCCGCAGCCTCTAAACCGAGAAAAAACACGGTTAGCATTACAAATCTGCTCATATTTTTATGTCTTTTCATTACAGTCATCACCATAAACTCGGGATTGATGTATCATGTGGTGAACCCCGCCTTTGCACACCATGAACAGCTGACAAGTTGGTATTGGGCAATCCCTTATATATCGGCCCTGTTTATCATGAGGAATCTACCCAAGCGTATCAGCCGGACCTATATTCTATATGTGGCTATTGCAATGATAGGCTTTTCCTTTATCGGCTTTATGAGTCTCGGCCGCGGTGCGGTCTGCTATATTGTAATTGATACACTGATGCTTGGGGCCTTCGGGGTATATGATCTGTTTTGGTGGAGCATCTTGGGTGAAATGCTGGAGCTGCATCAAAACCCTGCAAGAATTCTTGGCATAGGCCTGTCCGCCAATGTATTGGGTGTTTTGCTGGGTGGGCTTATCGGTGATGCAGTTACATCTTCCGGTATACATAGTCCGAATTCCATGCTGCTGGCCTTGGCAGTAGTCTGTGTGACACTGGTTCTGCTGCCGCCTCTACACAAATATCTTTCCTTTCTTCTTAAGGACCATATCTATCTTAGAGGGTTTTCTGAACTTCCCGTTCAGGAACAGATAAATCAGATTAAACAATCTGCAAGATTCGAAAACCTCTCAGAGCGAGAAAACCAAGTCACTTTTCTGCTGCTTCAAGGTAAGACTTATAGAACCATCGCAGGTGAACTTATGATCAGCGAAAACACGGTCAAGTACTATGTGAAAAACATCTATTCCAAATTCGGCATTCAAAGCCGCGCTGAATTGATTGACATTATACAAAAAAAGGAGCAGATGCGTCGAAGCCTTTCTGAAAGCGATTTATGACCCCTGCCGAAAAAGAGAGGGCCTTTTTGAAAAACCTACCTCGGGGTGGTTTCCGACCGCACTTATAATGATAGAATAATAATCAATCACAGATGTTCCATATCTTTTATTGCACGAAAGGTAGTGCGTATTTTTGAAAAAAAATTGTATTTACCCTGGTGCTGGACGTGCTTTTATCGGTCTTGATAGCGGTTCTACTGCATCCGCTCTTATTCCTATATCGGGCACGGTGCTCAATGATCAGATGAGCTTTAAACTGGACGGTAACACAGTGGTACCCGTGGGGGATGATGGCGCGCCGTGCTTCCCATAAGCTACAATGGCACCACATGTTTGCCCGTCCGTACCGTTGGATACCTGCTGAAGCCGGGTATTTGGTTGGGAGGGTCCCACCTGCACCGTTTTGATTAGCAGCACGGCGCCGAAAACCCCTCCTAAAGCAACCGTAGGAATAAAAAGCCTATTGATTAATTAATAGGAACTATAAAAAGCAGGATGTTAATCACTATTAAAAAATTATCTCCTGCTTTTTGTTTTTCCTACGATTGGCTTTCTGTTTTAGTTACTGTATTTACCGACACTAACTTTATTTCGGGTTATTCCGCCTGTTTTTATAGGCCTTTTATTCAATGGTGTCAGCAGTAGTTATAACTACTTTTTGACCGTGGGCATATCGCAGTTGTGGAGCACATTCTTGGAAAGTGCAAAGCACGCAAGCGCTGCAAACAACTCCCACGCAGAAAGAATCAAAAGCGCAAGCAGTGTCCCCGGGAGCCCTCCCACAGAAAAACCGACAATGAGCGCCCCTGCCAACCCCGGCGCAAGAAACAGTAAAACGGCGAAAAAGTAGATCATGAGAAGTATGCCTTGGGAAATGTTTGCCTCGGTAAAGCGCATGGACAGAAAATTCACGCCGAGCAGCATCAGGGAAAAGAGGATATACACAGCCATGCTGCCTGTGACGACCAAAGGGTTGTTGCCTAAAATAAGTCCGGGGATTCCCAGAAATATTACGCTTTCCACAGCGATTCGCATCATCAGTTCCATATTGCTCCAGATCAGCTTGCCAAATGGATGACCGGGCACCATATAGATGTAATGGGTATAGGTTTCCATCAGGCCGCGTCCGGTGCCGATCATGAACACTTGAATCCACATAAGTACCTGAAGCACCATGATGATGTCCGCATTGTTGCGCAGAAAAATCGATAATGTCAAAATGCTGACCGATGTAATTGCCATGTACATGCTGAAAAAGCCGAAATGGTTCTGACGGAAGGTTTCGCGCAGGTGCTTATACAGAAAAACACGAATCCCCCATCCGTTCAATCCTGTCTTCGTCACCTTGACCTTTGCATTCATGGAACCGGTCGCCTGTATGTTTCCTTCGGCAACGGCGCGCTTTTTTTCAAAGGCTGTCTCGGTTGCTACCAATACATCTTCGTAGTAATCGGAATGGCTGAACATAATATAAAGGAACATCCCTGCGCCGGATAAGACAAGAAGCCCAAGCCATGCTAAACCGACGGGTACATTGCCTTCGATCAGCGCAATAGCCCCGGCAGACGTCCATCCAACAAAGGGCGTAGCGGCAAGAAAAGGAGATTGAATAATATCGTTCAACGTCAAAAGTACGTCGCTATGGACGAAAAAGCGCATGGCAAAGAACGACAGCAGGGGAATGAACACTGCAACTGCCAATATGCGCACCAGCCGCCTCCGGTCAGGCCTTCCGTTAGTTACGCTGTAAATGATAATCGACAAGAGTGTCAGCGTGACCATATTAAGAATAAATGCGCCAAACAGAATGAGAACCCCTCCATTTCCTACGCCGAAATTGGCCAGATTGCTGCTTTGGAACAACAGAAATAATCCCACCCAAAAGTACTTACCCACCAATCGTACCACTCCGTGGAGAAGCGTTGCGCGTGGATTGACCGGCGAGACAAACAGCAAATTTACATCGCTCATCTCAAAGATAGCGTCGCCCGAGGTAAGCCCCTTTTGTACGAAAATGATGTAAAACAGCAACAAAAAGGCAAAGAGGATGGGAAGCAGATAAGAAATCGAGAGGCTGTCCTCCGAATGCGCAGCACCAAATAAAGAAGCGATCAGCGCCGCAGCGAAACCCAAGATCACCAGAAGATATAAAATGAGCTTTCCCGGCTTGTGGAATATCTCTTTGATCCGGTTTTTAAAGCCGGTACGGATCAGGTAAAAATGGCTGTTCATGCGCGTTTACCATCGCTTTT
>CAYRNC010000079.1:0-665 GCA_964425645.1 uncultured Oscillospiraceae bacterium | reverse complement strand
CATGTGGGTTGAAACAATCATAGCGCAGCCATCCCTCTTCATCTCGGCAATTAAGTTTTTCAGCTCTCGTATAGCGTGAGGATCAAGGCCCACCAGGGGTTCATCAAAAATGGCTGCGCGTGGCTTTGTTAATATGGCGCAGCAAATGCTGACCTTTTGCTGCATACCTTTGGAAAGTTCTTTGCCCAGCTTATTTTGCTTATCGTGTAATTCAAAACGTAAAAGCAGTTCCTCGGCCCACGGCTTCCACTTTGAAAGCCCATAAGCACGGGCGATAAATTCCAGATGCTCGCTCACCGTCAGCATCGGGTAAAGGGCGGGAATTTCAGGAATATATCCCAAAAGTCGCTTAGCTTCGCTGCTGCGGTTGTCGCGGCCATCTATAGTGATTTCGCCGTCAAATCGCAGAAGACCGCAAATACATTTAATCAATGTGGATTTTCCCGCACCGTTCGGCCCAAGCAGCACTGTCAGCTCGCCAGGATACACGGCAAGCGAAATTTTATTGTTTGCAACCAGCTTACCATAGCGTTTTGTCAGATTGTTTACTTGAATCATGTCGTTTCCTTTTTACATATGTTCCGGCATAAAATTAACTGTCTGTCGTCCATTATATATTATCCTTACATCAGGTAGAAGATTCTTTTTAAATTGTTCTTAGCCAC
>CAYRNC010000078.1:0-7876 GCA_964425645.1 uncultured Oscillospiraceae bacterium | reverse complement strand
TGGGATATTTGATGTTAAGAAAACTTTTTCAGAGACCTTCGATATAGCCCTTGGTAAAGCCGCAAGGGGTCCCGGGTTTATTGCTATGATAAAGGGCGGGGCAAAAACGGTATTTACGCTTTGTGTCGAGGTCTTCCCCTATATTATTTTTCTTGCAACTGTAGTGCTTGTTTTGACTGAATATACATCGGTGTTCGATATTGTCTCCAAGCCATTTTCACCGCTTCTGTCTTTTATGGGACTTCCTGAAGCGACTGCTGCGGCACCCGCATTCATAACCGGGGCGGCTGACTTGTTGTTACCTTATATAGGTGCAGCTACAATTGAATCTCAACTGACGAAATTCGTTATATGCGTCGTGGGGCTCAATCAGATTTTCTGTTTGAGCGAGCAGGTCGTCATTCTTTTAAAGTCTGAAATGAAAATAAATGTTCTCGACTTGGTTGTAAATTTTATTCTTAAGACAATCATCTGTATACCCATCGCATTTTACCTGGGGAGATTGTTCGGGTTGAATTAAGTAACCGGAAATCCCGCTTTGGGCTTTAAGTCTCCGATGAAGAATTTTTTAAGTCGGAGACTTTTTATGTTTTGCTACATTATAAGCAATTATAGCGGCAGCTTTAGAATCCTGCATGTTGTCAGTCTATTCAAACAGTTATTTTGTGCAGCGAAATAACCTCCACTATTATATTCTTTACGTGATATAATAAAAACATTGCCGGTGCCTTTTACCCTCCGATAAAAAAAGAAAACAAGGATAAGGTCATATGGCCTGTACGCCGGTGTCCATTTTTAACTTATATTTTTATATTGCGATGACAGGGGAAAAAAAGGGAGAAGGAGGACATGAATTTAGCTTTACTAAATAAAGTAATTCAAGGAATCGTCCAACAAAAAGATGAACGGGATCTGAGGAGATTTTTTTTGGAAAACCTGGCCTGTCTGATTCAGTACGATATGGGTATTTTTGATCTGTGCCGCGTTATCGGCTTCACTACCGAACTGTATGACCCTATTATTAACAGTAAATTTTCGCCTGAATTTGAAAGGCGATTCATATATGAATATGATACAGGATATGCAGCAAAAAGTTATAAGAAATGGTTGCACAGAGAAGGTAAATCCATAGTGTATCGCGATGCTGAACTGTTAACACCTTCGGTAAAAGAATCCAAGTACTATAATGATTACTTAAAGCGTAACGGACTAGCTCATGGGTTGAATTGTGAAATTTCTCATGAGGGTCGCAATATAGCCTTGCTCACCTTATATAGAGGCGATACATCGGAGGATTTCAGCGAAGAAGATGTTCTTACGTTAAATCTATTTCTCCCGCATCTCACCCTGACCCTCAGCCGTTTGTTGCCCGAGGATGAAAAAGAAAATATTGACTTGTTTCTGGGCAAATATGATTTAACCGAGAGAGAAAGGGAAATAGTACATTTAGTATTTAACGGGTACACCAATAGTGAAATATCTAAGCATTTGTTTTTAAGCGTAAATACGGTAAAAAAGCACTTAAACAACATATTCCAGAAGATGGGTGTAAGCAGCCGAAACAAATTGATTAAATGCTTGATCGATAACAGATATGACAATATATTGCAGGAATAGGGCCAAGCTGATCAACTTACGGTTATAACATCGGTAGTATATTTTTTTCAAATCGTAATGTTAGTTTGCAGTTACTGTACCGAAATTTTAAATATTCGGTGCTGAAATAACTGATTAAGGCTAACATTATTTTTTGATTGCAACCTTAGTATTAGTTGGAATTACAACTTTTGTATGTGTCAGCGGAAGATGAACAGTGACAAAATGAAAACGATAGCATTGAAATTGTGCCGTCTCCGGTATTAAACATCTGTAGAAAGGGAAAGGGCAAAATGAGATGGATAAAATCTTAAATATCTGGGAAAGCAAGAAACTTGATATTACGAAAGCTATTGAAACTATATGGAATTCCCCTGAACTGCCCATGATGGAATATAAGTCAAGCGAATGGCTGTGCAAATGGCTGGAGGAAGAGGGTTTTGATGTAACAAGAGGTTATTGTGATTTACCTACTGCTTTTTCAGCGAGATACGGCGAAGGTGATTATACGATAGGCATACTCGTTGAATTTGATGCTTTGGCAGGACTTGATAATGATGCCTGTGCTTATAAAAAAAGCCTTGGTAAAGATGCGGGTCACGCCTGCATGCACTGTCATATAGCAGGTGCGAATGTCGGCGCTGCGATAAGTATCAAGCAATATATCGAAAATTCAGGAGAAAAAATGAGGCTTGCGGTTATCGGGACACCTGCCGAGGAAATTATTTATGGTAAAATTGCAATTCAGGAGCGGGGCGGATTTGGTGGTATCGACATATTGTTGACTTCACATGTCGATTATCAGAACGGAGCCCTATCCAGAATGTGCTCCCCTTGCGTATACGGGGAATTGTTGTTTAAAGGGTTTGCCGATCATGGCGGAGCCGCAGCTAGTAAGAATGCGCTTGATGCCGCAGAGCTTACCATGCAGACGGTGGAACGAATGAACGCGAGGTATTTTAAGGATACCAGAATAAACTATGTTATGCGTAACGCCGGAATAATGCCTGCAATTGTTCCCGATAAAGTTCTATTGTGGCTGACGATAAGGAATATGAATTATGTGAATTGCAAGAAATACTATCAAAAAATCGTTGACATTGCAAAATTTTTTGCGGAATCTACCGAGACAACGGTAAAGGAAGGATATATATCGTCCGCTAACGGATATCTTGCGAATGATGTCTTGGCTCGTGCTTTGTTTAACAACATGAAGCGGATAGGCCCGCCCGAATACAAAAAGAAAGAAATTGAGGAGATTAAAGATTTTTGTAAAAAAACAACGAACAGCGATGATTTTAATTTTGATCGGGGTATTGCTTTGTATGATGAGGGATTTGATATATATGGACAGGATGATGGTGAAATAAGCTGGAAAATTCCTTTAGGAAGAATTAATTGGTCCGTTCCGGAACAGATTCCTTTGCATAACTGGATGATGACCGCTTTTGGAGGGCTAAAGGTCAGTCACACTGGTGCGCTTTGGGCTTCAAAAATCTTATATCTTACTGCGGTTGATCTAATCAATAATCCTAATATTATAGAGGAAGCAAAAAGTGAGCTAACCGAAAGGACCGAAAATCTTTTGCTTGATGATGCCCATGTGGGTTCATTTAACATATTTACCAGGAACCCTGAATTGTTCTGGTCCGGAAGGTGGATTGAGGAAATCTAATTATCGTGGAAATCGATCGAGATATGGTGAGATGGGGGACGTTAAAAATGAAAGCGTGATTTGTCCGTTATTCCAAATCAGAAGGCCCAAATTCTAAGTATCAGCAAAAATATAATGGTGTTTCGGCGCTACGATATTTATTCGCCTATTCATGGAACTGTGAAAAACTGTTGGAAAGGAGCGGCTTATGGAAGGGAAAAGGCGAAATTCACTATTTAAACTGATCATTTGCACAGCGATAGGATTCTTCTATTATTTGATTCCGTTCAAAATAGACGGGCAGATAAGCATGGCGGTACCGTTTATAAAAGGAATAATCTTAAAATATATAACATGTATCGATTTAATTGTAGTTTGGCTGATGATTATTTTTGCGCTGATATCGATTTATTGTTCGCTGCAAAAGAATAAAGTCATCGGTAAAGATTATTTCCAAAGCCTTTTTTTTGTATCCCCAATCTCATTGCTTTTGCGTATCCTGGGTGCGGCAGCCGCCATAATGACCTATTATAAATTGGGCCCTGAATATGTATGGGGATCTAATACAGGTGAAATCGTTGCATTCTTTTTAATGCCGTCCTTATTCATAGTTTTTTTCTTTGCCCTTTTAATGCTTCCGCTTTTAACTGATTTCGGAGGCATGGAACTCCTTGGGGGTATATTTCAACCTGTCTTTAAACCCTTATTCGGGCTTAGAAGTGCATCTTCTGTATTCCCGTTTATATGCTGGGTTGGGCCGGGAACTCCGGGAATAGTTATGGTGGACAAGGAGCATGAGAGAAATCACATTACAACGAAAGAATCTTATACTGTTATTTTCGGTTTTGCGGTTATATCGTTTCCTATAACGATGGTCTACAGCACGGAGATCGCAGGGTTGGATGTGGTTCTATTCCCTTATCTTGTGCTGACATTAATTCTTATTGGGATTGCAGCAACGGCTGTAATGGTCAGGATCCCGCCGCTGTCTAAAAAGGCAGATCTGTTTATGAACAACGGAGTCCCCGATGATACAAAGCAGGCAAAAGGAAATTTTAAAGCAGCTATTGACAAGGCCATAGCAAAAACGGAGCAGGCTCCCGGGGGTATTGAAATTTTGAAGATGGGCGTTATGTCTGCATTTAAGATTTATGTACATGTGTTCCCTCTGATTTTTTTGATAGCAACCTGTGTATTGGCTATATCTGAGTACACTGATATCCTTAGCTGGATTGCGCTTCCGGTTGCTCCCATCCTGAATCTTATTGGGTTGCCGGAGGCGGATGCCGCCGCCCCGTGCATGATTATAGGGTTTGCCGACACGTTACTTCCTTTTTTGAGCGCATCGAACATAGGTTCTCAATTGACGGTTTTTGTTGTTTGCTCGGTAGCCATTTATCAGGGATATTGTATGAGTGAGGGTGGGGTCATATTGCTTAAATCAACAATGAAAATCAAGTTTAGAGAGCTGGTGGTTTTCTTCATATATAAAACGGTATTTGCCATTCCCATAGCGTACGTTATGGGCTTGTTAATCGGTTTAAAATAAAAGCTAATAAATTGAATGTAAAGCATGTTTGATGAGGTGGGAGTTAATGGAGGATGACAATATGGGATATTCTAACGGAAAACCGGTAATTGTGGGTAAAGCAGCTGTTATAGTTATTGATATGTTTGAGGGTTGTACTGTGCAGAAATCTACCAACGTGGGGATTCCAACGATGGCAGGCGGACCCGAAAGACTGAAGAAGGCGGGGGATTTTGTTAAATCTGCCAGAAGAATAGGCCTTCCTGTTATTGTAATGCAGGAGCAGCATCGCAGGGATCTCATCGATTTCGGACGTGAGCTGGATGGTGCTGAATCTATACACTGTCTTGAAGGTACATCAAAGCTGCCTGTTAAGGAAATAGGAATGGAGGATACAGATTATATTGTTATAAAAAGACGGTATTCCTCATTTTTTCAGACGGATCTAGAATTATTGCTCAAGGGCCTTAAGGTGGAGACTTTGATTCTGGTCGGGGTATTAACCGATGTATGCGTTCATTATACATTTGTGGATGCACATCAAAATGACTATTACTGCAGGGTTCTTGAGGATTGCTGCAAGGGAAGCAGTCTTGAGGCCCATAAGGCTGCAATGAATGCAATGGAATATATGCAGACAGGTGCGGTCCAGTGTTTCGATTCCATGATAAAGGAACTTAATAACATGAAATAAGGATGCCTGATTATCCGTTAAAACCCGTTCGTCATTTCATTTGCCGCCGACGGTGGAGAAAGGATAGCTTAACGCTATTAATTGTGCCGGGATTTATCTCGGCACATTGCGGTGTGGGGTATATAAAAAACCTGATAAAAAAATCACAAGAAAACATCGAAATGACTTGATTTTTTGTTTATGATGTTGTACAATGAAGGCGAAATGAGACAAATAGGTCGGTTAGGCCTGAATAGTCAGAAAACAGAGTGATAATAATATAACAAACAATTGGCTCTATTCTGAAAAATCATACAAAAGATATATATTTATTGTGACGATAGGATCATAACATGATGTGTGCCCATTTCTTTACAACCTAATATACATGAACCAAAAAAGAATCCGCCTGTTTATCCATCAGGCGGGTTCTTTTTGGGGAATCTGCTTGCTATGTTTTATGAAAACGAGTATCATCTTCATGGATGGAATAAAGCACGAGGAGAAATTATGGTTTTTTCGCTTACAGATTTTTTACATGGAATGTCATCTAATCCCGCGTTAGCCGTTACTGTCATGTTGACGCTTGGAGCAATTTTTGTAAATGGATGGACCGATGCTCCGAATGCGATAGCAACCTGTATATCTACGCGCTCCATGGGAGCGAGAAATGCTATACTGATGGCGGCATGTTTTAATTTTCTTGGTGTTCTTGTCATGACCATGGTAAACGCCACGGTCGCTATGACCATATATAATATGGTGGACTTTGGAGGGGACTCCCATGTGGCTCTCGTAGCTCTGTGCGCAGCCTTGGTTGCTATTGTCATTTGGACGACCGCCGCATGGTGGTTCGGCATCCCTACAAGTGAAAGTCATGCCCTCATAGCAGGCATTTCAGGCGCCGCCATAGCTTTACAGGGAGGCTTTTCGGGCATAAATCCTGCAGAATGGATTAAGGTGGTCTACGGTTTATTTTTATCTACAGCTCTCGGATTCGGATTTGGCTGGATTATAGTTAAAGCTGTAGGGTATCTGTTTAGGAATACAGATCGTCGCAAGACTCATGGCGTGTTCAAAAATGCTCAAATAGTAGGGGCGGCAGGAATGGCTTTTATGCATGGGGCTCAGGACGGCCAAAAGTTCATGGGTGTTTTTATGCTGGGAATACTTCTTTCAGTCGGTCAGGTAGGCGGCAGCGGAATGATCATTCCGTTATGGCTCATGGTGCTTTGTTCGGCCGTTATGGCCGTAGGTACTTCTGTCGGCGGATATCGCATAATTAAGTCCGTAGGTATGGATATGGTAAAGCTGGAAAAATACCAGGGGTTTTCCGCGGATCTTGCCGCGGTGGTGTGCCTGCTTGCCTTTTCGATGTTTGGAATACCGGTGAGCACGACGCACACGAAGACTACCGCAATAATGGGGGTTGGTGCTGCAAAACGGCTTTCCTCTGTCAATTGGGGGGTCGTAAGGGAAATGGTCTGGGCCTGGGTAATGACTTTCCCCGGTTGCGGTCTCATAGGGTATATGATGGCGTGGGCCTTCATGCGTATATTTTAACGAGGAGGAAAATATGGCGCGAAAAAATGACATATATTTCAGCACATTTGTAAAGCTTCTGGATTATTCTTGCGAAGCGGTGCAGCTTTTGATAGATGTGATGACAGATTACCACCCTGAGGATTTAGATAAACTCATTGTGGAAATGCATGACATTGAACATGACTGCGATCTTAAAATGCATGAAATGATGGCGAGACTTGCCAAAGAATTTATAACCCCGATTGAACGGGAGGACATCATGAGGCTTGCCTATCAGATTGATGATGTCACCGATTGTATCGAAGACGTTCTGATGCGCATGTATATGTTCAACATTACCGTTGTGAGGCCGGAAGCCCTGGAGATGGCCTATATCATTCAGAAATGTTGCTTTTCCTTAAAGGCTGCTTTGGAAGAATTCCATAACTTCCGCAAATCTAAGACGCTGCGCAGTCATATCATTGAAGTAAACCGTCTTGAAGAAGAGGGAGACAGGCTTTACACCGAAGCTACAAGAAGGCTGTACGTAAGCGATATGCATCCTGTTGCTATCGGGGCCTGGACGCATGTATTTCACATCCTTGAAAAATGCTGCGATGCGTGCGAGGATGTATCGGATGTGATTGAAAGCGTAATGATGAAAAATTCCTAATGTCTCCATTAGCAAATGATACGCACGGTACAGTGTTAGGGAAAATTACGTTAAAGCGTTGATAACATCCGATAGTTAAGATAAATAATTAAAATAATACTTGCAATCCCCTGAATGCTGCTATATACTAAAAAGGCTTGCAATTGTGTCGTTAACTGTATTGTGGCACAAATATGCGATGAGGTAGGAAGTTACCGCGCTATCGGAGAATTTCTACTGAGAATTGCC
>CAYRNC010000077.1:0-8316 GCA_964425645.1 uncultured Oscillospiraceae bacterium | reverse complement strand
TGCCACCCGGCATACAGGGGGGGTCCCCCCGAACACCAATATTAAATCCTTCATCCGCTTTTCACCGAGCTTTTCCTTTAGTTCCAAAAACAGATTTTTTGCTGCGGCAGGAGTTAAACGATAGCTTACACCTAATATTGACGGATTGTATCGATCTACGGCACTTATTATATCATCAACCGAAACGGCAGATCCCAGAAAGTGTGTCTTGTGTCCCAGCTGATCCGCAATATGCAGAAATCCCGCGATACCGGCTACATGTACACAGTTACCCAGGGCTCCTGCAACGATGGTTTCTTTATTTTTCTTTTGGAATTCTGTATTCATATCGATAGTTCCTCCTTTCTCATACAATGCCTTCAATTATTATATTTTGGATTCTCTTGAGGGACATTCCTTCTAACCCCATTTTCTCCACAGTCCTTCCTTCTCTTAAATAGTCTTTTTGGTGAAGAATTGACCCCAGCATTATTATCGTATCGATCATAGGAGTGGCCACATCTCCCAGTTTTCCCAGGGAGGAAATAGGAACCAGACTCATCGGTATGTCCTCAGATATGTAGCGGTGAAATACTGTTCTTGGCGCTTTAATTCCATCGTAACCCCGGTTGTTTCGCATGGCATCATGCAGCGTATGTCCGGCGGCATCATAGGCGATATAGAGCCATTCTCTTGCTGTCATAGCCCGAAATCCGAGGGATTCGGCTACATCAATGCGCTCCTGATCCATTTTTTCTAAAATTAAAGTAATGGACGCCGTTATTCCTTCTGTATAGTATTCAAAATCGCCGTTGGTGCTTTCAATTCTGGCGGCGTTTAGCACTGTCACTGCAGGATGGAATATAGCACCTATGTTGTCCAGGCTGGTCTTCATTACATTGTCTCCGGGGATAAATTGTTTGAAAACCGTTCGAAGGGCTTTTACGACCTCCGGGGTTCTGTATGCAGGAATTGCCGCCACCGGTACGCTGTTTTTAATGCGGAATATTTTAGTCTGGGCCGGGTTGACCGACCGGCTTGCATACAAAAGGGTTTGGGCCTCGCAAACAGTTACATCCGCCTTACATCCCAATTTGCGGATCAAATTCAGGACTTCAAGAGCCCCCCCTGTTCTGCCCGGATTTAAAACGATAATCTGGCCGTCTGTCAGGTGATTGGCTAATTGTTCCGCTATGAAGCGGTGGGCTGTGGCAGGCAGCACCACCATCAGGATGTCTCTGCCGTCAATCGCTTTTGCGATATCTGATGTGACAAGCGGTAAAGGGGTAAATCCGTGCGGTATGTTTTCGCTTGCAGATAAAATCTCTATTCCCCCACTGCTTTGTATAGAAAAAATCCTGTCTGCGCTGCGATTATAGAGACTTACATCTGCGCCTAAAAGGGATAAATGTCCTGCCATGGCGGTTCCGCCGTGACCGGCCCCGAGCACTGCAAACCTGTATGTATTTTTTATCATGGAACCCACCCCCTAGCCAGCTAAAGAAAACGGCAAGGACAGGCGCATTTAGATACACCCACCTTGCCCATCCGTTTTAAAAAGTATATCATGAATAGTCGGAATGTTCAACTAATTTTAATGTGAATTATCTTTCTATTCTTATCGCTTTATTAATGATATTATAATTATGGAGGTGATAATCTTGGTAGAGCAAGTATTCAAGTTGACACCGGGAAACAATAATATTGTGGAAAAGGTGATAACTGATGAAAATGTTCATTACATGCACATGATATTCGGACAAGACGAAGGATTACCAAAGCATTATTCAAACGCTGACGTCTATATGACCGTGTTAAGAGGCAGGCTTTCAATTGGTTTGAATAATCAGGAGATTCACGGATACGAAGCAGGGACTGTACTAAAAATTCCTTATAATACTAAAATGAACGTTAAAAACTTGGACCCGAAAGTTTTAGAACTCATTGTTGTAAAAGCACCGGCCCCGAAAAAATAATTCCATAGAATATTTATGGTTGGAGGAGATCGCAAAAGGGTATACGTATTTGTGAAAAATTATGCACAAACATTGGAGGTATGATTATGGGTATGTTTTGTTATCAGTGTCAGGAAACTGCTAAAGGAACCGGTTGTACGGTGCGGGGCGTGTGCGGGAAGAACGAGGAAGTTGCCCGGGTTCAGGATCTGTTAATCTATGTGATAAAAGGTATTGCGGATATCGTTGTAAAGGACAAGGTGGATGTGGATGATATTCCGGCAATCAACCACCAGGTGTTAAATGGTCTTTTTATGACGATAACGAATGCAAACTTCGATGATGACGCCTTGATAGATCAAATTAAAACATTAATGGATATGAGGGACGGCATGGCATCTGCTAATTCAAATTTACACGATGCAGCCACCTTTAAGGCGGATTCAAAGGATGCCATGATGGACAAGGCCGCGGCTGTCGGCGTACTTGCTACTGAAAACGAGGATGTTCGTTCACTTCGAGAGATGATAATATATGGGCTTAAAGGAATGGCGGCGTATGCAGAGCATGCATTAAATTTGGGCAAAGAAAATAAAGAAGTCTATGAATTTATATATGAAGCGCTCGCAGGAACGCTTGATGACAGCAAATCCGCCGATGATCTTGTCGCCTTGACTTTAAAAACAGGAGAATACGGGGTAAAGGCCATGGCTCTCCTCGACGAGGCCAATACGTCCAGCTATGGAAATCCTGAGGTCACCCAAGTAGACATAGGGGTAAGAAATAATCCGGCAATTTTAATATCGGGTCATGATCTAAACGACTTAGAACAGCTTCTTGAGCAGACTAAAGGTACGGGAGTGGACGTCTATACCCACAGTGAAATGCTGCCGGCCCACTATTATCCCGCATTTAAAAAATATGATAATTTCGTTGGGAACTACGGTAATGCATGGTGGAAGCAGTTAGAGGAATTTGAAACCTTCCGCGGGCCTATCCTTTTTACCACCAATTGCATAGTTCCGCCGAGAAACGAAGAGATCAGAAAGCGTATTTTTACAACAAATTCTACCGGATATCCGGGGTGTCCCCATATTACAGCGGATAAAGATGGCAAAAAGGATTTTTCCCAGATAATTAAAATGGCTGAGACACTGCCTTCCCCAAAGCAGATTGAAAGCGGAAGCATCGTCGGCGGTTTTGCTCGCAATCAAGTGCTTGCATTGGCAGATAAGGTGGTAGATGCGGTTAAATCCGGTGCTATCAAGAAATTTTTTGTTATGGCAGGTTGTGATGGAAGAATGAAATCCAGGGAGTATTATACTGAATTCGCAAAAGCACTGCCTAAGGATACCGTCATATTAACGGCAGGCTGTGCAAAGTATCGCTATAACAAGCTGAATTTAGGGGATATCGGAGGAATACCGAGGGTATTGGATGCGGGACAGTGCAACGATTCTTATTCCCTTGCAGTCATCGCTTTAAAGCTAAAAGAGGTATTCGGTCTTGACGATATAAATGAGCTGCCAATAGCGTATAATATCGCTTGGTATGAGCAAAAGGCCGTAATAGTTTTGCTTGCACTTTTGTATCTGGGGGTGAAAAATATTCATTTAGGTCCGACTCTTCCCGGTTTTTTGTCGCCGAACGTCGCTAAAGTTTTGGTAGAGAAATTTGGAATCGCCGGCATTGACACTGTCGATTCCGACATCGAGCTTTTCATGGCACAGTAGCATAACATATACATGCTTGGCTTTGATACATACGGATTGCCTTTACAAAAATAGTTATTGACATATGTCATAAACGGAGTATAATAATTACAGATGACATGTCAAAATTAAAGGAGGTATTCTAAATGCCAAGAAGAGATGGAACCGGCCCTGCAGGGGCAGGGGCTATGACCGGAAGAGGTTTGGGGTTTTGCACGGGAGTGAATGCCGTTAAGTACGGAGCCGGCCTTGGAATGGGACTAGGTCTCGGATTTGCCTGCAGACGTGGGTTTGGAGGTTATTTCGGAAGAGGCGTCGGGCTTTTCCAAAGCACTTCTAAAACGCAAAAAGAGCTGTTGGAAGAGCAGAAAGAAGCTTTACAAAACAGTATCGAATTCATCGATAAGCAGCTCGAAGAATTGTGATTATCGGCAGGGATAACTGGAGGACGCTCCGGTTATTTCTGTTGACAGCGGGGTGAAATAGTAATGGCAAGGCCGATGAAATGGCGGAAGGTATGCTGCCTTCCAAAAAGCAGTAAATTTGGACCTCTTGATTCAGCTATTGACACGGAAAATCATATCAAGATGACAGTGGATGAATATGAGGCCATAAGGCTGATCGACCTTGAAGGCTTTACACAGGAGGAATGTTCCAGGCAGATGAATGTCGCCCGCACAACTGTTCAGGGGATATATATTGAGGCAAGGAGAAAACTGGCTGAATCCCTTGTAAACGGCAGAGTGTTGTTGATAGGGGGCGGGGAATACAAGCTGTGCGATAGTTTTGGGACCGCATGCGGGGGACCGGGCTGCCGCAGACACAGACATTTGCGTAATCATGACAATGAAGCCGGAAAAGGCGGTCGAGGAAGACAAGGCCGATGAATTAACAAGCGAAACGGAGGATTTTTTGATGAAAATAGCGATACCTGCAGAGGTAAAAGATTTAGATGCAAAAGTTTGCGCATCTTTTGGGAGAGCACCTTATTATCTTTATTACGATACGGAATCAAACGAAGGCGAATTCGCGGTTAACACCGCGGCGACAAGCGCGGGAGGAGCAGGTGTAAGGGCGGCTCAATCGATTGTGGACAACGAACCTGATGCTGTAATTACTCCAAGATGCGGTGAAAATGCTGCGGAAGTTTTAAAGACGGCGGGAATAAAAATATATAAATCAAAGGATATTTCGATTAAAAATAATATCGATGCACTGTTGGAAGGTAAACTGGATGCACTTGATGAAATTCATCCGGGGCTTCATCTTCACGGGAGCAACAGATCATGAGGATAGCTGTGCTAAGCGGCAAGGGAGGCACGGGCAAAACTCTGGTATCGGTGAATTTGGCACAGGCGTCGGGGGCATCCTCCTATGTAGATTGCGATGTGGAGGAACCTAACGGGCATCTGTTTTTTAAACCCGAAAAGGTAAAAGAAGAAACCGTTGCGGTAAAGATACCGAAAGTGGATAACAACCTTTGTACGGGGTGCAGGAAATGCGTTGAATTTTGCCAGTTCAACGCCCTTGCGTATATAAAAGACAGGCTTATTATTTTTGACGAAGTTTGCCACTCCTGCGGTGGATGTGCAATTGTTTGTCCGGAAAAGGCGCTGACAGAAAAAGAAAAGCCGATAGGGAAGGTGCAAAGAGGGATATCCGGGCAGGTTCGCGTATCTTCAGGCATATTAAATATTGGCGAAGCTTCGGGTATACCTGTAATAAACAGGCTTCTTGCCGGTATCGAGGAGAATGAATGCACCTTCATTGATTGTCCTCCGGGCAGTGCCTGTATTGTTATGGAAAGCATTAAGGATGCAGATTACTGCATACTGGTAGCCGAGCCTACCTTGTTTGGAGTTCATAACTTGAATATGGTGTATGAGCTGGTCAATCTGTTCGGCAGGCGCTACGGTGCGGTTCTCAACAAGTGCATGGAGGGCGAAAATCCGGCAGAGAAATTTTGCATAGAAAAAAACATCAATATCTTAGCTAAAATTCCATTTGATAAAAGGTTGGGCGAGATGAATTCAAATGCGGTAATCGTCGCAAAGGAGGACGAAGAATATAAAGAGGTTTTCAGTTCCTTGCTTGAAAAGGTCATGAAAGAGGTGCAGCATGAAGCAACTGCTCATTCTTAGCGGAAAAGGCGGAACCGGAAAGACAACGATAGCCAGTGCGTTCATAAAAATATCAAATGCCCGTGCCTATGCCGACTGCGATGTGGATGCTCCTAATTTACACCTTATAGCAGGTCAGATTAAAGAACCGGAAGTTAAAGATTATTATGGGCTTCCAAAGGCGGCCATTGATACGGCTTTGTGTATCGAATGCGATAAATGCAGACAAAACTGCAGGTTTGATGCTATATTTATAAAGGATACGTACGAAATCGATCCCTTCGCCTGTGAAGGATGCGGGGTCTGCGTCATCGTTTGCCCTGTTGATGCTATATCCTTAAAGCCGGCGGCGGCCGGGGAATTAAAGCTTTACAAGGAAAACGGAACAATTTTCTCCACCGCGCAGCTTAAAATGGGCAGCGGCAATTCCGGATTGCTGGTCAGCGAGGTGAAAAAACAGATGAAATCCGCTGCGGATGACAGCACAAAACTAGCGATCATTGACGGTTCTCCCGGCATAGGCTGTCCTGTCATTGCATCGTTAAGCGGGGTGGATATGGTTTTAGTTGTGACCGAACCTTCCATATCCGGAATAAGCGACATGGAAAGGATAATCAAAACTGCTGCACATTTTGGAACTAAAGTGGCGATCTGTGTAAATAAATACGACACCAATATTAGGAATACAAAGCGAATTGAACAGTACTGCAATGACCGGGGTCTCTCTCTTATCGGTAAAATCCCGTTTGATGAAGAGGCGATAAAGGCTGTCAATAACGGGCTTACAATAGTAGATACAGATTGCATTTCAGGGGCGGCGGTAAAGAAGATCTATAAAAATGCGATGGATCTGCTGCTTTACGATGAAATCAAGGAGGAGTCATGATTGTAAAATCTCTTGTGGAAAATACGTCGATATCAGAAGAGTTCGGCAGTGAACACGGTCTCAGTTTATACATTGAGACGGAGGATCACAAGCTTCTTTTTGATGTGGGGGCGAGTGAGCTGTTTTTTGAAAATGCTAAAAAGCTCGGTGTGAACATTGCTGACGTAGATTTTCTTGTAATCTCACATGGACACTACGATCACGGTGGGGGTCTTAAAATATTTTTGATTGAAAATACGAAGGCGGAGATATTTCTTCACAATTTGGCCTTTCAAAAATATTTTGCCCAAAGGCAGGGAGACAGAGTTGAATATATCGGCCTTGAAAGGGATTTAAAGAATAACAGACGCATAGTTCTGACATCTGATCGGTTTTTTATAAGCAAGGGAATCCAGGTATTTTCAAATGTTTTGCAAAGAGAACCCCTTCCAACCGCAAACAAAGGGCTTTTGATGGAACAGGACGGGGAAATGGTAAAGGATACCTTTGCCCACGAACAAAACCTTATTATAGAGGAAAACGGGCGGACTATTCTTGTAACGGGCTGTGCTCATAACGGTATCGTCAATATAATTAAACATTTTTATGACATTAAGGGATTTATGCCGGATATCGTAATAGGAGGCTTTCACCTTTTCAGCCGTACCCCGGGTGTCGGTGAAAGCGATAAGGCTATAGACAGCATAAGCCGAACTTTAATCGATACAAAGGCAAAATATTATACCTGTCACTGTACAGGCACCGAACCCTATACGCAGATGAAGGCTGTTATGGGTGATCATATTGATTATTTGCCGGGAGGCAGTATAATAGCAATCTAACAATAAGGAGTTACATTATGAGTGAAAAATGCAATCAAAACTGCAGCAGCTGTTCGGAGGACTGTGCAGAGAGAAAAGAAGAAAGAACCGATTTTTCTGAAAAACCCCACGATATGAGCAGCATCAAAAAGGTGATCGGCGTTGTGAGCGGCAAAGGGGGCGTAGGTAAATCCCTCGTTACCTCTATGCTTGCTGTGACCATGAACAGGATGGGCTACAATACCGCCATTTTGGATGCTGATGTTACCGGGCCCTCAATACCAAAGGCTTTCGGTATCAAAGAAAAGGCAAGGGGAACTGAATTCGAACTGTATCCTGTCAAAACAAAGACCGGAATCGACATCATGTCCGTAAATCTGCTTTTAGAAAATGATACTGATCCGGTTGTGTGGAGAGGACCGATCATCGCTAATGCCGTGAAGCAATTTTGGACCGATGTGGTATGGAGTGATATCGATTACATGTTCATAGACATGCCGCCGGGAACAGGCGACGTTCCTCTTACGATATTTCAATCCGTTGCAGTTGATGGAGTCATAGTAATCACATCTCCTCAGGAATTGGTGTCGATGATAGTGTCTAAAGCAGTTAAAATGGCTGAAATGATGAACATCCCCGTTATCGGGCTTGTAGAAAATATGTCCTATTTCAAGTGTCCTGATAACGGCAAGGATTATAAGATTTTCGGGGAAAGCCACATCGATGAAATAGCAGATAAATATAAACTGAAAGTCTTGGCCAAATTGCCCATCGACCCGAAGTTATCGACTGCATGTGACAGGGGCATGATAGAGCTTTTTGACGGAGATTGGCTTGATTCGGTTGCAAAGATACTGATTGAAA
>CAYRNC010000076.1:0-8341 GCA_964425645.1 uncultured Oscillospiraceae bacterium | reverse complement strand
ATAATACTATGCTGAATACGGTATATGTTTCAGATTTTAAATTATGACGGAAGGTGAAATCAAGTCGATGAAAAATGTATTAGCAACCAGGTGGGGAATTATCGTCGTAGGTATTGTAATCGGCATCCTGGCTTCATTGTTGCAATTGTGGGGAAATCCGGCGAACATGGGCATTTGTGTGGCCTGCTTTGTTCGCGATATTACGGGTGCTCTCGGTTTGCACAGAGCTCTTGTCGTACAGTATTTACGCCCGGAAATTATAGGTTTTGTTTTGGGATCTTTTACGGCATCATATGCATTTAAAGAATTCAGACCCAGGTTGGGATCCGCTCCCATTGTTCGGTTCCTTTTGGGTGTTTTTGCCATGATCGGGGCTCTTGTTTTTCTTGGCTGTCCCTGGCGTGCCCTGCTTCGTTTAGCCGGCGGCGATTGGAATGCCGTGCTCGGTCTTTTGGGCCTCATTTTTGGCATCTGGATAGGAACTGGGTTTCTTAAGGGCGGCTATAGCCTAGGCCCTGCACATTCTACATATAAAGCGGCAGGATGGATTTTTCCGATAACGATGGCCGGATTTTTGATTTTAATGTTCTTCAACCCAAAGTTAGCCGGAGAACCCCAAAGCGGCGTTCTTTTCTACAGCGTAGAAGGTCCCGGTTCCATGCATGCACCTTTATTAATTTCGCTTGGCGTGGGTCTGCTAATAGGGTTTTTGGCCCAGAGAAGCCGGTTCTGCACCATGGGTGCTGTCCGCGATTTGATTTTATTCAGACAGCCTCATTTGTTTATGGGGATTCTCGGGTTGGTTGTCGCCGCGTTTGTTATGAACCTGGCAATTCATCAATTTAATCCCGGTTTTGTTGATCAGCCTGTAGCCCACACTATGCACATTTGGAATTTTGCCGGCATGGTATTGGCAGGGCTTGCTTTTACTCTTGCGGGGGGTTGCCCCGGGCGTCAACTGTTTCTGTCCGGGGAAGGTGACGGTGATGCGGCGATATTTGTGGTTGGGATGGTTATGGGCGCCGCATTTGCACATAATTTCGGGTTAGCCAGTTCTGCAGCGGGAGCTACTCCTGCAGGAATGGCGGCGGTTGCGATAGGTTTTTTAACCTGTTTGCTTGTTGGGTTTACCATGCGGGAACGAATACAGGGGGTTTAAGATATGGCTAATACTATAGATGCCAGGGGGCTTTCGTGTCCCCAACCGGTCATAATGATCATGAATGAAATTAAAAAAGTTAAGACAGGCGAAGTCGTTATCACAGTGGATACGGATACTGCAAAGGAGAATGTCAGCCGCGCTTCTTTGGCTCACGGCTGGACGATAGCGGATACTCGGACGCTTAAAGATGGATACGAAATTACAATCAGAAAGGAAGGCTAGCGTGTTAAATATCTTTCGTAGAAACAGGACAAAGCGGGATGTTGAAAATCTGGGGCAGGGGATATTGGTTTTTGACAGCACAACCGAAGTTATAAAAGCGGAAAGTTTATTAAAGGCGGGGGGATGGAGTATTGAAGTGAAAGGACCCCCTCCTGAAATCCGTAGCGGTTGTGATTTGGTGATCAAATTTCCTATGGTCGAAGAATTATCTATTGTCAGAGAGCTTGCCGATTCCGGCATTAATCCGATTCAGGTTGTTCCTGTTACCGGTGTTTTGTTGGAGCCTGTGAATCTTCTTCATGAAAAAGAATATGACGACTATCTTATGGTAAGGGCCGCCAACATGAAAATTACAGTAGATAAAAAGGCTCGATTGATAGTAAATATCTCCGGTGGAGGTTGTCCGGACGTCCCCTATTTGGCAGAACAGATGGTAAATAAATATTTAGGCGATGCACCAAAACCTCGGGATATCGGTTATACCCTTTGTGCCTATGCGCTTCAAATTGCCTATGAACGGGTGTTAAAACTATGTTTGGCATAATCGGAACGGTTCCCCAAAAGGATTTTCCCCTTGTTCACGGCACAGCTATTCTTAAGGAGGACCAGGTGGTTATAGGGGGGGAAGAAATTGCTATTAATCGGGGAACACCGGCCATGATTGCAGCGGCCGTAAAAACTTTGAATTATATGGGACGACCAAATCCTTATTGCTATTTGGTCGGCGACATCGGCAACGGAGAGGGATGCAGGCTCCTTTATAAGCATTTGATCGATAAAATTGCGGATATCACTTTTAACACCTTGGCCTTGCATTATTTCCAGCCGGACGTGAATCTTTTCAAGCAGTTGCTGTCAAAAGTCAACAGCATGCCGATTAGGCCAACCCTGATTGCCGATGCCGGGTTTATGTATGTGGCTAAAATGGGCAAGGATGCACCGTTATTTGATTTGTTTACTCCCGATGTCGGTGAGCTTGCATATCTTGCCGATGAAAATGCTCCTCATCCTTTCTATACCAGGGGATTTATACTGCATGAGGAAAATTCGGTTCCGGACCTTATTAAAAGGGCATATTTGCATAACAATGCCGCTTCATACTTGCTGGTTAAGGGAGCAACTGATTATATAGCAGATAAAAACGGTATTATCGCCAATATAGACAACCCTATGGTAGAAGAACTTGAGGCGATAGGGGGTACGGGGGATACTCTTACAGGAATAGTATCGGCTATGATTGATTCTGGGACGGACATAGCATTGTCGGCCGTTAAAGCGGCCAAAGTGAACCGATTGGCGGGATATTTCGGCAGACCTACTCCTGCAACGCAGATATATGGCATTATCAAGGAAATACCACGTGCTCTTGACAAAGAGCTTAAAAATGAAGTTTCTCTTTAGCAGGATTAAATTCTGCGATCTTAAGCGCTTTTGTGCAGTGTTCCAAAAAAGCCTGGCAAAGGGGAGAAAAAACGCAGTTGCTACGATGGATAAGGTAAAGATTTCGCTCAAGTTTGAGGTCGGGAAGTTTGTAGCCTTTCAACAGCCCGGCCATCAATTCCTCATGAACGGCTTTATAGGAAATTACCGTCATTCCCAATCCGGCCTTAACGGCTTCTTTTATGGCTTCCTGGTTTTCCAGGTATGCAACTATTTTCAGTTTTAATTCCTTTTTCCCGAAAAATTTTTTAAGGGCGTTTTCAAAAACTATTCGGGTGGCGGAGCCCTGCTCCCTCATAATGAAAGGGATATCAAGAAATGCCTCCATGTTTGTCTCAGATTTTAAATCGATTTCATAAAGCCCGGGCCCGAGCTTATCTTTTTCCCCGCTGCCCGTTCCTTTCTTTTCTGAAAGTCTTTCATGCGGAAAATCGATTTTCGGATGCCCTGCCAATACCAAATCGTCTTTTAGCAGTTTGATTTGGCTGATCCCGGCGGGATAGACCGGTTCCCCCACAAATCCAAGATCATAAGTGCAGTCTTTAATGCATTCGAAAACCTGTTGAGTATCACGGTGCATTACAGAAAAAGTTACTTCGGGGTATTTTACCAGGAAACTCTTCATTAACTTCGGAAGAATATATATACTGGGGATGCTGCTTGCTGCTAATTCCAAGTGGCCTTTTATAATTTGGTATTCCTGCTGAATGGCAAAGACGGCTCTTTTCTCCAAATCCAACAGCTGTCGGCCGTACTGAAACAGGATTTTTCCGGCATCGGTTAGCTGCAGCTCACGTCGGTCTCGGTCAAAAAGAGGGGTTCCTATTTCATTTTCCAATGCTTTAATATGGGCGCTTACCGTAGGCTGGGATAAAAAAATCTTTTCTGCCGCGCGAGAGAAATTTTTTTGACGGGCAACTTCAATAAATATTTTCAGCTGATGAAAATCCAACAGAATTAACTCCTTTCATGCGATCTTTAAGCATTTTCCATGTCCATATTGCAAAAAAACTTTACCAATTTATATCATAACATATAGGGGTCGCCATTATCGTTTTCTTTTATCTTTTAATTTTTGAATTGATATAGGCGGTATACCCTTTCTTCTCATGGAATAGAATGTAATCAAGAAAGGCGGACGCTATGAGAGTAAAAATGAATTCATTGCGAAAATGGCTGTTGGTTTTTGTAATTGCCCTGGTGTCCATAGGGTTGATTCTGGTTTCCTTCAACCTCGCTCCCACGTTAGGTGAAGGAAGAAAGATACCAATATATTCGGTTGGCACAGATGAAAAAAAGCTTGCCATATCTTTTGATGCAGCATGGGGCAATGAGCATACTGGACCCATATTGGACATATTGGATCAGTACGGAGTTAAAACCACATTCTTCCTGGTAGACTTCTGGGCAAAGAAATATCCGGAAGATGTAAAGGAGATTCATTTAAGGGGTCATGAAGTTGAAAATCATTCAACCACACATCCTGATATGACGAAGCTCACCCCGGATCAAATACAAATAGAGCTTAACACTGCGGCCGATACCATAGAAGAGCTGACGGGCGTAAGGCCGGATTTGTTTCGGCCCCCCTTTGGCGCCTATAACAACACGCTTATTGAAGAAGCAGAAACCGACGGTTATAAGGTGATTCAATGGTCCGTAGACAGCCTGGACTGGAAAGATATATCTGCGGACGAAATAGTAAAGCGCGTCCTTGACAATGCAGAGCCCGGATCAATCGTCCTTTTTCATAATAATGCTGCTCATGTCAGGGAATACCTTCCCCTTATATTGGAGGGCCTTATAAACGAGGGCTATAAAGTGATACCCGTAGGAGAGTTGATTTACAGGGAAAACTATCATATTGACAATACAGGAAAGCAGATAGATGATAGCGGTCTTTGATAAAAAAAAGGAGGATGTGACTTTGGAGGTCGATCAGGAGACTAACGTAGCGGAATTGAGAGGAACTATGCTTTGTCCCGTGGAATACAGCCATAAATCTTACGGAGAAGCTTTCTATTATTTTTTGCTGGGTATTGAAAGAAAAAGCGGCTACAGGGATGAAATTCGAATAATGGTTTCGGAAAGGCTGATCTGGAATCAGAATCCAAAGCCTGATGACAGAATATTCATCGTCGGGCAAATCAGAACGTACAATGAAAACCGGGAGGGAAAAAACCGTCTGAATGTTGTAGTTTTTGCAAGAGAATTTTATCTTCTTGACCCGGAGGACGGAGAAGAGGATGAAAACAATGTTCAGTTGGAAGGCTATCTTTGCAAGGCGCCGATTAGAAGGATTTCCCCCCTCGGCAGGGAAATTTGCGATATGATGTTGGCTGTCAATCGTATGTATAATAAATCTGACTACATACCGTGCATAGCCTGGGGCCGCAATGCAGGATATGCAGGCGGCCTTTCTGTAGGTACCTGTATTCGTATAAGCGGGCGGATACAGAGCCGGGAGTATCGAAAAAAAGATGAAGAGGGTAATTTTCTT
Source organism: uncultured Oscillospiraceae bacterium (assembly GCA_964425645.1). Classification (GTDB taxonomy): domain Bacteria; phylum Bacillota; class Clostridia; order Peptostreptococcales; family Anaerovoracaceae; genus CAYRNC01. The sequence goes on along the minus strand of CAYRNC010000076.1, from coordinate 3,017 downwards.
ATTCGGGTGGCCTATGAGGTATCCATAGTTAAAATAGAAGATTGAACAGATCCGCCTGTCTTGCAATTACAATATCTGTATGATAAACTGAACGGGATTCAAAATCGATACAGATAAAGGAGCAAAAGCTATGCGCATTGCAATCGACGGAATGGGTGGAGACAATGCCCCCGAACAAATTGTAAAGGGTTGTGTAGAGGCGGCCGACATCGTAGATGATGAGATATTCATCTTTGGGGACGAAGGCCGCATCGAACACGAGCTAAAAAAAAATAAATATAGTTCTGATCAGATAAAAATTGTACATGCTGCAGAGGTAATTACAAATGAAGATACGCCGGTCAGAGCCGTTCGAATGAAGACGGATTCATCTATGGTAAAAGGTCTTGAGTTTCTTCGGTCGCAGGATGTGGATCTTTTCATCTCGGCCGGCAACACAGGAGCGATTATAGCGGGATCCCTTTTTATTTTAGGCAGGATACAGGGAATTGATCGACCGGCTATAGCCGCTACCTACCCTATCCTTGGGAAAAACAGCGTATCTTTACTTGTGGATTCCGGGGCTAATGTTGAGTGTAAACCTAACAATCTATTGGAGTTTGCGACCATGGGCAGCATATATATGGAGAAAGTATTGGGCGTAGAAAATCCCCTTGTGGGATTAGTAAACATAGGGACTGAGGAAACGAAGGGAACTACCGTGCTCAAAGCCGCCCACTCACTTCTAGAAAGGAGCACGGTCAATTTTATCGGCAATGTGGAGGCGAGAGAGGTCTGTAAAGGTGCCTGCGACGTTATTGTCTGTGATGGTTTTGTCGGAAATATCATCCTTAAACTTACTGAAGGTCTTGCATGGAGCATTTTTAAGCAGGTAAAAAACAAGATGACAAAAGGCATGTTTAACAAACTCGGTGCCATGCTCTTGGCCGGAAGCCTCAGGGAACTTAAAAGCGAATTCGACTATTCAGAATACGGAGGCGCACCTATTTTAGGTGTTAAAGGTGCAGTAGTTAAAATGCATGGATCCTCCAAAGCCAATGCAGTCAAAAATACAATCTTAAAAGGAATACCCTATGCCAAAAATAGGGTGGTCCAGACTATTCAGGATTCGGTCTTCGAGCTTGAGGAAGTGATCACAAGTGAACAATCCGGATTTTAGTGATACAATCGGCTACTCTTTTAATGATCCCGAGATACTTAATGCTGCACTGACTCACAGCTCTTTTCGAAATGAAGGTGCATGTATCAGCAATGAAAGGCTGGAATTTCTGGGTGATGCCGTATTAGGGGCGATAGTAAGCGAATATCTTTATAATAATGTTGATTTGGAGGAAGGGGCCTTATCCAGACTCAGATCTTTGATCGTATGCGAGCGCTCCTTGGCAAGGGTCGGAAAAAAACTGAAAATCGGATCTTATCTCGCCTTAGGACGGGGTGAGGAACAGATGGGTGTAAGTCAGCACGGCTCAGTTACGGCAGATGCTATGGAGGCGGTAATTGGAGCGGTTTTTCTTGACGGGGGGTTTGCTGCCGCAAAAAACGTTGTTCTGTCTTTTTTTGGAACCATCATAGATGATGCCTTATCGGGAAGGCTCATATTTGATTTTAAGACGGAAATTCAGGAATTATTGCAGGCACAGGACGCCGCAGATATTTCCTATCGAATAGACAAGGAGGAAGGCCCGGATCATAGTAAGGTGTTTTATGCCAGTCTGTGGTCCGATGGAATCAAACTGGGAAAAGGCAACGGGAAAACCAAAAAAGAGGCGGAACAAAATGCGGCAAAGGCTGCTTTGGAAAAGATAAGGAGCAAAGAGGAATAACGTGTATTTTAAGAAGATCGATATTCAGGGTTTTAAATCTTTTGCAGAGCCCGTGAGCATTGAATTTCACGATGGAATTACCTGTATCGTAGGTCCTAACGGCAGTGGTAAAAGTAATATATCTGATGCAATAAGGTGGGTCTTGGGAGAGCAAAGCCCTAAAATGCTAAGGGGGGGCAAGATGGAGGAGATAATATTCTCCGGGACTGCCAATCGCAAATCCAAAGGGATGGCGGAGGTTACTTTAACCATCGATAATTCAAACAGCATTTTACCGATTGAATATTCCGAGGTGGCTATAACCAGACGGATGTATCGATCCGGAGAAAGCGAATATTTCATCAATAAGGTTTCCTGCAGGCTTCGGGATGTCAGGGATCTGATAATGGATACAGGTATAGGCGTGGAAGGCTATTCCATCATCGGGCAGGGGAAAATCGCCGATCTCATAAGCGGCAGGCCCGACAGCCGTCGGGAAATTTTTGAAGAGGCGGCGGGTATAGTAAAATATCGGAGCAGGAAGGAAGAAGCCGAGCGTAAACTTACGAGCGGAAAAGGTAACCTTGATCGAGTTAACGACATCATAGGGGAAATAGAGTCGAGGGTGGACAGGCTGAAAGAGGAAAGCGTAAAGGCTACGGAATATATTGCTTTGCGCGATGAGTACAGGAGGCTGCAGATAAATATAACCTTAAAGAATATTGAGGGGAATGAGAAAAAAAACAAATACATAAAAGAGGATATGGAAGAGCTTTCAAAGCAGATTAAAGCGGCAGCAGCAGAAAAAGCGGCTGCGGATAAAGAGGCCTTAATCAATCGGGAAAGAGGTATGGAACTGAATCTGTCTAGCGATGAAATAAGGGGGCGGATGGCGGATTTGACAGAGGATATCAACTTGTTAAACAATCAAATACAGATATCTGATGAAAGGCTTTTAAATATTGAAAACAACCGCAAACGCTTGGATGAAGAATTGGAAGTTTTGCTGCGAAAAAGGTTGCAGGAAGAAGAGAATCAAAAACAGCAAAGAAGGAATAATGAAGACATATCCCAAAATTTAATCGATTTAGAGGAAGAATTTCATCAAAAAAGCCGGGAATACGATTTGCTTTTAAATGAACTGAAACAGGCTGAGCAGACATTGTCCGACAACAAAGACAGGATTTATGAGGTGCACGGAATTCTTTCCGCAAA
>CAYRNC010000075.1:5581-8354 GCA_964425645.1 uncultured Oscillospiraceae bacterium | reverse complement strand
CAAGGTGAATCCTCTTTTGGCCTCCCATCACGGTGGGGCGACGCTTGCAGGATATGAGAATGGTATCGCAAAAATAAGACTTACAGGCGCCTGCAGCTCCTGCCCTTCGGCACAGTATACAATAGAAGAAGTTGTAAAAAACATCGTTATGGAGGCCCTTCCCGAAGTTTCAGACGTTGTACTTGACACTTCCGTAAGCGAGGATCTGATAGAAATAGCTAAAAAGATTTTGAACAAACAGTTATGAGGTAATATTACAATGTGTGGCATAAAGTTTGCATATGTTATAACAGAGATCGTCACTAACTTAAGGAAAAGGAGTGGAATGTTATGTTAATGACAGAAAATCAGTATATCGAAAGTTTAAGAAAATTAAAAACCAGAGTGTATATGTTCGGTGAAAAAGTAGAGAATTGGGTAGATCATCCTATCATCCGCCCGTCCATCAATTGTGTGGCGATGACCTATAAACTGGCCCATAACCCTGAATATGCAGATTTAATGACGGCAAAATCCAATTTGACCGGTAAAGTTACAAACCGCTTTAATCATCTTCATCAAAGTACGGATGATCTGCGTAAAAAAGTTAAAATGCTGCGTTTGCTAGGCCAAAATACCTCTTCTTGTTTCCAAAGATGTGTTGGAATGGATGCGTTTAATGCAGAATTTTCTACAACCTATGAGATCGATAAAAAATATGGTACGGAATACCACAAGAGGTTTATTGAATATCTTAAATATGTTCAGGAAAACGATTTGACTGTGGACGGGGCTATGACTGACCCGAAGGGGGACAGAGGTAAGGCGCCAAGCAAGCAGGATGATCCGGACCTATTCCTACATATTGTGGAGAAAAGAAAGGACGGTATCGTAGTGAGGGGGGCAAAAGCCCACCAGACGGGATCAATTAATTCCCATGAGCATTTGATTATGCCTACGATATCTCTGCGGGAGGAAGACAAAGCCTATGCGGTTTCCTTTGCGGTCCCCTCTGATGCGGAAGGCGTTTATATGATTTATGGCAGGCAATCCTGCGATACCAGAAAGCTTGAGGAAGGTGCCGATATAGATCTTGGTAATAAGAAATTCGGGGGCCAGGAAGCGCTGGTTGTGTTTGATGATGTATTTGTTCCCAATGAAAGAGTGTTCATGTGTGAGGAATGGGATTTTGCGGGAGTACTCGTTGAAAGATTTGCAGGTTATCACAGGCAGAGCTATGGCGGCTGCAAAGTCGGTGTAGGCGATGTAGTCATTGGAGCTGCAGCTTTGGCTGCCGACTATAACGGTGTTAACAGAGCCTCACATATTAAAGATAAGCTGATAGAGATGACCCACTTAAACGAAACTTTGTATTGCTGCGGTATTGCCTGCTCTGCCGAGGGGTATCCCACCGAGGCGGGTAATTATCAGATCGACATGCTTCTTGCCAATGTATGTAAGCTGAATGTTACCAGATTCCCCTATGAAATTGTAAGGCTGGCGGAGGAAATTGGAGGCGGACTGATGGTAACCATGCCGTCGGAGAAGGATTTCAAATCCGATTTTAAGGTAGGTAAAAACGGCGAGACAATCGGTGAAGTATGTAATAAATATTTCAGAGGTTCTTCCACGGCAACAACGGAGGAAAGAATGCGAATTTTGCGCTTCCTCGAAAACATGTGCCTTGGGACGGCGGCAGTGGGCTACCGTACCGAATCGCTTCACGGCGCCGGATCCCCTCAGGCTCAAAGGATAATGATTTCAAGACAGGGTAATATTGAAGCAAAGAAAGAACTGGCAAAAAAAATTGCCGGAATTGAAAAATAAGCGGCATCAACTGGGAGGGACGGTTCCTGACGGAACCGTCCTTGTAGAATCCGGAGGAAATCTATGTTATGTGGGGTAAAATTCTGCGGGGGTTGTAATCCACGATTTCGGAGAGGGGATGTGTTAGATAAGATAGAGCAGCATTTTACCGGCAGAGTTGAATTTGAATATGCAAGTGAAGGTCGTGTATATGACCTGCTGCTGATAATCGGCGGCTGTCCAAATTGTTGTGCATCTTATGAACAATATGAAATCAGATACTTCTTTATAAAAATTTGGGATGAGACTCATATGGAAGATATAATTCAAAAGCTGGAGGATTTTTTAAAAAATTCGCAAGGAGGGAAAACATTTGAGCTGGAAAGAGGATTATAAGAGGAAATTATGCACTCCAAACGAGGCTGTAAAAAACATCAGAAGCGGTGACGTCGTGGTGCTGGCCCATTGTGTGGGAGAGCCTCCGGTGTTGGTCGAAGCCATGGTGGCCAACAAAGAACAGTATCGCAATGTTGAAATTAAGCATATGGTTAGTTTGGGAAGCGGAAGTTATGCGCTCCCCGGAATGGAAAAACATTTTAGGGCCAATCCTTTATTCGTAAGTGCCAATACTAGAGGTGCCATTGAGGAGGGCAGAGCGGATTTTACACCTGCGTTTTTTCATGAGATACCTAAATTGATACGCGAGGGTAAATTAAGATGTGATGTGGCGATGATCCAGGCAACACCACCCGACGATAAGGGGTTTTGCAGTTTGGGAACCTCTGTGGATTACACTTGGCAGGCTGTTAAGTCTGCAAGAACCGTAATTGTTCAGATAAACGATCAAATGCCGAGGACCATCGGTGAAATGGTACATGTGGATGATTTTGACCACATTGTTGAAGCCTCGGTTCCACTTTTTGAATCTAAACAAGGCAAGATAACAGAGGTTGAAGAAAAAATCGGGAGCCACTGTGCTTCTTTAATT
>CAYRNC010000075.1:0-5571 GCA_964425645.1 uncultured Oscillospiraceae bacterium | reverse complement strand
GATCTACCTTACAGTTAGGTATCGGAGGTATACCTGATGCAGTTATGCTGTTTTTGGGTGATAAGAAGGATCTTGGCATACATTCTGAAATGATTTCCGACGGAACGCTGGCACTTTATGAGAAAGGTGTAATCACCGGAAAACACAAGAATTTCGATAAAGAGAAAATGACAGTAACATTCCTTATGGGAAGTAAAAAGCTGTATGATTTTGCCCACAATAATCCGGTATTGGAGCTTAAGACAGTGGATTATACAAACCACCCTGCAATAATTATGAAACAGCATAAAATGGTATCGATTAACTCTGCTATAGAAGTCGACCTGCAAGGACAGGTTGTTTCAGAGGCTATGGGATTAAGACAATTTTCTGCAGTAGGCGGCCAGGTTGATTTCGTCAGAGGTACTGCGATGGCAGAGGGGGGCAAGGCTATAATTGCTATGCCTTCAATGACAGTTAAAAGAGATGGAACCATGATATCAAAAATCGTTTCTTTTGTGGAAAAAGGAGCACCTGTCACCACATCTAGAAATGATGTGGATTACGTTATAACGGAATATGGGATCGCTCCCCTAAAGGGAAAATGTCTCAGGGAAAGGGCCAGAAATCTAATTGATATTGCCCATCCAAATGTAAGGGATGAACTGGCTATGGAGTTTGAAAAAAGGTTCCATGAAAAATATTGATTAAGTTAAGGAGGTAATGAGCATGTTAGCATTAAGGGTCGTCCCAAAGATATTTTATTTTGATACATTTAAAGAATTTCACGATGAATTTCATGTGGGAAAAAAAGATCTTGTATTGACCAATGAATGGCTTTACACACCCTATATGAAACCATTGGATGTGGAAACCAATGTGATTTTTCAGGAGAAATTCGGTTCAGGAGAACCCTCGGACGAAATGATAGATGCCATTTCAAAGGAAATGCAAAAATATGATTTTGATCGCATCATCGCTTTCGGCGGGGGAACTATAGTGGATATTTGCAAGATCCTTGCTTTGGATGTTCCTGAAAAATCTCTCGACCTGTTTACCGGCAAAGTTGCTCCCGTTAAGAAAAAGCAGCTTATAGCCGTTCCAACCACTTGCGGAACAGGCAGCGAAGTTACCAATGTTGCTATTGCAGAACTTAAATCGTTAAATACCAAGAAAGGTATTGCGGTAGATGAAACCTATGCGGATATTGCTGTTTTAGTTCCCGAGACCATAAAGGGGCTGCCGTACAAATTTTTTGTAACGAGCTCAGTCGACGCATTGATTCACGCAATTGAATCTTACCTTTCACCCAAGGCATCGACTTTTACGGAAATGTACTCCCTTGAGGCAATCAAAATGATTATGGACGGATATAAGAGAATAGTTGCCGATGGAGAGGATAACAGATTCAAGCATCTGAAGGAATTTGTTCTTGCATCGAATTATGCGGGGATAGCTTTCGGCAATGCCGGATGTGCCGCCGTTCATGCTTTATCTTATTCGATAGGCGGCGCTTTTCACGTGCCCCACGGCGAAGCAAACTATCAGTTCTTTACGGAAGTATTTAAAATGTATATGCGCAAGGACCCTGAAGGAAAGATAGTCCAGGCTACTAGGATATTTGCCGATGCATTGGGTTGCGGTCCAAAAGATGATGTGTATGAAGAATTGGATGTTTTCTTAGGTAAGTTAATCGCTAAAAAACCTTTAAGAGAATACGGAATGACCCAGGCTCAAATTGATGAATTTACAGACAGCACGATAGCCAATCAGCAAAGACTTCTAGCCAATAACTACGTCTTTTTAGACAGAAATGAAATCAGAAAGATTTTTGCTAATCTGTATTAATTTAATAACAGCGTTTTGAAAGAAAAGCCGGATAACAGCGACTAAGGCATAAAGCAGCCGAAGATCCTTTATCCGGTTTTTTTAAAGGAGGCATGGGATGATATTCTATTTTTCCGGCACAGGAAACTCGTTTTATGCGGCACAAAAAATAGCTGAAACAAGCGGCGACTCAGTGTATTGTATCCCGGATGAGATGAAGCGAAAGGATAAAAAGCTCGAATACTTTCTTGAGGCTGGTGAATCTGTAGGGTTTGTTTATCCGGTCTACGCATGGGCCCCTCCTTTTATGGTGATTGAGTTCATACGGAGATTATCCTTACCAAATTATAAGGATCATTTCATATATTCCGTCGCAACCTGCAGTCAGAATATAGGAAACACAATGGGTGTGTTGAAAAAAGAGATGAGAAAAAAAGGGATGACACTTCACAGCGGGTTCTCCCTGATCATGCCCAATAATTACATTATTTTAAACGATGTAGATACCGAGAATATAGAAAAAAAGAAGCTTGTAGAGGCTGATGAACGAATCGGCTATATTATAAATAGTATTCAAAAACAGAGCAGGGGTGTCTTCGATGTTACAAAAGGAACATTTCCCGCCCTTTTGACAACAGTTATAAATCCCGTCTTTAACAAGTTTGGAATGAAGCCGGACAAATTTTATGCAACAGCTGCCTGCACCGCCTGCGGTCTTTGTGAGAAAGTATGTCCTGTGGATAATATAAAAGTTATAAACAGGCCGGTGTTCGGAAGCATATGCACACAGTGTATGGCATGTATTCAAAGATGTCCCGAGGCTGCCATCCAATATGGTAAAACAACTGTTAATAAGGGCAGGTACATTCATCCGATTTTAAGAGAATAGGGGATGTGCTTTACAAATGATGCTATCGACGTTATTATAATTCCCGGATGTTAAACAATTCTAAAATGGGCAAGGTTGATAAAGGAACAGAAGCGAAAAGAAAGCAATGAAAAACCGACTTATTTTTATAGACGAAAAAGAAGTATGCAAAAAGGCCCGGGGATACTTAGTTCGCTTTTGCGCGGGCGATAAAAGAATGTTAGAACAGGCGATGAATATAAGGAAGTCCGGGTTAGAAGGTGTAGGCATTAAAGCCGTCGTATCTTCTTATGGCCGGGATGTTTATTCCGGGGGCAAAATTGAGATAGGCGGCAGCATTTTTACATGCAAAGCTTTTGAAAGGATTAAAGACAGGACGGTTAAAGCAGTTTATATTTATTTGCTGACTGCAGGGGAATGCCTGTTTTCCGAAGACGATAATATTATGGATAAGCTGCTTGCCGATATATGGGGGACGGCGTATGTCGAAGCAGCCGCGGATTTGTTGAAAACATACATCATCAAGGAAATTGAAAACATTCATCCGGATTCCTTAGGAAACAGCCTGTATTTATCGGATAAATTCGGGCCTGGCCTGTATGGTATGGATATTAAGCAGTCAATAGATTTTTTTAAGGTATTAAATGCACAAAAGCTGGGGATAAGTGTAAAAGAATCCGGCGTCATTGTCCCCCCAAAAAGCTGCGTCGGATTATTTCTTGTCGTCACCGATCCTCGCGCTCTGCCAATGCGTAGCTGTGCAGATTGTGTCGGCAATGCAGCAGGCTGCAATTTCTGTAAATTATCATATGAATAAAAACCTTGGAGGGTGTTATGAACATAACCTTTTTACCGCAGGCTATAAGCCTCAGGTTTAAGCAGGGAGAAACCGTATTGGATTTAGCTGAAAAAGCGGGAGTACCGATTGACGGTAATTGCGGGGGAAGCGGAACCTGCGGTAAATGCATTATAAAATTGATTGAAGGAAATATCGGTATACCGGATGAAAAAGAAATTGCCAAGTTTACGTCATCTGAACTTAGAGACGGATACAGGCTTGCGTGCAGGTTTAAACCTCTTACTGATACCGTTGTTTTAGTGACGACGTTTAAAGAGGCTGCCGAAAGAAAATCCAAACTATTTTCACTGCCTGATGGCTTCATACCCGATGGGGGATTAAGCGAGACTCGCATTGGATCGGAACACTTAAAAAAAGAGTGCTACGGAGTAGCATTTGATATAGGGACAACCACCGTTTCAGCTTATCTGTGGGATCTTTCGGCCGCTAAACTGATAGGGACCGCCGCGGAATTTAACCCCCAAGGCCTGCACGGTGCGGACGTTATCTCGAGGATCGCTTTTGCAGCAGAAAAGGAAGCTAATTTAAGACTTCTTCACAAGGAGATAATTGATTGCCTAAATTACATAGCCGTGAAACTGGCTGACAGGTTCGACATAAAATTAAACAATGTATATGAATATGTGATTGTCGGAAATACGACGATGAGCCATTTATTCCTTGGTATCAACCCTGCCGGACTGGCCTTTTCACCGTTTTCACCTGCGTTTAAAAATAGCGTCTCCGGCAGTGCCAATGGTGTTGGGCTTGCAGGGAATGTATGTACGCGTTTTTATTTGATGCCGAATATTGCCGGACATGTGGGCTCGGATATTACCGCAGGTATTTTAGCAACCGATATAATCAAAAGCGCAAATCAAAGATGCGATGATAAAATTCATCTTTTGATCGATATAGGGACGAACGGAGAAATAGTGCTTGCAGGAAACGGACGGATGCTTGCCTGTTCAACAGCGGCGGGGCCTGCATTTGAAGGGGCTTCTATTTATCAAGGAATGAGGGCTTCAGATGGTGCTATCGAAAAGGTTAGAATTGATGAAGATGTTGAAGCCGATGTAATAGGCGGGGGTATGGCAAAAGGCATTTGCGGATCGGGAATAATCGATGCTGTTTCACAGATGATTCGTTTAGGCTTGATTGATAAAACAGGTAAGCTCATAAAACCGGAATACATTGATAAAAAAGAAATTTCGGAAGCGGTCAGAAAGCGTTTTCGTAAAGGAAGAAACGGGGAAGAATTCGTTTTAGCCTTTAACGATGAATGCGAGGATATCGTAATAACACAAAAAGATATTCGTGAAGTGCAATTGGCAAAAGCTGCGATCCGTGCCGGCATTAATATTATGCTTATGCAGATGGATTCTGCACAAGAAGATATTCTCCATGTTCATCTTGCAGGGATATTCGGAAGATATATAAACATCGAAAGCGCATTGACGATCGGCCTTTTACCGGGCGTAGACCGTGATAGAATAGTATTTGAAGGTAATGCTGCCGGAGTAGGCGCCGCCATGGCTTTACTGTCCAAAAAGTCACGAAAAATAGCGGAAAAGCTTGCAGGGGAAATCACTCATGTCGAGCTTACCGCCTGCTCAGGGTTTTCTGACGAATACCTTAAGTCCATGGAATTTGATTAGCTCCTACCGTATTAGCTTGACGAAAGCACAGCACAGGTTGTATAATTGTATACAAAAATACAATTATGAGGAAGGGTACAAGAATGAAGGGTACGGTTACTTACAAAATATTGAAAGATCATTTGATTTCAGGTGAACTTAAACCCGGTGAAGAAATCACCGTTCGCATCGATCAAACGCTTACTCAGGATTCCACGGGGACCATGGTTTATCTGCAGCTTGAGGCCATGAATGTTGACAACATTAAAACAGAGCTCTCTGTCGCTTATATCGATCATAACACGCTGCAAACAGGATTTGAAAATGCTGATGATCATGAATTTATAAAGAGTGCGGCTAAACGTCATGGAATCTTATACTCTAAGCCGGGAAACGGCATATGTCATCAGCTTCATTTGGAG
>CAYRNC010000074.1:0-8761 GCA_964425645.1 uncultured Oscillospiraceae bacterium | reverse complement strand
TTCATATTTAGATTTTATAATACGCAGAAAAAATTCTGTGGTCAGACATTGGCTTTCAATGGGTGCTGCAGGCTTCAGGCTCGATGTCGTTGATGAACTTCCCGACATATTTTTGGATGAATTTCGAAAGGTCGTTAAATCCGTTAATGCGGACGCTGCAATAGTAGGGGAGGTTTGGGAGGATGCATCAGAAAAAATAAGTTACGGAGTGAGAAGGAGATATTTACAAGGGGATCAGCTTGACAGCGTGATGAATTATCCTTTAAGGGATGCAATTATACGGTTCCTGGGTTCCGATGGGGATGCATTTCGATTTTCAAAAACTGTAGAAAGACTTTGGAGGAATTATCCTAAAACTGTTTTCTATGGTTTGATGAATATACTTGGAACTCACGACACTCCCCGTATATTGACGATCCTGTCAGAGGGAAGGCCAAGAAGCGAGGGGCTTGACCGATTCTATGCCTCTTTAATTTTATGGGGCTTTATGCCGGGGATTCCCTGTATTTATTATGGCGATGAGATAGGCATGAAAGGCGGTAGGGATCCTCTTAACAGAGCATGTTTTGTCAAATCCAAGGCAGATCAAAATATTCTGCTTCATTATAGAAGGCTGATGACCTTTCGAAGGAAAGCATTTTCTCTTGAAGAAGGGGAGGCTCTTGAATTTGTGCCCGGGTATACAAATGACGGTCTATATGTCTTTCACAGAGTGGGTAAGGCCTCAAGGCTTCTTATCGCGGTAAACGGAGATTACGGAGAAAAGGAGCTGCCCTTAAACGTTGCAGGTGACGAAAAAATATCTGACTATTTTATAAGCGGCAGGGTATCTTTCAAAGATCTGTCTACATTTCGGCTGGAGGGTTTTTCGGGTACAGCAGTGTTTATCAGCAAGGTTTAACTGCAAAATCCTTGTGATTGCTATGAATATAATCTGAAAGGTGTTGACAAATTCGCTTCAATGGGGTAAACTGATGCAGCAATATAACGGTGCATCATTAAATTAAATCATTCAGGAGTATAAAATGAAACGGTATGACAGAGTAACTCCGGAAGGAACAAAGGACCTGCTTTATGCGGAATGCTCCATGCAAAAAAGCATCATTAATACGCTTAATAACCTTTTTGAAAGTGAAGGCTATCATCAGGTAATTACACCGGGTTTTGAATTCTATGATGTGTTTTCCTCGGGCAACATGTATTTCCCGCAGGAGAATATGTACAAACTGATAGACGATAAGGGTCGTATAATGGTGGCCAGGCCTGACTCTACCATTCCCATCGCCAGATTAACCGCTACTAGACTGAAGGGTTGCAGGCTGCCTTTGAAATTGTATTATGGACAGACAATATATCGTAAAAATCCAGGGCTGCAGGGTCGAAGAAATGAAATAATGCAGATAGGCATAGAGCATATCGGCGAATCATCATTTCAGGTCGATGTCGATATTGTTATGTTGGGCGCCTCGGCGCTTCATGAATGCGGCGCTGATAATTTTCGTCTCGAGATAGGGAATGTAGGGATATTTAAATTTTTGATGAATAATCTTGATGTGGACAGGGACGACAAAGCAAAGATTCATGAGTACATAGCCGCAAAGAATTATGCAGCGTTATCCGCCAAGCTAGACCGTTTGGAATATGCAGGGGGCGGCTGCGGAAAAAATAAAGACAGCGTTCGGCTGCTGAGGGAATTACCAAGTCTTTTCGGAGGCAGAGAGGTATTTAACAAGGCTTTCGGGCTTTTTCAAGGGTGCGACGACCGCATTTTACATATGCTTGATGGGCTTTTAAATCTTTATAGCGCTCTTGAAGAGAACGGGTTGGGGGATAACATTATAATTGACTTTGGACTTGTCAATCAGGCGGATTATTACAACTCGCTTGTTTTTCGCGGTTATATGGAATCTGTAGGAGAGGCTGTTCTTTCAGGGGGACGGTATGACGGACTTCTTAAAGAATTCGGTGTAGATTTGCCGGCCATAGGCTTCGGAATAAATGCAGATTTGCTGGTATCAAGCAAATTAAAGACGGCAGCCGCAGACGGCGAATCACCTTTGCGGGAAAATAGGTTAAGAATCGCTTTGACCAAGGGACGCCTGGAAAAGGATGCTGTCGAGTTGTTTAAGTCCATGGGGTTTGATTGCAGCGGTCTCCGGGATAAAGGGAGGAAGCTGTTTCTGTCCATTCCAGAAAGTGAACTTGATGTTGTGTTTGCAAAGGCGGCAGATGTTATAACCTATGTGGAGCACGGGGTATGCGATCTGGGTATTGTAGGTATGGATACAATTTTAGAGTATGGCGGCGTATTTTACGAGATTTTAAATTTAGGATTCGGTGCCTGTCGCTTTGTTTTGGCTGTGCCGGAGGGAAAGGACTTTTATAACGGATATTCAACAAAAAGAGTAGCAACAAAGTATCCGAATGTTACAAGAGCGTATTTTGAAGAACAGGGGATGGATGTCGAGATCATTCGTATAGAGGGTTCAGTCGAGCTTGCGCCTATTCTGTCTCTTGCAGACGGCATAATTGATATCGCCGCAACCGGGACCACATTGAAAGAAAATGGACTTATGGTGGCTGAGGAGATTACTGACATATCAGCCAGACTAATAGTAAACGAAGCCAGTATGAAGCTTAAAAAAAATGCGATAGATTCGCTTATAAAGCAGATGGAAAAGGAGGGTCAGGTATGAGCTATGAAATGAGTGAGCGCAACAAAAAACTTAAACCCTACCCTGTTGCAGACGGAAAATATTCAGTCTGTTTAGATGCCAATGAAAATTTTATAGATCCGGCCTTCGATTTTAAAAAGGAAATAATCGATGCGGTAAAGAGTATTCCCTTGAACCGATATCCGGAGGATACATCTTTAGAGTTAAGACAGGCTTTTGGAGCCTTTTATGGTGTAAAGCCCTCGTGCGTTATAGCTGGAAACGGATCTGACGAACTTATAGCGATGATAATAGGTTCATTCCTTTCTAAAGATGAGTCATTTGTGGCGAGCGAACCGGACTTTTCCATGTATAGGATTTTTGCAGAGCATTACGGGCGAAAGATCTCTTTTGCCCAGAAAAGGGCGGATTATTCCGTAGATCCAAAGGAAATGGTAAAAAAGGTTGAGGAAAACGAGGCAAGGTTGTTGATTTTCTCCAATCCGGGCAGCTACGGGGGGAAAACGTTAAAAAGAGAAGATGTATTTTACATAGTTAACAACACACAGGCCTTAGTTGTTGTCGATGAAGCCTATATGGATTTTTCCGATCAATCGGTTTTAGATGCAATTGAGGAATTTGACAATCTTCTCGTATTAAGAACCTGCTCTAAAGCGATTTCCTGTGCGGCCCTTCGAATAGGCTTTGCGGTATCCTCCGAAAAAATAATTGATGTGTTAAACAGCCTTCGGCCTCCGTACAACGTTAATTCTCTGTCGCAGGCGGTGGGTAAATTGATTCTTTCTAAGCGTGAATATTTGAATAGGAATATTGAAAGAGTAAAGAAATACAAGGATGATCTTTTTGTAATGCTGATGCAATTTAAAGACGAAAAAAAGCTGAAGAAAGTTCACCGCTCCGATGCAAATTTTATTTTAATAGAAAGCGCCTGCAACGACTATATTTTCAGAGAACTGAAAAAGCGTTCTATCCTGGTTCGGTTATTTGAAACAGGATTGAGGATCACCGTGGGGAGCGATGAGGAAAATAGAATTTTAATCGCCGCATTAAAGGAAATATTTGATGGCGTCGGTGATAAAGGAAGGGAGCAATTATGAGGCAATATTCGTGGGAAAGAAAAACGAAGGAAACCGATATCGTCATAAAAATAAATCTGGATGGTACAGGTAAATCGCATATCGATACGGGAATAGGGTTTTTTGATCACATGCTGATCTCCTTGGCCCTGCACAGCGGTATCGACCTCATGATTGAATGTAAAGGGGATCTCCATGTGGATTGTCATCACAGCATTGAGGATGTAGGTATAGCATTCGGGAGGGTTTTTAAAAAGCTCACAAAAAATAAGGAAGGCCTTGAAAGATACGGATTTGCCGCTATACCTATGGATGAATCTTTGGCTGCATGCAGCATTGATATAAGTGGGAGGCCGTATTTGGTTTTTAATTGCGAATTTAATGGACAGGCGTTGGGTGCAATGGACAGTCAAACGGTAAAAGAATTTTTCCATGCGTTTGCTGTGAATGCGGGAGTAACGCTTCATATCAATTTACTGTATGGAGAAAATGACCACCATAAGGCTGAAGCTGTTTTTAAGGCCTTTGCTCATGCAGTCAAAGCAGCTGTTCGAAAGGGAGACAGCGGAAACGTATTATCGTCTAAGGGGATTTTGTAATGATAATTTTACCAGCAATAGATATCAAAGAAGGAAGATGTGTACGCCTGACGCGCGGGGATTTTGATACTGTAGAAAAAGTTGCGGAAGACTGGTTTACAACAGCCCTCTATTTTGAAAAGGAGGGGGCGGAATGGGTTCATATGGTTGATCTTGATGGCGTCCTTTCGGGCAAACCAGAAAACAGCCATCTGTTTGTTGAGGTAGCAAAGAATACCGGTCTTAAGGTTCAGCTGGGAGGCGGAATTAGATCCCTAAAGGATATTTCATACTATCTCGAAAAAGGCATAAGCCGCATAGTGCTTGGTACGATAGCGATAAATAAGCGGCTGCTTGTTAAAGAGGCAGTAACAGAGTTCGGGGGTCGGATAGCCGTGGGTATCGATGCAAAAGACCGCAAGGTAAAAGGCTTCGGCTGGCTTAAAAACAGTGGAATTGATTTTATTGATCTGGCAAAAGATATGGAAGATATAGGAGTAAAGACCCTTATATTCACAGATATATCAAAGGACGGCACCCTGAACGGTCCCAATTCAGATCAGTTAAATGAAATATCGGAGGCTGTATCCGTTAACATCATTGCCAGCGGCGGAATACGTACGCTGGACGACATCAGGACGCTGTCCGATATGGGTCTGTACGGGGCAATTTGCGGGAAAGCTATCTATAAGGGGAAACTTTCCCTTAAGACAGCGATAAACCATGAAAAAGGCACGAGGTGATGAAATATGAGGTTAAAACGCATCATTCCCTGTCTGGATCTTAAAGACGGGAAAATTGTAAAAGGTATAAATTTTAAGGATATAAAAGTTATGGGAGATCCTGTTGAGCGTGCACTAATATATGAAAGCCAAGGAGCAGGGGAGTTGGTTTTTCTGAATATCGCAGCCACAGCAGAAGGCAAAAAAACTCTGTCGGATGCGGTGCGCAGTACGACAGCCAGACTTTCCATCCCTTTAACTGCAGGAGGTGGTATAAAAAGCCTTGAGGACATTGAGGAAATGCTTTTATCCGGCGCTGCGAAGGTGTCTGTTAATTCCGAAGCGCTTAAAAACCCGAACCTGATAAAGCAGGCTGTTGACAAGTTTGGAGGCGGGAAAATAGTCGTGGCGATAGATGGTGCAAGAAATACACAGGGAGGATTTAATGTATTTACAGATGGAGGGAAAACCGACACAAAGTTAGATGTGACGGAATGGGCGAAAGATATGGCTAAGAAAGGTGTAGGGGAAATTTTGCTTACATCAATAGACGCCGATGGAACAAGAGAGGGCTTTGACCTTCCCATGCTGAAAGCGGTATGCGATGCAGTAAATATTCCGGTGATAGCTTCAGGAGGCTGCGGAACAGTAGAGCATATAGTAAAACTATTTAAGAAGACCGAAGCGGACGGAGCGATTGCAGCCTCAATTTTCCACTACGGAGATCTTTCCGTAGGGAAAATCAAAGAAGTACTGGCACATCAGGGTATACCTGTTTAATGTATGGGGGTTGTATCATGGATCTGTCAATATATTTTAAAAAGTCACCGCTAATACCGGCTGTCGTTCAGGAAAATGACAGCGGTCAAGTTCTGATGTTAGCTTATATGAATCTTGAAAGCCTCGAAAAAACCATAGAAACCGGATACACCTGGTTTTACAGCCGTTCAAGGGATCAGCTGTGGAATAAGGGCGCCGAATCGGGAAATTTCCAAAAGGTCTGTTCCATTACGCCGGATTGCGATGACGACACGCTATTGGTGAAGGTGATACAAACTGGAGTTGCATGTCATACAGGAGAAAAAAGTTGTTTTTACGACAAAGGGCGGCTCTATGACGCTGTTGATTGTGCAAATGAGTCAGATTCCTTAAAGGCTCTCTATAATACTGTTGCTGCCCGGCAAAAGAATCTTATTGAAAACTCTTACACCTGTTATCTGTTTTCTGAGGGACTGAATAAAATTCTAAAAAAGTGCGGCGAAGAATGCAGTGAGGTAATCATTGCAGCAAAGGATGATGACATTACGGCTTTGTCCGATGAAATATGTGATCTGCTTTACCATCTTGTTGTATTATTGGTTCAAAAGAATATACCGATTGAGGATATATACGGCATTTTGAACAGAAGAAGAAATAAGATAGGGAATCTTAAGCCACAATATAAAACAGACCGCGATAGTTAAAAGTAACAATAAATGGGTCGTTTGCATACATTGTATGAAAGCGGCTATTTTTTTTGGTGGGATCGGCGATAGCATGTATAAAAGGCGCGGCCGGGTTTTATTTAAGTTGCTCGGGATCACATTATGCTTTTGCGGCGGCATGATAGTAATTCATGTGATACCTATTCAAATTTGGTGTGCCGGTTTTTTATTTATACTGTCGGTGCTGATGATAATTTTATTTTTTAAATAATGTGAAAGGAAGGATGTATTGAAGCGCCCTGTTAAAAAAAAATACGGCGGCTGCAAAAGCGGAGAGGCCGAACTTTTTGGTTTGGTCCTGTTAATAGTAGGTGCTGTAACAATTTGTGCATTTTTGTTGCCGTCAAGGATATGGTTGATTGTTTTGGGAGCCATAATGATATTTTGCGGCTACAAACTGTTTACGGTATAAAAAAACCCATTTAGTCAAATATAAATGGATTTTTTGATTTGTCTTTCATATAGCCTTAGTTATTTTCCCTGACCGGATGCAGCGTGTGCAGACCTTTTTTCTCGATACAGTACCGTTTTCCATAACTTTTACTGTCTGCAGGTTGACGTTCCATTTTCTCCTGGAATGCCTGTTGGAGTGGCTTACCTTGTTGCCGGACGCCTGTCCTTTGCCGCATATCTCACATTTTTTTGACATTTTTACACCTCCTTGATTATATTGTGGAAGTATTTTACGCTTATTAAGCACTTTTACCTTTAACCGAACAAATGCCATTATAGCATAAGAAAATATTGCTGTAAAACATTTTTTCATAATCAGGGTAAAATAAATGAACATAAACGAATCGTTTCAACGCTTTAAATTAACATGCTGGTATGCTACTATTAAAAATTAAAGGAGGACTTGCCTTGCTTTATAAAATAGAATTCGATGAAGGATACATTTCCGTCGATAAGGCCGTTATCGGAAAAATTGTAGCAAAAGCCGTATCGCATTTCGGCGGAAGGGTATGGATATCCAATCATAAAGGTAAGATCATCGGTCTACGCCATAAACGTGCTGATGTTTCTGACCACATGGATATAAGCATGGGGAAAAAAGGTTTAGACCTCAGGATTTATATAGTTATAAGGTTTGGTTCAAGCATCAGCATGATAACCGAACAGCTTATACACGATATTAAAACCGATTTGGAAAAATATATTCGGATAGAAGCCAACAGTATAGCTTTGGTTATAACCGGGCTCATATCAAAGCAGATATCGAGAAGAAACATAGAGATTAAGGGATAATAGCGACAATGGTTAAAAATATAAAACTGGAGGACGATGTTATCGCCCTTAAAGGCATAGGTCCGAAAAAATCCCATATATTAAATAAGTCGGGGATCCACATAATTAAGGATCTTCTTTACTATTATCCGAGGGATTATGAAGACAGAAGGAATATAAGATCTGTCGCTTCGCTGAGGGAGGGTGAATCGGTCTTAATCAGGGCAAAGATTAAATCTATGACAAAGGGCAGATATCGTTACGGCAACAAACATGTTTTAAGGCTTCTGGTGCAGGATGACACCGGTGAAATAGAAATAATATTTTTTCATAGCCCCTATATGGAGCGTCTTTTGTTCAAAGATGCTTCTTATGGATTTTATGGTAAAATCAGCGCCTTGGGCGTAGGCTTGGCAATGGTACACCCTGAAATTGATCGGGACCCTGATAAATCTACGCCTTCAATACTCCCGGTTTATCCTTTGCCCGGGGGTATTACACAAAATGAACTTAGAAAATGGCAAAGAGAGGCTCTGCTTTTGGCGCCTGGGCTCGTGGATTATATTCCGGAAGACATGCGCGTAAAAAATAGGCTGTGCGGACTGGAATACGCAATAAGGCATATACATTTTCCAAAAGACATTCGAAGACTTAAAGAGGCGAGATATCGTCTTATATTTGATGAATTGTTTTTATTGCAGCTTGGATTGTCGTTTGTAAAACAAAAATATGCAAGTGCAGAACATGGAATAGTTTTTTGCGAAAAAGCAGATTTAGAGTTGTTTATTGACAAGCTGCCTTTTGCATTAACACGCGCCCAAAAGCGTGTCATAAAGGAAATAGAAGACGATATGGAAAGCCGCAAGGTGATGAACAGGCTTGTGCAAGGCGATGTGGGATCAGGTAAAACGGCCGTTGCAGCGGCCTGCTGCTGGTATGCGTGGAAGTCCGGCTGCCAGTCGGCGTTCATGGCACCCACGGAGATCCTGGCCGAGCAGCATT
>CAYRNC010000073.1:0-8844 GCA_964425645.1 uncultured Oscillospiraceae bacterium | reverse complement strand
TGGCCTGACTTAAACTTTAAAAATGCATTGACAAAACAGCTGCGTCCGTGATATCCTCACGTAGTAGACAGAAAGTAGAAGTATTCCGCTTCTCACCTTGCGGCGTAAGCTGTAACGGTTAATAGGAACTGACTGTTTTCATCATTTCTTTGGAATGATATGGCAGATTTTCGAGAGCGGACTTTTTACAACCCCGCTTTTTTTATTGGGAGGTGCGAAACATTAGCAAGGTAAATCTTATCAACGAAGAGATTCGTGACAAGGAAGTCAGAGTTATTGACAGTGATGGAACCCAGCTAGGGATTCTCAGCATAGATGAGGCGTTATTGCTGGCTAGTGATCGGAAACTGGATCTGGTAAATATCGCCCCTAACGCAACCCCACCGGTCTGTAGGATTCTTGACTATGGAAAATACCGCTATGAGCTGCAGAAAAAAGAAAAAGAGGCCCGGAAGAAACAAAAAACCATAGATGTAAAAGAAATCCGGCTTTCCACTTTCATTGAAGAGCATGATCTCATGGTTAAGGCTAACAATGCATCAAAATTTTTAAAGGATGGGGACAAGGTTAAAGTGAGCCTTCGATTCAAAGGCAGAGAAAAAGACCACATCAATGTAGGACAACAGGTCATGGCGAAATTTTCAGATGCTGTCTCTTTGGTGGGCACTGTGGAAAAAAAGCCGACCTTTGAAGGCAGGAGCCTTATTATGATAGTGGCACCTAAAACAGAAAAATAAAATTATTATAGTAGGCAGGAGGAACCGATAATATGGCAAAGATGAAATCCCACAGGGGGGCAAAAAAAAGATTTAAGATTACGGGAACCGGAAAGGTTATGAGACATAAGGCATATAAAAGCCACATACTCACTAAAAAAAGTGCTAAGAGAAAGCGAAATCTGCGTAAGCCTACATTGCTTGCAGCCTGTGATGAAAAGCGGATAAAAAAAGTGTTGAGTGTGTAGGTTAGGAGGGAGCAAAAATGGCAAGGGTGAAAAGAGGTATAAACTCTAAAAAAAGACATAACAAAATATTAAAGCTTGCAAAAGGATACTACGGATCAAAGAGCAAGATTTTTCGTTGTGCTAATCCGGCAGTGATGAGGGCTTTAAGTTCGGCATATGTGGGTAGAAAGAATAAAAAAAGGGAATACAGGCGTCTTTGGATAGCCAGGATCAATGCAGGGGCAAGGATGAACGGTATGTCCTACAGTAAGCTGATGAACGGTCTGCGCGTATCGGGTATAGAGATCAATCGCAAGATGTTGGCGGAGATGGCTATTTACGATCCCAAAGGATTTGCAAGGCTGGCCGAGACTGCAAAGAAAGCGGTAGAGAAATAGAGGTTTTTCGACAATCGTTTCTGACAAAAAATAAACCCCTCCCAAGGTTATAATCATACAAACACCTGGGAGGGTTTTTTAATGGTTATTTATGCGGAGTATTTGTTTTTGGAAAATGGTCTTGCCGGATTAGTTGTGCTGCTTTTAACGGGACAGATGTGCGGGTTTCCGATCAAATGGCTCCGAATGGTAATGGGAAGCATCTCCTGTGGTCTGTACGCATTTACACTTTTTTGTACAGGTATGCCCTTTTTTGTTTCTATAGGGTTAAAACTCCTGTTTTCTTTCACTGTTCTATTGCTTACGTTTTCTTTTGTCGGGTGGAAGCGGTTAGGCCAAGGGGTTTTAGTCTTTTACATAATTAACCTGGCGATGGGTGGAGTCACCATCGGCGTCATGTATTTTGTTGGACTAATAGGGATTGCGGGGGTCGGCGGATTTTATTTAGGAGACATCAGTTATCGAATCGTCGTTCTGGGCATGGCTGTCACCTGGCTGCTTTTTTCCGTATTCATTTCTTTTCTAAAAGAAAGGCTTTGGAGGGGAAGGGTGGACGTGGATGTTGAGATAGAGATAGAAGGTGTAAGTAAATTAATCCGGGGTATGGTGGATACAGGGAACTTTCTTCGTGATCCCATGTCGGGACGACCGGTATTTCTCGTGACTGAAAACCTTATAAGAGGGTTTATGCCGGATTGGAATTCGATTACTGAATGTGAAGAACCGATAATCGGATACCGGTATAGGTTAATTCCTTTTTGTTCTGTAGGGGAAGAGAATGGCCTATTGACAGGTGTCAGGCCTGACCGCGTTGTGCTTCATGACAGATGCAGAGGATCAAAAAATGTAGAAATAATTTTAGGTATATATGGGGGATCATTCCCTGCAAGCAGGGACGGAATCCCGTATGAGCTGCTGCTAAATCCGGCGGTGATGGAGGAGGGCGTTTTGAATGGATGATAGCTTTTTCGCAGTAATCAGGAACAAGATAAAAATCTTATGGATATGGATTAAAACCACCGGCAAAATAGGCAGAGGTGTTTTTTACATAGGCGGCAGTGAGGTGTTACCACCACCTTTATCTTCTGAAGAAGAAAAGGAACTGATAAGTCGACTTTCGAAAAGTGACAGCAATCGAAAAAATAACGGTGCTGAAAAAGAAAGTGTAAGAGCAATTAAATCTACGCTTATAGAAAGAAATCTTCGACTTGTTGTATATATAGCAAAGAAATTTGAAAATGCGGGCGTCAATGTTGAGGATTTAATTTCTATAGGTACCATTGGTTTGATTAAAGCGGTCAACACGTTTAATCCCGAAAAAAATATTAAGCTGGCCACCTATGCCTCCCGCTGTATTGAAAACGAGATTTTGATGTATTTAAGAAGAAACAGCAGGAATCGGGCAGAGGTATCCTTCGATGAGCCTTTAAATGTGGATTGGGATGGCAATGAACTGCTTTTATCGGATATCCTTGGTACGGAAAGCGATATTGTGTACAGTCATATTGAGGAGGAGGTCAATCGCAACCTTCTTTGTCATGCCATGAGAAAACTGACATATCGGGAAAAGCAAATTATGGAGATGAGATTCGGTCTCGTCAGCGGACGAGAAATGACCCAAAAAGAAGTGGCTGATAAAATGGGGATATCCCAATCTTACATATCCCGGTTGGAAAAAAAGATAATCATCCGCCTTCGCAAAGAAATCAGGAAGCTGGGATAGTACAGCAAAGAAGATATGTTTTCGACAGTATAAAACAGTATAAAAAAGACCCCGATGTACATAAATAATGCAAGGCGATAAGCACGCCGGCAGACAAAAATAGGAAGCGGGGATCTGTTAAATGGCAACAAAAGTCGAAATCTGTGGCGTAAATACATCTAAATTGCCCGTATACAAGGATGCTCAAATGAAGGAGATGATCCAGAAGATCAAAGGAGGAGATAAAGAAACTAGGGATGAATTCATCAGGGGAAACCTTCGGCTCGTGCTGTCTGTTATCAAGCGTTTCAGTAACAGAGATGAGAATCCCGACGATCTGTTTCAGGTTGGATGCATCGGCCTTATAAAAGCCTTGGATAATTTTGATACCAGCCACAATGTAAAATTCAGCACCTACGCCGTTCCCATGATAATCGGTGAAATTCGTCGCTATCTAAGAGACAATAATGCGATTCGTGTCAGTAGATCTTTGAGGGATACTGCGTACAAGGCTCTTCAAGTCAGAGAAAAGTTGATGAAGGATATGCAAAAAGAGCCCACGGTAACGGAGATCGCCAAAGAATTGGAGTTGCCCAGGGAGGATATTGTTATAGCTTTGGATTCCATACAGGATCCGATATCTCTTTTTGAGCCCGTATTTCATGATGACGGGGATGCAATATATGTTATGGATCAGGTTAAAGATCCTAAATACTCTGATGAAAAATGGATGGAAAACATTTCGATATCAGAGGCAATGAAGAAGCTGCCTGCAAGGGAAAAGCATATATTGACTATGCGCTTTTTTGAAGGCAGGACTCAAATGGAGGTGGCGGAGGAGATTGGAATCAGCCAGGCTCAGGTCAGCAGATTGGAAAAGAACGCCTTAAAGTATATGAGAAAATATGTGTGACATATTGCATTCGTCACAGCTGCCCGTCTGTAATATTCGGGCATGCTGTTTTTTTAGTGTTTAGATCGCGGTGAATATGGTATAATCATTTTTAAGCAAAAACTTGAAGGGCGATATGGAATTCAGGTATGTCGTTCGCTGATTAAATCGAACCAGGTAGATAGATGTATTAAAAAGTGAGGTGCAATATGAAGAGATATGTTTGTGAACCCTGTGGATATGTTTACGATCCCAAAGACGGAGATCCTGACAGCGGTATTGAACCCGGGGTGGCTTTTGAAGATTTGCCGGAGGACTGGGTCTGCCCGATGTGTGGTGCAGGCAAGGACATGTTTGTTCTTGAATGAAATCAATTCGTTCCATTTTTAACAAAGGCGGAAAAAAGTACGAGAAGGAAGCATCCAAAGCACCAGCCTCCGATTACGTCAGTGGGGTAGTGTACACCAAGATAAATTCTTGAGATGCCAAGCAAAAAGATAAAGCATATCGACAGGACGGTAAACAAAAAAGTTGCCGTCCTTTTTTTTTCGGAATTATTGGCGGGAAGAGGCCGTCTGTGCAGTATTGAAAGTAAAAGACCATAAAACAACAATCCTATCATTGCGTGGCCACTGGGGAAGCCGTATCCGCTTTCAGAAATCAACCAAAGGGCGGCGTCCGGTCGGGGGCGCTTGAAATAAACTTTCAGCAGTGTGTGTGACAGTAAAGACAGGATTGCCGCAAATGATAAGGGCCGTCCAAAGGGAAAAGATGTCCCGGGCCACAAAAGCAGTATAATGCATAAAAAAGTAATGCACTGCCAACCGGCACAACAGGTTATAATACGGAAAAACGAGTTAAGAGAATCAGTTCTAAAAGAAAAGATCCACGTCTGAACGACGGTATCAAACATGTGTGCTTTATTTGTAATAACAAAACCGGCGATGGCGGCGAATAATGAAAGAAGTACCATCGCCGGAATAATGGTCCCGGTTTTAATATTTATTAACTGCATTGCGCATGCATACCATTGTTTTTTATCGTTCACCGGATACATTTTCAGTTATAACTTATTGCTTGCCCCGAGAACATTGCGAATTTTATGCTGCACCATGTCCCTGATTGCGTTCCGCGCGGGACCAAGGTATTTCCTGGGATCAAAATCTTCCGGATGTTCTGCCAGGTGTCTTCTGATTTCTGCAGTCATAGCGAGACGAAGATCGGTATCGATGTTAACTTTGCATACCCCGTATTTTGTAGCGGTACGGATCATTTCTTCGGGAACGCCTTTGGCCCCCGGTATATTCCCACCGTACTGATTACATTTTGAAACAAACTCTGGTAAAACGGTAGAAGCACCGTGAAGAACCAATGGGGTTTCAGGTAATAATTTGCTGATAGTTTTAAGTCTTTCAAAATCCAAATAGGGTTCACCTTTAAATTTATATGCACCATGGCTTGTTCCTATTGCGATAGCTAAAGAATCTACCCCCGTTCTTTCAACAAATTCTACCGCCTCGCCAGGATCGGTAAATGAAGAGGAACGGGCGTCCACGTTAATGTTGTCTTCAATTCCCGCAAGTCTTCCCAATTCGGCTTCAACCACTACACCTTTATCATGGGCATAATCGACAACCTGTTTTGTGAGTGCAATATTTTCCTCAAGGGGATGTTTGGAGCCATCAATCATAACGGAAGTGAATCCGTCATCGACACATTTTTTACATATGTCGAAATCCTCTCCATGATCCAGGTGAAGACATATATCCAGCCCTGTGTCAGCCATGGCTGCTTCCACCAGCTTCAGCAGATAGACGGGCTTAGCATACTTTCTCGCCCCCGCCGAAACCTGTAGAATCAGCGGTGCATTTTCCAGTTTAGCCGCATCTGCAATGCCCTGAATGATTTCCATATTATTGACATTGAACGCCCCTACTGCATAGTCACCTTTTTGAGCTTTGGCGAACATATCCTTAGATGTAACAAAAGCCATGATGAAGCACCTCCAGTTTCATTTGTTAAAACAATATCATCTCTTATTAAAAGTATACACCTTTAACGGGAAGAATGCATGGCTTTTTCTATTTTTAGTTATTTTTCACCGGAATTGTTCAATGCAGAGAGTATAGGCCCTAAGGCGCTCATTACCTCTTCCATGTTCCCGAGTTTTTTAACCCCGGAGATTGTGTTGGAAAGATTATCGACATTGCGGCTGGTTTTCCCATCGGACAAAAAAGTCTTTACCGAATTCAGTGAGTCTTGAATTCTATCGATGGAAGGGATTTTACTAGGCGGAAGCTTTTGTATTTGATGCAGATGGTTAACCTGTTCAAGGGTGTTTGTTATTGCATGCAGGCGATCCAGCATCATTTCGATCTTAAAAGTATCAATGTAATTAGGACCCATAGGAAGCCGCAAGCCCCTTATGGGAGGTATTGCCGGAAAAGCCGGCGGATGCGGCAATACTTTGCCGCCGGAATTGCCCAATATAAATATTAAGGCTAAGGCTGTTGCAGGATTCATATGTACCCTCCGAAAACCATAAGATAGATTATAATATGATGGAAAGCGAGGGAATGTGAATGGATATAAATCAAAAGATGCTTTTGGATCTTGCTGATCAGCTTGGATTAGGTTCAAATGATCAGGAAAGCATGAAAAAGGCGGCGAGGGCGGCCACAGCCTATAAAAATAATGATGAAGATGAGATTCTTGCGGAGATACTGGCTTTAAAACGTACAATGAAAACTAATCCCGAGCAATTTGAAAAACAGCTCTCGGCTGTCAAGGCATTGCGCTCTATGCTAAATCCAGATCAAAAAAGTCGTTTAGACAAAATCATTGCCATGTTAGAAAGATAGCGCAAAACTTTTAATTAGTTATAATAGAAATGATTTCACTCGGGGTTGCATTGGCAGGAATTTCAAAATTTCCCGCCTGAAGTTTTGTGTCGGCTCCGGACTCATTTACGGCATCAAAAAATTCTTCTTTTGTTTGGAGCAAACCGGAATCTATCAGAATTTGTGCTATTTTGCTGCCGGTTGCTCCGTATTCAATATGTATCGGCACCATTTCTTCATTGTCGGAATCGGGATTGACTTTACCGGTCTCTTCATTGTCTTTAGGTTCTTCCTCCGGGTCCTCCTTTTCGGTGGGGTTTTCCTGAGTTTCGCCTTCGGGTTTAGTATCCTGACCTTTTTGTTGTAAACCGATGTCATTATCGTTTTTTGATGATGTCGTTTCTTCTTGTATTTGAGCTGCAAGGATTTCCGGGTAGCTCATGATAATGCCAATTTTATCATTTATTATAAAGCTCGCCAGTGCCAAAATGATTAACGCAATCAGCAGATCATTTTTATCATAAATTATATCTTTTATAAAGTTTGAGATTTTTTTCATGTGCATGCCCTGTATAACGAAGATCTTTATATTAATTTACCATATATGAAAAGGAATCACAAATTACATTTTGATTACGAAACAATGATACTTTTTGCCAATCAAAATGTTTTATTATATAATCCCAAGTTTGACAGTTGATAAATGTAAAGGAGGTGATAGACGTTGAGGATCAGCGATTAAGCCCTCTTTTTCAAGCTTCAAATAATGTTGCATGGAAGCATTCCTTTAAAATTGTTTCTGCACTTTTTGTTAAGTTCTTTTTGGAGGATAATATTTCCTGTCAAGTCCCATAGCAAATACTCCCTCCAATGCAGTCAAAATCTTTGAACCAGTATATTGTACTGCATAGCTAAGGTCCCTAATATTTGCCACCTGCATGTTCTGCAGTGTTTCAACAATATTCCTTGTTGCTAAATGTATATCTTTATCAAATTTATCT
The DNA here is from genome assembly GCA_964425645.1 of uncultured Oscillospiraceae bacterium. Taxonomy (GTDB): domain Bacteria; phylum Bacillota; class Clostridia; order Peptostreptococcales; family Anaerovoracaceae; genus CAYRNC01. Next base: position 1,068 of record CAYRNC010000073.1, on the reverse strand, counting down.
AATTTAACCTTGAGTAACCTGAACATTAAAAGAGCCGTATAACAAATCATAAAATGAGCTATAATTCTTTCTGTATAATGGAAATATGGTCTTATTGCAAAATCTATTTTTAATATTCTGAAACAATCTTCGATTTGATATCGTTGCTCGTTGATGGCGAGTATATCTTTAACATTGTCATTCAGGTTTGCGGCCACAGCATAAAAACCATCGTATTGCTCTCCTTCTTTTTATCTTTTCAAGATACAGTACATATTTATCATTCGAATGCTTGGCTTTTTTAATAAACCGCTGATATTTCATGGTCTTTCTTGAAAAAGTAATGATGATTTTCTGTTTCAATTCTGCTTTCGATTTTACCTTCTTTATCTTTCCGTTATCCATAACCTTTTCTTCGTATAACGCTACATCAAACAGGGTGTTTGCCTCAATTAACTTTGTATGCCTGGTCTTTGTATAAAGGTTTGTTCTTTTTATCGTACTTATCAAAAGTTTTAAGCATATCGATGCTTATCGAAGCATCATCGGAAAGAAATCTGTGATCGTAATTATTAAATACTGCCTGCTTAAAGGCGGGTAGTCACAAGGATAAATTGTGAACCTATCCCATATGGCAAACCGAATATGAATTTGAAAAGCAATCGGAGCTGCTCGTTGGCCCCGATTGCTTTTCGTCAGTCGGTTTTCACCGGGTTTGTCCTTATTTGATTAATCTGAATTGCCTTTCCACTTGTCAAAGCGGTGCAGGATTGCTGCGACCTGGGCCCTGGTGGCATCTCCCTGCGGCATTAGCCTGCTGTCGCTGCCCTGCATAAGGTCGGCTCCGCAGGCCCACTGCATGGCCGCAATGGCGTATTCGGAGACATCGAACGCATCCTTGTAGGAGAGAATGTTAGTCGTCTCACCTATTGAAACGTCATATTCCTTATACTGCGCATAGCGGTACAGTATAGCCGCCATCTGCTCGCGATTAATCGGATCATCTGGTCCGAACCGGCCACTCCCGTAGCCGGTTACGATTTCATTTGCCGCTGCCCACGCGACTGCGTCGGCATACCATAAGCCGTT
>CAYRNC010000072.1:7457-8921 GCA_964425645.1 uncultured Oscillospiraceae bacterium | reverse complement strand
TTCAAAACGATTTTACCATAGAAAGCTAATTTACAGAGTTTATTTCACACACTCACTAGTTACATGTTTTTTCGGACACACATCGCCAAAGCTGTAACGCCGATAAAGCGGAGCCCTTTTTATCAGGGCTCCGCTATTTCACATTTTTTTAAGTATTCAAGAAAAACATCAACTATTTTAGGATCAAACTGGGCTCCCGAATTCCTTTTAAGTTCATTTATAGCTTTTTGTTTAGACAATGCCTTCCTGTAAGGCCTGTCCTGAGTTATGGCATCGTAAGCATCCACTACCGCAAGTATCCTTGCCGACAGCGGGATTTCATCCCCTGCCAGTCCTCTGGGGTAGCCTTTGCCGTCCCATCTTTCGTGATGGGCCAAGATATAATCGGCAATGGTTAAAAGCTCCGGAACTGTTTGGGCGATTCTATAACCTATCTCCGGATGCTTTTTAATCACTTGAAATTCGTCGCCGGTCAAAGCTCCGGGTTTCTCTAAAATATGATCCTCTATCCCTATTTTCCCGATATCGTGCAAAACGGCCAAAACCTCCAGCTCGTCTATTGCATAAGGGGTCAATCCCATGGATTTACCGATTTCTTTGCAAAACATTCCAAGCCTTTCGCCATGTTCTTCAGTTTCGCAGCTTTTTTCGGACAGTGTATTCTTTATGGATGCCAGTACGATGCTTCTGTAATTTTTCGTCCCCAAAAGCTTGCTTTTGTACATATTATCCTCTGCTCTTTTTAAAACATCCTCCCATTTTTCATTACGGTCTGTCTTTTCTGCGCAGCCCAAAGAAATGCTTAAATTAGTATCCGATACCTTTATCCTGTTGCAGCCTTCCTTTATCCTTTTACAGATCTTTTGACCTGTATCTTCCGCTGTATTCAGCATCAAAATTACTATTTCATCTCCTCCCCATCGGGATATTACATCCGTTCCCCTGCAGCAGGACCTTATAACATCGGCAACCTTTTTCAAAGCCTTGTCACCTGTCTGGTGCCCAAAGACATCGTTAATCAGCTTAAGCCCATCTAAATCGCCCATGATAAGTGTTAACGGATAATTGCCGCGCCTCTCGTTATCCAGCTTTTTCAGTACTCCTTCAAAATAGGCTCTGTTATAAAGCCCCGTCAAGGAATCTCTGTAGCTCAAATATTCAATTTGTGCTTCCTTCTCCCTTTCCTCAGTCACGTCGCGAAATACTAAGACGGCTCCTAAAATATCACCGTCACGATTTTTAATAGGAGCAACACTGTCGGCTATAATCCTTTCATCTCCATTTTTCGATTTTAAGACGGCAGAAGCGGCCAAGCCGGAGGTATTGCCATGCTTAAGAACATCATCGACCGGATTTTCACAAACACTTCCCGTGATTTCGGAGTAGATCTTAAAAACATCCTTAAGAGGTCTGCCCTTAGCATCATCCCGACTCCAGCCGGTCAGGCTTTCACCAACCAAATTT
>CAYRNC010000072.1:0-7447 GCA_964425645.1 uncultured Oscillospiraceae bacterium | reverse complement strand
CCACCCTCCCGTCTTTATCTGTCGTTATAACCCCGTCCCCGATAGAATACAATGTTACCTTCAATCGTTCCCTTTCCCTCAAAAGCTCTTCTTCCGCCTCTTTCTTTTCAGTAACATCATCGTATACGGTTACAATTTCTTCGGTGGGCAGCTTAAAAACAGTATTTTCATACCAACGGTTTTCACTGTTTTCTTTATATACGCTTGCCGGATAGTATGCGGGCTGTCCCGTTTTCCAAACTTTTTGAAAAACATCTATGATTCCAAATTCATCTGCCCCCGGCCTCAGCTCTCCCAACGCCATTCCAACCACATCTTCCTTTTTCCAGTTTTCTGTTTCAAGACTGGCAGGGTTTACATCCCGGATAATGTAATCAAAACTTGATTCACCTTTTCCTTTTACCTGATAAATTATGATGGAGGAAGGTGTATTATCGAATATACTTTGAATCTCCCGAGTATTCTTTTTCGCTTTTTCAAATCTGCCGACTCGATGCAATAAAACGATCAGGTTATCCTGATCTGATGTAAAGGCGGTTATTATATAGTGATGTCCGTCCCGATGCAAGGTCTCATCATAATGTCTTGCACCTCCTGCCATAACCAGCTCTTTGAATTCAAGCAGCCATCGGTTTTGCATGTTTTGGGACGTCAGAAGCCATTTAGTAATACTTTCACCTACGGATTCTTGTTTTTTAAGATTTAATAGCGCCTCAAAAGCAGGGTTAACATCGACTAACCTATAATCGACAGGTATGCCCTGGGAATTAAAAATTACCTTGCTTAAAGTAAAAACTAGAGGTGCTCTTTCGAAGAACTGTTCACGAGAATTTATCATTGCACATTCTCCTCCCCTTATATTAGACATATACGCTTTTTATCCATTTTCTCCTGCTTTCACTGTATGTTTTCTAACAAAAAAAAGTACAGCCCGTTTTTACTGTACCTTTTGATCTCGTATTTTTATTTAAAAACGATAATGGATATAGTCAAGTATTATCTCCACCACCTGATTAAAATCCAATTTACTGACATTTATGCACAGGTCGTAATTGCGCGCATCAAGCATATCTTTGCCTGTAACTTTACGGATGTAGCGTTCTGTCGCCTGATCGGTTGTATGCAACAAAGCCCCTGCATCTTCTTCACTCAAACGAAATATCCGCTTGTAATTTTCCAACCGGTAATCGGCATCCCCGGTAAGCAGCAGATGGATGGCGTTAGGAAACCCGATAAACCTGTGAAATCCGCCTCTCCCCATTACTATGGAGGGTCCGCTCCCCGCCAATTCAAGAAGAATACTTTTCTCGGCTTCATGGACCTCCGCATCGCTGACTATGCTGTGCATCTCCGGGATATAGGATTCAAGGTCGTGAAGTATCGGAGTCTTCCCCAGGATGTCCCAAAAGCTTTTCAGGCTTTTTGAATCATCATCGACCTTCTCCATAGCCTCCAGGCCCTTCGCTGCTTTGGCTACCGTCTTTTTATCGATATAGCTGGCAGACAGTCGCCTGGCTAATCTTTGGCCGATTTCTAATCCGCCGCAGCCCGGCTGCCTGCTTATAGTAAGTATCACCTTATAGGACATACCCCATTTTCACACCCTTCGTTACCAATATCATATTCCACTTCTTCTTTTTCATACTTGGAAATTAAAGAGGGGATGAACGGCTTCATTTCTGCAACCCTTCTGTTATATTCCTCTTCGCTGATTTCTTCGAAGGGCAACAGGTCATAAAAATTATCTTCGTAGGATAAAAATGAAAGGGCCAGAGTGTCGTCCCAATTATCCCATACCCACTGCTCGACGCCGTCCCATTCATGATCGCGGACATGTACGGTGATAGAGCAGTTATGATCAACATAATAGTCCATAAACATCTTATATATTTCCAATTGCTCTAAAGCGGAAACATCCCCCTTCAGCTTGCCTTTAGGAGCTTTAACCGGAAACTCCACAACCTTGGTTACGCAGGATTCGCTGTCCTGACCCACCTCGGGAAATACAGGGTATTCCAGATCCTCGCATACCTTGACTAAGGGGTCATCGCTGCTGATTCTGATCCTGCGTATATAGTACGGAGTATGGTTGAAGTGCACCCCGCTGGAAACCACAGGAAGAAGGCTCAAGGTACCTTCGGGCTTCACTGTGGTTACAAGAAGAGGTTCCTCCTGCCCGAGTTCCCGCGCATATTCTTTAGCTGCTTCTTTGGCCGTTTTTCTTAAATCCTGCAGCAGTTCGATCTGTTGCATCTCCGTAAACGATAAGGCATTGGCCATATCCTGCCAACCGGTAATGGAACAGCCTAAAAGCTTATCTCTTTGTTGAATTGCATCCCATTCGGGAATTTCCAACTCAGTACAGGTCATCCGATATCCTGCCCTCGCTGACAATCGTTGGGCCTCCAAGAGGCCATCGTAATCCAGCTTTCCGTCTTTAACGAATCCCATGACATTAACCGTCGTAAGGTTGCATAGACCTTTTGAGTCAAGCAGAATTTCAGCACAGGGATTCACCCCTTTAAAGTTTGATCTTCTTCTTAACCCCGCCTCTTCGTTCACCCAACCGGGTTCGCCTGAATATCGCATCTGCTGCAGATGCCAATTAAGCTGTTCCCTTGTGGGTTTTCTTGTATAATAGATAGAATTGTTGCTCATCTGCCTGTGCGCTATCTCGGTATCTATCACCCATTTTTCGTCCACTTTTTTATAAAGCTCACTTTTAGCCTGTATGCAATCCTTATCATCTTGGTCAATCAGAACTATTTCAGCCGTTCTTCTGACTCCTCCCACCACTACGTTTTCTCCAATTATATTCGCAATGTCAAGACAGTCAATCGGAAGAAGTTTTATTCTGTCGGTTGTATATCTGGCTTTCGCCTTTTCAATGACCCTGTTGATTTTAACAAACATGTTTTTCATGCTTGAGTGTCCGCTTGCCGTTCCACCGAAAGTTTTAAGTTTTTCTCCTTTAGGTCTTACATGGTCGTAGTTCAAAATAACGGTTTTAATCTTTCTGTATTCGGTGCTGTACAGAATTCTTATAAAATAATCCAAAGATTGAACCCAACCCTCCTTGCTGTCTCCGATTATGATCTTTACCGTATCATTGTGTGTAAATTCTAAAGAGGTGCTGTCTTGTCTGAGATCCTTTGGCTGAGGAGTATAGGATTCATGAATAACCTCCAGATCGGCCCTTATCATGGGGAGTTTTTCCACATCTTTTTTTGTGATCCTTATCCCTACGCCCGAGCCTACCATAAGCAAATAAAATACATCTTTAAAAGAAGAGAAACTATCGATTACCTGAAAAGAACAATTAAAATTGGACATAGGATAGTATTTTGATACATCCGTACTTCCGACCCAAAGGGTTCTTCCTGAAAGAAACTGTTTAAGCTCGTACATATTCTTATATAGTTTTTCAGCTTCTTCTTTAGAGGTAGGAACAAGACTGCAATTATACTCCACAGCCCTTCTGACAGTTTCCCACCAATATTCCCGTCTCATTTCCTCGCTTACCCAACGTGAATAGGTTCTGTAATAGACGAAGCTTCCAAGTTGATTCATCGGTGACGGTGCATGCTTGTATACGCTTACAAAGTCCTCGGATATAATACGCCCATCCCGACGCTTTCTTGCATCTCTGGTCTTATCCCGTTCATATCTGTAAATGATATACTTTTTGGCCGCATCCTTCCTTTCGCTGGCCATTAAAAAATCTTCTACGAGATCTTGAATATCCTCCACATGAACTTTTCTTCCCGAATGCTTTATCTGCCCGGCTATGGATTCTGCAATGTCCCCCGCGAGTTTATCATTGATCCCCGCTTTCGTTTCAAGCATGGCATTTAAGATCGCGTTCTTAATCTTGCTGCTGTTGAAATTTACTTCTCTGCCATCCCTTTTTATTACTGTTTTCATGGGCATATTCCTCCTGCAAGTGTTTCTATACAATCAACATGTAGTCTTTCTAAATCAATGTATGCCCATTATATAGTATGGGCGATCATCCTGCAAGAGAAATTCACATTTTCACATTCTTGAAATCAATCCTCCAATTTGGCTCTTTTTTTAGCATTGTCAAGATGGGTTTCTATCGCCCTGATCCCTGATTTTTCATCTTTATCCACAAAGGCCTTGTAGATATCCTCATGCTCTGAAAGCACCTCATAAAGTTTCCCGTCCAAATAGGCACTGTTGACCTTAAGTTGTTTAATATAATATTGATAGGTGGATAAGGTATGGGAAAGCATGCGATTGTGAGAGGCCGCATAAATAAGCCCGTGAAAATCCATATTTATATTAAGCATTTTTTCCTCATCGTTGCGCCCTGTATAAAACTCCATAAATTCATAAGCTTCCTCAAGCCTCTCCATCTCTTCTTTCGTAATGCGATTGATAGCGCAGCGAACGGCTATCGTCTCAAAGGCTTTTCTCATTTCATAAAGATCCCTTATGTCGCGTGATGTGAGGCCAAGAACAAAGGCCCCCCTGTTAGGTATCGTTTCAAGAAGGCCCTCCAATTCCAATTGTCGAAAGGCCTCCCTTACAGGAGTTCTGGATATGCCGTACATGCTGCATACCTTTTGCTCAGACAGCTTTTCTCCTGAACGAAGTTTCCCTTGAAGTATGTCCTTTCTCAATTCGAAAAAAAGGCTGTCGGATAAAGTCTTACCGGCTGTCTCCATCAGCAAGTTACTCACTCACTTTCTCCAAAATAATATCAGCGAAGTCCGCACCTGTAATTCCATCGGCACGGCCTGTCACTTTGTATTTTTCCTGATTAAAATCATCCAAAGCTGAAATTATCTTATCCGATTCCCTTTGATACCCTATATGTGAAAGCAACATGGCTCCTGCACGAATGATACTGCTTGGGTCTGCATATTTCTCTCTTCCCTCTTTTGTCATTCTTGGAGCAGAACCGTGTATTGCTTCAAACATTGCGTATTCGGTTCCGATATTCGCACTGCCTGCAGTACCGACACCACCCTGAAATTCAGCCGCTTCATCGGTGAGGATATCGCCATAAAGATTTGGAAGTATAACAACCTGAAACTGCTTTCTCCTTTTTTCATCGATCAGTTTGGCGGTCATTATATCTATATACCAGTCATCAACTTCAATCGTTGGATATTCGCTGCCTACCCTTTTGCACACATCCAAAAATTTTCCATCGGTAGCCTTTACCACGTTTGCTTTAGTCACTATCGTTACCTGTTTTTTCCCGTTTTTTAGCGCATATTCAAAGGCCAGACGGGCAATCCTTTCGGTCCCCGGAGATGTTATCACGCGAAAATCGAAAGCCAAATCTCCGGTGACATTGATTCCTTGGCTGCCAAGCGCGTACAAACATTCAGTATTTTCACGAAAGAAGGTCCAATCTATCCCCTCCTTTGGAATCTTTATCGGCCGAACATTTGCAAACAAATCCAATTCTTTGCGCATTGCAACGTTTGCGCTTTCAACATTTGCCCATTTGTCACCTTTCCTGGGCGTCGTAGTAGGTCCTTTCAATATAACGTGGCATTTCTTAAGTTCCAAAAGCACATCATCGGGTATTGCCTTCCCGCAGGCCGCCCGGTTTTCAATTGTGCATCCCTGTATATTCCGCAGTTCCACGCGGCCCGACTTTATATCGTCCGCAAGCAGATATTCCAATACCCTTCCCGCATGCTCGGTGATGATTGGACCGATGCCATCTCCACCTATGATGCCGATAATTATTTTATCCATAGAGGTATAGTCTTGAAAATCTGCCGATATTTTTAATTTCTCTACGCGGGCAAGCTGCTCTCGAACTATATTATCAAAGGCTTTTAAATAATCCATCATCCGCTCCTCTTACAATCGGCGGTAGTATTTTTAATCATGTTGATCTTTCCCCCCGCCCTTAGCACCGATATTTCCTGATCGCTAAACCCGGATAAAGTTCTGTATTCTTTCCCTGTCTCAATGTTTTTAACGAGCACCACCGCTTTTGCCACCTGCTCAAAAACATTTTCGATTATCAGGACCTGTCCCAATGCAAAATCACCGTAATCTTCGGTGTCCTCGAAAACCAAAGGTATAATGCCGCTGTTGATAAGATTGGAACGGTGAATTCTTGCGAAGGATTTGGCCAACACAAATCGTATACCGAGATAAAGGGGGACCAAGGCTGCATGCTCCCTGCTGCTGCCCTGACCGTAGTTTGATCCGGCTATTATGACGCCATTTTCCGCAATTTTGCAACGCGCTGAAAATCCTTCATCAATGGTATAAAAACAGTAACCGGACAGATGCGGAATATTTGACCTGTACGGAAGCAATTTCGCATGAGAAGGCATTATGTCATCTGTAGTTATGTCATTCCCGCCCACTAAAACTACACTGCCTTTCATGCCGTTTGCTAAGGGTTTATTCAAAGGGAAAGGCTTGATGTTAGGCCCCATGCTTACCGGGGTATTTTTTTTATCCGATACTTTTGAATTAATAATGTAGCTGTCGTTGCTCTCAAAAAATACATCCTCTATTATCGGAAGTTCGTATTCCGTTTCTCTTCCGTCTGTTAATTTACCTTTAACAGCTGAAACAGCAGCCGTTTCCGGGCTTACCAGATATACCTGCGCATCTGCTGTGCCGCTTCTGCCCTTGAAGTTCCGATTAAATGTTCTAAGTGATACACCCTTCGATTTGGGGGACTGACCCATTCCGATGCAAGGACCGCACGCGCATTCAATAACTCTGGCACCGGCATTTATCATATGAGCCAAAGCCCCGTTTTCGGCTAGTTTGGACAATATTTTGCTGGAGCCCGGTGAAATAACCAAATTGACATCCTTGTGAACCTTACGCCCTTTCAGAATTTTTGCCACCTTCATCAAGTCGGAATAAGAGGAATTTGTGCAGCTGCCGATAGCAACCTGATCTATGCGTATAGGTCCTATTTCAGACACGGCGGCTACGTTATCCGGGCTATGCGGCATCGCAGCCAAAGGGACAAGGTCCAAAAGATTCACCTCCAGTGTTTCATCATAAAAAGCATCGGGATCAGCACATAATGGTACATAATCACTTTCCCGGCCCTGTGCGGCAAGAAAAGCCCTTGTGTTCTCATCGCTGGGAAATACGGAGGTTGTAGCGCCCAATTCAGCGCCCATATTAGTTATTGTTGCCCGATCGGTCAGCGATAAAGCCGCTACCCCGTCGCCAAAATATTCGATGATTTTACCTACCCCACCTTTTACGGTCAGAATCCTGAGGATGTGAAGAATCACGTCCTTGGCGGAAACCCATGCCGGAAGATTCCCCGAGAGCCTGATGCCAAGAATCTTAGGCACCTGCAATGTATAGGTTCCTTCCGCCATCGCAACAGCCACATCCAAACCCCCCGCCCCTATGGCCAGCATACCGAGGCCGCCGCCCGTAGGGGTATGACTGTCAGAACCGAGTAATGTCTTAC
>CAYRNC010000071.1:0-9273 GCA_964425645.1 uncultured Oscillospiraceae bacterium | reverse complement strand
CATTGAAATATCAATAAATTAGTGGTGGCCACTAAGAAAATAGTAGACACTACGGTTATGCAGGAGGGATAAGGCTATGAAAAACAAAAAGGAAAAAATGAGGTTTGCTGTTATTGGGGATCCGATAGAACACAGCCTTTCTCCAAGCATACACCTTCCGGTGCTCAATCGCTTAGCAAAGGAATCGGATTATTTTAAAGTTAATGTTAAAAGAGGAAAGCTGAAAGGTTGGATAAAGACGGTTCTGGAAGAGCAAATTGACGGATTTAATGTCACAATGCCCCATAAAACCGACATCATAGATTTTCTCGATGAATTAAAGGGAGATGCGTTAGCCTTTCGTTCAGTAAATACGGTCGTAAGTTGCGGTGGAAGCCTGGTAGGCTATAATACCGACGGTGAAGGTTTTCACTTTTCATTAAAAGAAACAGGTCTGCCATTGAAAGGAAGCAATTTGCTACTGTTTGGATCCGGGGGGGTAGCTCGTACGTTGGCAATAAAGGCGGCTTTGGAAGGGGCAAAAAGTATAACGATTCTTGCAAGATCACCGGACAAAGCAAAAAAAGTGGCAAAAGAGATCGTATCTTATGGGGCAGAAGTTCATTATGGAAGTCTGGCTGAAGCCGGCTATATAGGCCGGGATACAAATATATTGATAAATGCCACCCCTTTGGGGATGGCCGGTATGGATGGAAACTTTATTAATTTTTCCTTTCTTGATCGTCTGGTAAAAGGCTCTTTAGTATTTGATCTGATTTACCGACCGATGGAGACCCGTCTGTTGGCCGAGGCAAAAGCAAGAGATCTGGGAACACAAAATGGGTTAGGTATGCTGATATATCAGGGCTTGCTGGCAGACAGACTGTTTTTGGGAAAGGATTTTGACTTAAATGAAATGTATCAGGAAATAAAATTAACATTGGAAGGGAAGGTAGATCGGTAATGATTGTCGTTTTAAAAAAGAACACAGATCCGGCAAAAGCGGAAACATTCAAGAGTGAAATGCAGAAAAAAGGCTTTGTGGTACAGGATATAAAAGGAGAAACCACTACAATGATGGGGCTTGCAGGGGATACTTCCCAACTCACCGCAGAAGCATTTCTTACGTTGGACTTTGTGGAAACCGTAATAAAAGTACAAGAGCCGTATAAGCTTTCAGGAAGAAATTTTCATCCTAAAGATACGATAATTGAAGTCGGGGGCAGAAAGTTAGGAGGCGGGCATTTTGCTGTGGCATCCGGTCCTTGCTCTGTAGAAAGTGAAGAACAGATTTTATCCATTGCAAGGGATGTGGCAGCCTCCGGAGCTTCATTTTTGCGGGGGGGAGCATTTAAACCCCGTACCTCTCCCTATGCCTTCGATGGATTAGGATTAGACGGTCTTGAGCTTCTTAAAATTGCAAGTCAAAAGACAGGTCTGCCTATTGTTACGGAGCTACTGTCCGCCGAACATCTGGATGTTTTTGAAAGAGACGTAGATATCATACAGATCGGTACAAGAAACATGCAAAACTTTCGACTTTTACGTCAGGTAGGAGAGTTGCAAAAGCCTGTTCTATTGAAAAGGGGAATATCATCCACAATTGATGAGCTACTTATGGCTGCTGAATATCTTATGGTGGGGGGAAGCCCTGAGGTTATACTTTGTGAAAGAGGAATCAGAACGTTTGAAACAGCTACACGAAGCACCCTTGATATTTCAGCGGTACCTGTGCTTAAAAGAAAGACCCATTTACCTGTTATCATAGATCCTTCGCATGCGGCCGGATATTGGTACCTGGTGGAATCTCTTGCCTTGGCGGGAGTTGCTGCCGGAGCGGACGGTCTGATTATAGAGGTTCACAATATGCCCAAGTACGCTTTATGTGACGGTCAGCAATCCATTACTCCTGAGGTGTTTCACGGTTTAATGAAGAAAATTCAAGCGGTTCGCAAAGCTATAGGTTCATAGGAGGATAATTATGATTGAAAAAAAGAGACTTGAGGAAGCCAGGGGAAAATTAGATCTTATAGATAGGGAGTTGCTATCTTTGTTTGAAAAAAGGATAGAGATTGGTACGGAGATTGCCAACATTAAAAAAAAGGGCAATCTTGCCCTTTCCGATGAGGCGAGGGAGCAGTTTGTTATAAACAATGCTCTTTCTTTGGCCGATAAAAAATACGGCAGCGAAGTCAGTTTGTTTATGAGATCTCTTATTTCATTATCAAAGATATGGCAAAGAAAGCAGCTTTATCACGTAGAGGAAGCGGCCTTGCTCCCTTCACCGCGGCCTTCTAAAAAGGGCGACTTGGAAATTGCTTACCAGGGTGTTCCCGGGGCCTTCGGGGAGCAGGCCGCTCTACGGCTATATCCTAACGGGAACAGGTCGGCGCAGAGGCGGTTCGAGGATGTTTTTAAAGCAGTTAGCGGGGAGGAAGCCGATTATGGAATCATTCCTGTTGAAAATTCTCAAACAGGCGCAATAGGTGAAGTGTATGATCTTTTAAGAAGGTATGGTTGCTTTATTGTAGGTCAGGTCTGGATAAAGGTGAAACATTGTCTGATAGGTCTTCCCGGAACTCGTCTTTCAGATATCCGAACTGTCTATTCTCATCCTGAAGGCTTTAAGCAGTGCGACGGATTTCTGAAAGATAAATCTTGGGATTTGTCCGCCTGTAGCAATACCGCGGCAGCAGCCAAAATGATTGCCAAAGAAGGAAACATAAGAAACGCCGCCATAGGCTCCAAACGTGCAGCCTTATTGAACGGTCTCGAAGTAATTGCCGAAGATATAATGGATAATCCAGGCAATCAAACGCGCTTTATTGCAATAGCCGACAATCCGGAATATGATGACACATGTGATGCGGTAAGCATGATATTTCGGGCGGCACACAGAAGCGGAGCTTTGGCCGAAGTCTTATTTCCGTTTATGTCGGGAGGGGTGAATTTGACTCGCATAGAATCAAGACCTATGTCAGGGGGAAAATATTGTTTCTTTTGCGATATAAGCGGTAATATTTTAGATGAAAAAGTCGCATCTGTAATCAGGCAGGCTGCAGCATCCTGTGGACATCTTGAAGTGTTAGGATGCTATAAGGAAGGATAGGCAGTTGATATGTTGTTTGACCGCATTGCGCCGCTGTATAGCTTGTTTTTCAGATATCAGATCAGAATGTATCGCAAACACCTGGAAAAAGCGGAAAAAATAATTCCTATGGAGCGATATGAGACTTTTTTGGATGTGGGCTCAGGTACCGGAGCATTATGCTATGTGTTGAATAATAAAGGAATAAAAGTTACCGGCGTTGAACTGAGTCGGGAAATGCTGAAATCCGCACGAAATAAACTCGCCGGCTTCGGGATAAACCTTGTAGAAGCAGATGTGATTAAAGGTTTGCCTTTTATCGATAAAAGCTTTGATGTCAGCATAGCATCTTTTGTTGCGCACGGATTAGACAGCGTCGAAAGAAAAGCCATGTATCGGGAGATGAAAAGGGTAGCAAAGCACCTGGTAATTCTGATAGATTATAACAGGAGGCGATCGCTGATTACCGATATCGCGGAATATCTTGAGGGGGGAAATTATTTCGGATTTATTAAGGAAGTAATACCGGAGCTTCATTGCGTTTTTAAAGATGTAGACATTTTGGATACAACCACCCGGAGCTCATGGTATATATGTAAAATCGGATGATATGTAACCAAAAATCCTTCAATTCATATATTAAAATAGAATTCTATGTATTGGAGGAAATAAAATGCAGACATTAACACCCGCAGATTGGGGCATTGCGCAAGAAGAGCAGGAGGCAAAATTGGAAAGGGATGTCTATCGGCTCGTTTATCCTGACGTCTATTACCGGATTCAGCCCTACGTTCTTGCTATGAGCGATCAGCTGCTTGCCGTTTCGAATGAAATGCCCTCGCGCAGCCAGATTGAACATATGTCGGATACAATTTGCAGTGATTTATGCAGATTGTATCCGGATATGGCACAGATGGCCTCTTTCGGCAATTCTTACCCCGACCAGGAAGAGGTACAGCCGGTAATGATGCCTTTTTTCAGAAGATCCCGGGGCAGGGGTATATTTAAGGATCTTATAGATATTCTTTTACTTAACGAACTCTTTAGACAGATCCGGCGAAGATAACGCAGGATTATTCCTTCTGACCGGGCTTGATTTTCAATTCAGGGGATAGTAAAATGCAGTAGGATAAACGAAAAGAAAATATCAGATGGAAAAAAGAATAGAGACCGTAAGCATAATCGGATTAGGTGCACTGGGTATTCTTTTCGGACATCATCTATCAAAGAAAATGCCCATTAAATCACTCCGTATTATAGCCGATGAAAAAAGAATAAAAAAATATATCAGTGAACCTGTCTATTGCAATAATGAAAAATGCAGTTTCAATTTCGTATTGCCTCAGGCAGAGGGAGATCCTGCAGACTTGGCCATTTTTGCAGTAAAATTTGGTGGCTTAAACGATGCGATACGCGATATGGGAAACCAAATCGGAAAAGAAACGATAATACTTTCCGCATTAAACGGGATAAGCAGCGAGGATATTATAGGCAGAAGCTGTGGCTTTGGCAACCTGCTGTATTGTGTTGCCCAAGGGATGGATGGTATTCGAAACGGTAACAGCCTTACGTATAAAAATATGGGCATGTTGTGCTTTGGGGATCCTGAACCCGACTTAATCTCCGAAAAAACGAAGGCTGTTGAAGAATTTTTTTTGCGTACGCATTTGCCCCATATGGTTAAAACCGATATGGGCAAACGCATGTGGGGGAAATTTATGTTGAATGTAGGTGTGAATCAGGCGGTCAGCGTATTTCGGGGCACTTACGGAACAGTTCAGTCTGACGGAGAGGCGCGGGACACGATGATCAGTGCTATGGAAGAGGTAATTAAGATTTCACATAAAGAAGGTTTTCCGCAGACGAATGAAGATCTTAAATATTGGCTGACAGTTGTAATGGCTTTAAGTCCTGATGGTAAACCTTCAATGGCACAGGATATAGATGCAAGGCGTATGACCGAGGTTGAACTGTTTTCAGGTACTGTAATAAGGCTGGGTAAAAAGCATGGCATTTCAACGCCGGTGAATCAGTATCTATACGATCAGATTAAGGCTGTTGAATGCCTGTTCTGATTAGTGAGGCTGACTGTCCTTTTGTTGGCATTGCTCCGCCATTGGACAACCTTGGCAGCTGTAACCGCACAAATTCCTGTGCTTCTTTTTGTCTCGTATTATTACTGTAACAGCGGTGGCAATCGCCGCAAGTAAAACGGATCCGACGATAATGGTTGACAGATTGGCAATAATATAATTGATCATTTATAACCTCACTTGATGGAAAGGTATTACATTTTAAATACCCATGACCACTCTTGATAAACAGCTAATCAAATATGAAGGCTATCCTTCGGTGCTTGTTATATGATATTATTAATATGTTCCTAATTCTTTGGGATATTACAGAACTGAGGAGGGAAGCTTAAACTAGATGAAAAATTGTTATATGCTTACGAAAAACGCCCGGGCTGCAGGCTGAGCTTCGAAAATAGGTCCGGGGGACTTAACAGATATTTTAAAGAATTTAATAATAGAGAAAGATGCGAACTTGCTTGTTGGGCTTGATGTTTCCGACGATGCCGGTGTGTACAAGCTTACTGATGATATCGCACTTATCCAAACACTGGATTTCTTTACACCGATAGTTGACGATCCCTACGATTTTGGCAGAATTGCAGCCGCAAACGCTTTAAGCGACGTGTATGCTATGGGAGGAAAACCGTTGACTGCAATGAATATAGTCTGCTTTCCCATAAAGGATATGGATAAGGAAATATTGCGTTTGATTCTGCAAGGTGGATTGGATATAGTTTGTGAGGCAGGTGCCGTTTTGGTCGGAGGCCACAGCGTCGAAGATCCGGAGCTTAAATTCGGGTTATCGGTAACAGGTATAGTTCATCCTCAAAAATTCCTTACAAATGCCGGTGCAAAACCAGGGGACCTTTTAATCCTTACAAAACCCTTGGGAACCGGAATTTTAGCTACCGCCCATAAAGCGGGTCAGCTGGATTCCGACGCCACCAAACAGGTTACTGAACTCATGGCTACTTTAAACATGAACGCTGCTATGGCGATGTCGGGGATAAAGATAAACGCATGTACAGATATTACCGGATTTGGTTTGCTTGGACACTGCCTTGAAATGGCTAGGGCAAGTGACGTGGGGATAAGGATAGATGCGAAAAAAGTTCCCATAATTCCCGATACGGAATTCTTTGCTTCTATGGGCCTAATTCCGGGCGGGGCCTATGCAAATCAAAACTTCTGCAAAGATTACCTTAAGGTTGATGCCTCTGTCGATGCTTTTCTTATTGATATTTTTTCTGATCCCCAAACATCCGGGGGTCTGGTTATCGCTGTTCCAAAGGATGAGGCCCCACTTTTGGTAAAACGATTGCAAGAAAAGAAAACTCCGTCGGCAAGCATCATAGGTGAGGTTGTAGAAAAACATCCGAAAATGATACAATGTTATTAAATCCATAAATAAAGAAGGGTATGGCGTAAATAATGCGCTGTACCTTTTTTTAATTCTATCGCCATTCATATTTGGTGAATGCGTTTCCTTGTCGAATCTGTCTGAAAATAATTGTGCATGCATTTGGGTATATTCCATTCATTTTAACGCTTTATAAAAACTATATTATAATAGTTAATAAAATCAGGCAGTGCGAGGTTAATATGAAAAAAAGACTGTGTACCGTTTTGACGGTAATAGCTTTGGCATCCTTTGTCATATTTACACCTAACGATGTAGAAGGTGATGGAGGGATGCAGGTTGACATACCTAATGTCTCAGGAACTGTTACCAATTTACCATGGGCAAATAACAGCAGATTCCTGCGTGCACAAAAAAAATATGAGGCAAATGTTTTAATCGCAGCATTCTGTACAGTGTTGAATAATCCATCGGTTGGCGAAGAATTTAATGTTCATTTGGCGGCAAGTTCAATAGCTGGTACTGTGCTTGAGCCGGGCGAAACATTTTCACAAAACGGCACGATCGGACCCTATAATGAAGAAAAAGGATATAAAACAGGTCAATCATATGTGGGATCTGATATAATCAATACCGTTGGAGGAGGTGTATGTAAGGTTGCAACTACCTTATATAATGTTTCCGTGTCCGGCAATTTAGAGATAATTGAACGCTATAATCATTTTATGCCGGTATCATATGTTCCTTATGGGCAGGACGCGACGGTAGCTTATGGTTCTAAGGATTTGAAATTTAAAAATACCACAGAATATCCCATACTAATTTGGGCAGAGGGTGTAAAGAACAGGCTTTACGTATCGTTATACGGAAGAGAAAAGGCACCATCTGTTGAGTGGAGCCACAAAGTTTTAAGCAGGGTAAAGGCCCCCAGGATTTATAAAGCGAACCCAAACCTGGAGAAAGGCCAGGAAAATATTTTGCTTGAAGGTGCCGAAGGTGTCTCTGTAGAATCGCAGGTTACGATTACATATTCCGACGGTAAAGTAACGACCAAAGATATGGGAATCAGTCAGTACTGGCCTATGCCCTACATAATCGAAATAAATAAATAATGTTCATATCTTCAGATCCGGTGCATAGTCAGCAACATTTTGTTACGATACAGGATATTTCAGAACTCTCCGTCAATCTAATAGTAAAACCCGACGGAAATTTATGGCCTTTATGAATAAGACTCGAGCTTCTGCAAATTTAACGGCTATTCATAATAATCCGTAAGTTCCCAAAGTAAGTTCTACAACAATAAGGCATCTGGCGTTTACAATGAGAAACGGGTAAAAACAGGCAGGAATTAACTGTGAGAATATAATATCTGGTAGGGTCAGGCTTGAGAAATAAACGCTAGCGGGATGAATCCCACAAAGATAACTAAAAAATGAATATAGCAAAAAGGTTGAAAGCAGTGGTCTTTCAGATTAAATTCTACATTCTAAGAATTTAGTTTGAGGAGTTGCCTCGCTTCATATATGATATAAATGGTCAAAAAATTACTGTTTCAACAAATTAGGGGTTTGTATAACGTCTTTTGCCGGGATATATGATATCCGCAAAAGTGAAGCAATTCTTTCACCAAACGTGAAAGTGAAGACATCGTAAGATGACTTCCCATTAAGGCTTTTGCGTTTTATGCCGTTCACATGAGAGAAGATCAAATCTATCGCCTCCTGTGTAAAGTGGTCGAAAGACTCGCCCTTTGGGACAATGTCCCGGAATAAAGTGTGATTCTTCTCGACCTTCGGCTTTTGGCATGAGCGCATGGGAGCACAGAAAAACAAACGGGTTTCTTTTTCCCCATCCTCATCAAGCTCAAAAGCCGATACGTTGGCAAACCGCCATTGTCAGTGAGGATCAGAGGGAGAATACCCCCGAAGCAGCCTCCACTTTTGTGAAGTTTTTCTTTTAGTGATATGATTTTTTCGGCGGCTTCAGAAACAGTCTTGTTTTCAAGTAGAATCCCGAACATGAAATTGCAAAAGGTAAAATTAAAAGTCATGATCGCTTTGCCGCCAATGCGACCGATTACGGTATCCATCTCTATGCTTTTTGATCTCTTTGGGAATAGTGGTCTGATCCTTGCCGACACGCTTTGCGATCGCTTTAAAAGTCATACCTCGATCCAGACAGCCTTGGATCTTAATGCGGTCATCAAGGGTTAGGTGCTTGTTTTTTTTGGAATTAAGGATGATATTTTTCTCGCCCCTTTCATGCGAGACAATTCTCTCACTTAATTCTACCACGTAATCTTTCTTAGGTTAAGTTCCGGCGCCGCATCTACTGTAGAACTTACTTTGGGAATTTACGATTCATAAAAATCAAGATTCTGCACATTGACACCCCGGGTAAATAGTAATAAAATATAGTAGCCATTCGGGCGATGAGGCCTGAATGTGGGGGCATAGTCTCAGTTGGTTAGAGCGCATGCGTCACAAGCATGAGGCCGCAGGTTCGAGTCCCGCTGTCCCCACCATTTTTTATTCAGTGTGTTAGGGCTTATAGCTCAGCCGAGGGAGCAAGGTGGTCGGTTTTATGCCCCACTTCAATTTCCAGCAGGCTTTGCTCAAATGACTGCGCAAAAAATAGAATACGGGCTCGTAGCTCAGCTGGGAGAGCGCTGCGTTCGCAACGCAGAGGTCGAGAGTTCGAACCTCTTCGGGTCCACCACAAAGTGTCCGAAAAGGGCAAAAGTGAACGCTGAAACGTTGAAACTTCAG
>CAYRNC010000070.1:2041-9306 GCA_964425645.1 uncultured Oscillospiraceae bacterium | reverse complement strand
AATTTTCTTAGATATGTATTATAGTTTCTGCGCATCTGTCCAATTCCCTTCTGTAAATGAAAAAATTCAATCGGAGACTGCTTCGCTTAACTCGCTTGCCAGCCTGTCTATGCTTTCTTTTGTACTCATTTCGGTGACACAATACAGTGCGCTTTGACCCAACCAAGGAAAATTTCCGGAAAGGTCAATACCGCCGAATATTTTTTTATTAAGCAATCTTTTATTTATGTCTTCAACGGTTTTGCCTGTATCGTCGAAATTGAGAACAAATTCTTTAAAAAATGCTTCCTTAAATCTGATTTTTACTCCTTGAACCGATGACAGTTTTTTTGCAGCATAAGCGCAGTTAGTCATAATTGTGTTACCCACTTCCGCCATACCTTTAGGTCCCATAAGAGAAAGATAAACTGCAATGGGAGCCATCCAAAGATTGTTCTGGGTTCCTGTAAATTCGCGCCCTTTTTCCCTCATTGCATAGTGAGTTCTTTCAACCAATACCACCGAATAGCCGATTTCCCCCGGAACAACCGTGCTTGTTACTCCATTAACCAATTCCTTAAATTCCATCATATACTTGATGTCGTCAGGACAGGCTATAAAACCTCCCTGGGCCCCCCC
Source organism: uncultured Oscillospiraceae bacterium (assembly GCA_964425645.1). Lineage (GTDB taxonomy): Bacteria > Bacillota > Clostridia > Peptostreptococcales > Anaerovoracaceae > CAYRNC01. The sequence continues at coordinate 8,688 of CAYRNC010000070.1, read as the reverse complement.
GCAATAAAGATGAAGCCCGACGCTGTGAATGTCTCCCACCGCTAAGGTAGCCCCATATACAGCCGGCGCCTCAATAACCCCAAGCGAAATAGGGTCAGCGTAAACGATGAATTCCGCCCCCCTATTTCGTGCAATTTTCCCTATTTCCTCAGCGTTGCTTTCAATTAGTCCGAAAAAATTCGGATTTTCTATTAACACCGCAGCCGTACTATCGTCTATTTTATTTTTCAAATCATCGATATCAATCAGGCCGGTGCCGTCATCGTGGTCTACCAATACAATTTCCATTTCGTTGTCACTTCTGACCGATTTAAGATAGTTTTTAACTATCAGGTAGTTCTGCGGGTCCATGCTTTTGGGCAGCAGTACTTTTTTTCTGCCCGTAATGCGATTAGCCATACAAAGGCTTGTAGCCGCAGCCTGACCGCCGCAATGACACGGGACTGTCAGAAAATCCATTTCCAACAGTTCCGCCATAAGACTTTGATATTCGAAGAAAATTTGATACTTTCCGTGATCGGCCCAAGTCTCCGCCCCATAGCACGTCAAAAGCTCCGCCCGGCCTGCTATTTCATCACAGCACGATGGAACGTAATGCTGTGCACAGCCTGCACCCATAAAATTATCATACTCTGTACAATTCTCATTTTGCGCCAGAATTCTTTCAATATGTCTTTTTATCCCGAACTCATCCGTGATTGGTTCGGGAAGATTTAACGGTCTGTTCAGTCGCAAATGCAAGGGAATCTCCTGGTAGAGGTCCATCACGTCCTTTGCTCCTACCTCAGCAAGCATTTCCGCCTGAATCTCCGGCACCGAATTAGGTATGTAAGGGTATACTGTTTTTTCGCCCATTTTTCCCACCTCATAGTAACTTAAGCTCTTGTCAAATATAATGATAAACCCTCCCGTAAAGGGAGGGTCAACACCTATTTTAGAATTATTGCGCAATTACCATCATTGTATTTCTCAACTGTTTAACCGGAAATTTGAACCGGAAACAATATCTTTGTAATGTAATGATTTATATTATTTGAATTACATGGATCCAAAATATATTGCTCAATAGGAGGACCGGTAATGCGGTAACCGTTTTCCTCTATCCAGTCGATAAGATAGACATAAGCGTTAAATGATTTTTTATAGTGCCCCACGTGTATCGTACTTACTGTAAGAAAGCCTCCCATGGTTTTAATTACATCGCTGTTAAAGTTTTCTGGTCTGATTATCGGCATGCAGATCTCCAGATCTCCTTTATCGCATGTAAACTGACAATCATACCCATCATGAAAAATACCCATTAAAGGGCCCGCATGATATAACCGATATTCATCGCGCATCCTTTGAAGTTCCAGACAGCGCTCTAAAAATAATTTATCGACATTTAGCTGACTTACATAGCGGGTGTATAAAACATCTGTTTTGGGCATGGTTGATAGTTCTGCAGGATATGGAGCCCCATCTTTTTTCTTTGTCCTTCCCCTGCTGCTGGACAATGCAATTTGTCCCTTTGTCAGGGAATCTGATACATACTCAAGGGCAGATAACTGTTGATCCAGTGCATTCAAATCCTCTTTTATGACTTTCATTCGGTCATCAAGCTTTTCCAGTAAAGCATCGTCGCTTTTATGATTTAAAATATTTCTTATATCATCCAATGAGAATCCGAACGGCTTTAGACTTTTTATAAATAACACCTGCATGATCTGTTTTTCGGAATAATAACGATACCCTGTACTTTCATTTCTCAATTCAGGGGTTAAGATGTTTTCCTGATCATAGAACCTCAGCGTTTTAACGGACAAGCCGGAGAATTTAGATAGCTCCCCTATAGTATACATCTTCATCTATCTCACCTCCGGTAGGGGAAGATACAACCAAATTATATCATATTTCTCGTAATACAGCATTACTTTCATCGAAATTTCAATTCTTTGTTATGTAGCCTTGCCGGCATTATTTACAGTAAACTAAAGGGTACAGCCTTTATTCCCCTACAGGTTGACATTTTTCATTATATATCGGCCCTTTTATATGGAATCGGCCATTCCAAATCGTTGCCGAGGGCCCTGGCTGCATGCAAAACCCAATAGGGGTTTCGTAAAAGCTCCCTGCCCAAATAAATTTGGTCCGCTTCACAGTTTTCTATGATTTTGTTAACTTGCTTCGGATCTGATAAAAGTCCCCCTGCCGCAACAGGAAGCCCTGTGCCTTTCTTAATCTCCTTTGCATGGGGAATTTGATAGCCCGGAAAGACCTCGGGAACTGTCGGAATAACGCCGCCGGTACTGACATTGACAGAATCAATTCCATTATCCTTGATCAAATTGATCATTAATAGAAGATCCTTCGCCTCGTTGCCTCCCTTTCCATAATCCTCCGCGGATATGCGTACCTCTATCGGCTTCCGCTTTGGCCAAACGGACCTTACAGCCATAAGAACTTCGTTTAAAAAGCGTACTCGGTTTTCATAACCGCCGCCGTAATCATCCCCTCTAATATTTGTAAGGGGAGAAATAAATTCACTTAACAGATACCCATGGGCCGCATGTATCTGAACCATATCAAACCCTGCTTTATCTGCACGAACTGCCGCATCTTTGAATTGCTTTGCGGTTTCGTTTATATCGCCCGCCGTCATCGCTTTTGGGGTCTTTGATTTATCATCATAAGGGATAGCCGAGGGAGCCTCAATATCCATTCCCTTTGCTTCACATTTGCGGCCTGCATGATTGAGCTGAATGCCTGCCTTAGCGCCGTTTTCATGGATCATGCCTGCTATGGATGCAAGACCTGAAATATGGTCATCGCACCATATGCCTAAATCGTTGGAAGATATTCGCCCCTTTGGAGAAATTCCGCATGCTTCAACTATTATAAGACCAACGCCCCCCACAGCTCTTGTTCCGTAATGCAATACATGCCAGGAATTGGCCATTCCTGATTCGTTGGCCATGTACATGCACATTGGCGGCATTACAATTCGATTTTTAAGCATCAGGTCCCCTATTTGATGCTCAGTAAAAATATTAGGCATAATTCTTCTCCTTTCTGTTTATATATCTATTAGCTAATTGCTAAACCCCAAGGCCATTGATATTTCAACGGCTTATTTAGGTTTTATCTATATAACTCCTCACCAACTTATGGTATAATATAGTTGGCACACCAATATATCACATATCAGAGAGGAGCTACAAACAAATGTCCAGATCGAAATAACTTTCCTTATCCGACATCCATGCCGATTGCCTCGATACTTTTGATTTCGACAAGCCGAGATTCCTTTACCTACTTGAACAGAATATCGATATGGAATCGCTTATCTCGCAAGTCCTTAGGCGATTCCAAAGCCCTTGATGCTTTTTTCAAAAAACATCCCAGATCCAACCTGATGTATTTTTGAGAGATTCAGCATTCGATACTATCGATATCTATTCAAAACTTCTAAATGATATTAAGTTCAACAAAGCCTTCATTCCGCTTAATTCTAGAACAGCCTTAAAATATCCTGACTGCACAATCAACAAGGAAGGGCAACCATGCTGTCCCAAGGATTCATCGCTACCGATGAAGCACGAGGGTAGCAAATCACATCTTCGTTGCGGCAAACCATCCATAAAGTTCGTTTGTCCTAAGATGAAGTGGGTTGGTGGACGGTAAGTATAAACGCCGTACTTCTTGCAAAGCCCATTGCACCGATTCACCATGTGGCCGTATGTTCTATATTTATCCGGATAAAAATCTTAGAACTTTTCCCGGAACAACCCGTGGGACGGACGACTGGGATACCGTTTACAAGGTGCGCACAACAGTCGAAAGGTCAATTTTTCATTTTAAAGACAGCTTTCTTGTCGCAGGGCGCAAAACTCGTAATGCGCAGACATTGCATGCAGACTTGCTACTTGCCGGAATCACACAGCTTATCACCGTGCTACTTGCGGATAAGATTAATCGCCGACAATACATAAGAAGTCTCAAACCGCTTATTGCTTGATTTTGGGTTTCATTCTTACCACACTCCAAGCCACTAATTCCGTTTAGTGGTATTTTCGCTTGGGGTTAACCCGTTTCTTCTAAGATTTTTTAATTTCTTATTCAGTTTTCAAGATGCTACACTTCTTTTGATGGCGCTGTGCTTGCAATCATCCGTTCACCTTTTTTACAATATCGTTTCGCAATTACCTATATATATCTATATTCTATCATGGTTTAAAAAAAGGGAAAGATATTAAGCGCTTTCCGCCTTTAAAATAAAAAATTACTCATTATTATGGAATAAAAGAAATTGCAGGTTTATTATTCAACTATTTCTTTTATAATATAAATAAGAGAAATATGCGGAGGTACTACAAATGAACAACTTAAAAAGGGCAGGAATCATCGGCGGGGCTCTCATCGGCGGTCTTGTGGGAGGAGCCGTGTCCATAATCGGGCACGTTTCTAAAAAAAAATTCTTAGATGAGCTCGGTGACAGCATTATAGATTCGACAATACTTACCGGTGAAATTGCCGGGGAGGCTGCAAGCGGTGCAACGGACATGGTAATGGGCAAAATAAAGAAAAAGCCCGTCTTTATTCGCAGGGGGAAAAAAAGTGTTAAAAATGCCGGCAGGAAGGTTGTAAAAAACTTTGTTACTAACTGCAAAACAATCTTAGACAGTTCCTCTGAAATGGTTGATGGGGTAAAACAGAAGGACACTAAAAGAATTATAGGCGGAGCCAAAACACTTGGAAAAATTGCTGCAATAGGTGCTATAACCGTTGGCGCCGTAAAGGTAGGAAGTGACAGTAAAGATAAATCGGACTGATTTGCATTTTTATTCAAGCAAATCCGAAGGGCTTGAAAGTTTTAACGTCGTGAACATTGAATTTAGGATCTGCCAGTTTATGGGGAAATAGTCCATCAGATTCCAATAGCTTACTCCGGCAAGATTAAATTCAGCGACTAAATTTAGTTTCGCCCTGATACTGGCTGCATTTTCGAACCAGACTTCATGCTCACGACCCTGACTGTCAAAATAGCGATAGAAAGGCGTTTGTGCAATTTCATCGAATTGAATTACGGCTCCATGGCGTACGGCTCTGTCAAACGCCTCTGTATTTGAAATCTTTTCGGCTGCTCTGCCCGCTTCATAGGGCAGAATCCAATCGTAACCGTAGTTAGGAATCCCCATCAATATCTTACTCGGAGGTATTTGGGTTACACCGAATTCCAAAACCCTCCTTACCTGATTGACAGGGGCTACCGCCATCGGGGGCCCAAACATGAAGCCCCACTCATACGTCATCAACAAAGTCAAATTTGCTGCTTTTCCCATCAGCGCATAATCATGAGATTCATACAAAAGACCGGGTTGCTCTGCATAGGTTTTGGGAGCCAGTGCCACAGCGACGACTTTACCCAACGGATTTAATCTTTGCCTTGTGCGATTCACAAAGTCAGCATATGGTACCCTGTCCTCAGGAAGCAGAAATTCAAAATCAAAATCTATACCTGCATAATCTTTTTCCATAACCTCGGCAACTATGTTTTCGATGAGCCTGTCAGATAAAACAGGATCGTTAAAAACCTTATGTGCCATCAGATTATCAAAACCCCCCTCTTCCCTTAAAGACGTTAACACCATAAGGGGTAATGTCTGACTGTTCTTTATTGTTTCAAGCAGACCGGCATCATCCAAAGGAACTAAATCGCCTTGATCGGTTATTCCGTAGGTGAAAATTGAAATAAAGGAAAGGTGCGGGAGTGTCGCCGCTAAAACAACAGGATCTACGAAGGGATAGACATATCCGTTTACTATAATCTCCATGGTGAAAACTCCTTTCCCTTAAATATATGCTGTGCACCTCCTTTTCAATCATTTCTTTTATACACTTTTTTTAATTGTATCAATGCCCTGTGATGCCAACTCAGTACGGTGTTATAGTTTAAGTTCAGGGTGTCGGCTATATTACGAAATGTCATCCCATAGTAATAATGCAGTAAAATAATTCTGGCATAATCATTACGCAGCAAATCTATATGCATAAATAAACGGCGCCTGTCCTCATTTTGCAGCAGTACGGTTGTAGAATCATAATTTGTATTATTCTTCTCAATTGAAACGCCGTCAATATTTATTTCAGCCTTATGCTTTTTGTAGTAGTTAAAAAGTTTGTTCCTGGCAATCGTCTCAAGGGCTTTTCCAACATTAGAATAGGTCCTGATTCTATCAATTTCCTTCCAGGCAGCTTCCATAGTATCCTGAACGATATCTGCTGCAAGTACGGGATCCTTTGATAAGGCAGTAATATATTTAAGTAGATACGTATAATTCTTTATGATTCTTTCTTCATAGAAATCCCGATCATTTTGATTCATAACTGACCTCTGCAGGAAAACAAAAAAATATTATCCGGTCCGATATCGGTTATGCGATAAAGGCCGGATATACACTGAATAAAATAACACAGAACAAAAATACACTGCACAGTGATGTCCCGACTACTGTTGGGAATCCGGTATCTCCACATTCTCCTTCAACAACTCCTTGACAGACGTGGCAAGGCCCGCCAGACCGGCAATTTCTGTAGGTACGATAATTTTTGTCGCCCTCCCGTCAGCCGCTTTTGCAAAGGAATCCAAACTTTTAAGCGCTATGATT
>CAYRNC010000070.1:0-2031 GCA_964425645.1 uncultured Oscillospiraceae bacterium | reverse complement strand
GATTTCTTTTGTCGGATCGGATTCCACCAGCATGCGTATCCCGTCGGCCGTAGCCTGCTGGACAGTTCTGATAGCTTCCGCCTGACCTTCGGCGGCTCTTATGGTAGCCTCCTTTTGCCCTTCCGCTTCAAGTATCTTAGCCTCTTTCTGACCTTCGGCAATGAGAATGGCTGATTTTTTTTCACCCTCTGCCCGAAGGATAGCTTCACGTCTTTCCCTTTCTGCCCTCATTTGCTTTTCCATAGCAGTCTGTATATCCCTGGGCGGGGTAATGTTTTTCACTTCAACCCGATTAATCTTAATACCCCAGGAATCAGTAGCTTCATCCAGTACCTGGCGCATCCTGGTATTTATAAGTTCCCGACTGGTTAAAGTCTGATCCAGTTCCAAATCTCCGATGATATTTCTAAGCGTTGTTGCCGTAAGGTTTTCAATTGCAGACATAGGATCTGCAACCCCGTAGGCGTACAATTTCGGATCGGTAATTTGAAAATAGATAACTGTATCGATTTCCATGGTCACATTATCCTTGGTGATGACCGGCTGAGGAGGGAAGTCTATCACATGCTCTTTTAATGAAACCTTCCTCGCGATCTTGTCGATAAGCGGTATCTTGAAATGAAGTCCCACCTGCCATGTTCCGTTATAGGCTCCCAACCGTTCAATTACATAGGCATTTGCCTGGGGTACAATCCTGATATTTGTCACTATAAGGGAGATTGCTATGATAATCAGAACTAAAAGTGACAAATTCGCATAAAAGTCTTCCATCGTTACCTCCGTCTATTCCTTATTATCTTTAGGCGATACAATTAATTTAACACCCTCCACCCGAATCACCTTCACCTTTGTGTCCACAGGCAGGGTCAAATTGCAGTCATTTGATAAGGCCGTCCATATTATACCGTTTACTTTGGCTAATCCGGTGTTAAAAGGAGTTATCTCCTTCGTCACTATCCCCATCTTGTCTATCAATGCATCGACATTGGTTTTTTCCGCACCTATCCTGAGTTTCTTTTCAGCCAAAGGTCTTGTGAAATAAAGAAGCAGGACCGAGACTAAAACAAACGTAGCAAATTGAATTATAGGGTGGCCTTTTAAAAGTGACACGATGCAGGCGGCAACAGCCCCTATAGTAAACCAAATTGTCGTAAGGCCAAGGGTCATAGCTTCTATTGCGGCAAAAAGAACAGCGATGCCGATCCACACTAAAGCACCATTCACCATATGCCCAAGAATCTCCATATTACCTACCTGCCTATCCGCTTAATCCAACTTCTGAATTCTTTCCAATAACAGATGCGCTATATCCTGCGAAGCACAAGAAACGGGAGGCAGCCCTTTTTGAAAAATTATGCTCTGAACTTTTCCGCAGGCAACACCGATATCCGCTTCCCTCGCCTCCCCCGGGCCGTTAACCTCACACCCCATTATCGCTACCGTAATAGGCTTTTTCCCTTCCCGGCTTCGGACATTTGAAAGGAACATAGTTCGTTCCTCCACTTCTTTTGCTATGATCTCCAAATCCACCTTGGTACGGCCACAGGTCGGACAAGATATCAGCTGAATCCCGGCTGCCCTGATTTCCGCCGCTTCAAGAATGTCCTTCGCAAGGAGTACCTCCAAAACAGGATCACCCGTCAATGAGACCCTTATCGTATCTCCTATACCGGAAAGAAGCAGGGCGCCGATTCCCACAGCCGATTTAATTTTGCCCCCTTTAATCGTCCCCGATTCCGTAATACCGATGTGAAAAGGATAATCGAGTCTGTCTTTAACGAGAACGAGTGTATCGTAATTCATCTTAACCCGAGAGGCTTTGACAGATACCACCAAATCCGTAAACCCCATATCCTCAATCCGAGTGACAGCCCTCACGGCGCTTTCTGCAAGGGCCTCTGCCGTAACACCTCCGAATTTAGCTAACAGATCTTTTTCCAAAGAGCCGGAATTTACGCCAACCCTTATTGGGATCCCCCGCTCCCTGGCAGCATTCAAAACGGCATTTATATGGTCTTTATCCCCTATATT
>CAYRNC010000069.1:0-9452 GCA_964425645.1 uncultured Oscillospiraceae bacterium | reverse complement strand
TCCATTAATGTAACCTCCATCAAATATTATTGAAATCAGAATTACAGTTCCCACATTTTATTTGGCTGGCGAAGGATTTTACCCGGTAAAATGTTTTCCTGTGCAACGGAATCCGCTATAATAATTGAACCGTTAACAATTACATATTCTATACCGGTTGGTTGTTCATCGGGGCATCCCAAGCCCACATAGTTTGCATTGTCAGCAATGGTTCCCGGGTCAAATACGACGATGTCTGCGTCGGCTCCTGATCCGATCCATCCTTTATTAGTCAGTCCCATTCGCTTTGCAGGCATCAAGGTGGATTTCTTTATTGCTTCCATCATTGTCAGAACACCCTGTTCCCTGACGAGTTTTTGGAATGCTTTCGGAAAGGTTCCCGCATCTTGGGGATGGCCTGCTCCCGGTTTTTCCGCAAGGCCTGCATCTGTAGAAATCATTGTACTTGGATGTTTTATAGCCAATGCCAAATCCGGTAAAACGCCCACGAACGCTGTCCCCACTGTGTCAGATTCACTTTTTTCGCTGCGTACATATTCATAGATTTCTTTTGTGCAACGCTGACCGGTATATTTTCCAGATGAAATCATTAAATCCGATAATTTGCAATTGTAACGTTCATTCCAATCTTCATCAAAAACAGTTGATTGTACGAATGTTGCGAATGCTTCATACATACCCGAATCACACATTAGGGGTAAGCCCTTCTTTATTGCGTTTGAAATCATAACCAATGCCATTTCCGTTACTTCAGGATGTACTCCAAACTGATATGCCAAATGAGATATTTGAATCTTGGCTCCGGTTTTCTCCATCAGCGATATGGCTTCATGCAGTCCTTTGGCAAAATCCAATGCATCGGTTCTGATGTGGATTGGCACCAGCTTATCATATTTTGCCGCAAGGGCGACAAGCGGCAATATTTCCTGTTCGTTTGCCCCCGGGGAGTATTCGAGGCCAAATGATATTCCAAATGCTCCCTCTTGCAAAGCCTGTTTTGCAATGTCTACCATCTCCCTTACCTGTGCAGGCGTTGCAGTTTCATATGGGTCGTTTAGATTGACCATTTTTCTTAATTTCCATGAATGACCCACTAAAGTCGAGAAATTTATCGGGTATCCCTTTTCCTCCATTTCATCAAGAAACTTCTTTATCGGCATATGATCTGACATGCCGCAATTGCCGGATAAGCAGGTGGTAATACCCTGCTTTGCAGAAAGCCAAGCAAAATACAGTGGAAAATGCAGATGGGAGTGAATATCCACAAATCCGGGGCATACTATTTTACCTTCGGCTGATATGGTATCTTTACCATACAGTTTTTCTCTAGAAACAGTTGTTATTATACCGTCCTTTATCCCAACGTTCGCTACAGTTTGCTGTTCCGTTCGGGGATCAATCACGGTTCCGCCTTGTATGACTATATCTTCCATCATTCGCCCTCCTTTTACACGGGAATTATTCTATTTTTAATGGTACCTGATTATTCAGAATATATAAATAATGATTGTTCATAGTTTTTTTGATTAAAAAATATTAGATATACTGATACCGGATGATGCACTAATTATCGGTGGCTAGTTCGCATTATGAAAGTCAATAAATAGAAGAGCGGGGTTTTATGTAAATGAAGTAAATATAAAACGCTGCTTTCGCAGCGTTTAAAAGAAATTGAGAAGGGGGTTAATCGCGTTCGATTTCTATAATTTCACCTGTATAGGCGTCAACTTCAACTTCATAGACGCCAAAGGATGTCAGAATATCTATTTCATAAACAAGTCGGCCATTTTCAATTTCCAGTTCTATTTCTATTATTTCCCCGGGTACTGCCTGTACAGCTATCTCCGCCGCTCTTTGCGGCGTAATTCGATTGGGCATTAGCGCATTCAACTCACTTTCCTGCATATTTTATTATTATTATATGTGTCTTTTCTGAGGGTGTGATGACGGGAAAATAACGGAAACAAACTTATTATTTTTAAATCGGTCCGGTTTTTCGTGATATAATCGATATATGAAACCAACTGGAGGTGTAGCATGAGAATTAAGTTTTGCGGAGCGGCTGAATCTGTAACCGGCTCCTGCCATTTAATCGTTACGGATCAGTATAAAATATTATTGGATTGTGGATTGTTTCAGGGTGGGGATGAAGCCGAAACTTTGAATGAGGATTTTCCTTTTGACCCGGAGGAGATTGATTTTGTTTTATTAAGCCATGCGCATATCGATCACAGCGGAAGGATTCCGCTGCTTGTGAAAAGAGGATTTAGAGGTAAAATCTATTGTACGGATTCAACCGCTGATCTGCTGGATATCATGCTTCGCGACAGCGGGTATATCCATGAAAAGGAGGCAGAATGGAAAAACAAAAAGAATTTAAGAACCGGTAATCCGCTTATAGAGCCGCTTTACACGGTTAAGGATGCGGAAATTGCATTAAAGTACGTTACGCCTGTACTGTATGACCAGCTGTTGGTTTTAAATGATAAGATCAGGGCTGTTTTTAATGATGCAGGTCATGTGCTCGGTTCCGCAATAATTGAAGTTTTTGCAGAGGAAGACGACGACATATACAAGCTGGTTTTTTCAGGCGATTTAGGTCTAAAAGGAAAATCGATTCTGCGGGACCCGACTATAATAAAGAAGGCTGACTACCTTGTTATGGAGACTACATACGGTGATCGGGTTCACGCCCCGAATGCGGACTGTATAGACAATCTGATAGACGTAATCATGAGAACAACCTGCAAAGGAGGAACAGTTATCATTCCTTCCTTTGCGGTGGGAAGGACCCAGGACCTCATATTTCAGTTTAATCGTTTTTATGAGGATCATGCGGAATACAGGAAAGCATTGGATAAAATAAAAGTATATGTGGACAGTCCAATGGCAACCTCGGCGACTGAAGTTTTCAGAAGAAATGCTCATGCTTTTGATGATGAATTTAAATCATATGTAATGCAGGGCGATAATCCTCTCGATTTTAAAAACCTGGTGTTTACCCGCACGGTGGAGGAGTCTAAAGCACTTAACATGGATGCTTCACCGAAAATTATTATATCAGCCAGTGGCATGTGTGAAGCCGGGAGAATCAAACATCATCTTAAGCATAATCTGTGGAATCCGCTTTCAAGCGTTGTGTTTGTAGGGTATCAGGCCGAGGGTACTTTAGGAAGATCTATTGTAAACGGTGACAAAAATGTTTCGATCTTCGGGGAGCGCATTCACGTTCAGGCGAAAATCTATAACTTCGAGGGTTTTTCCGGACATGCCGACAGGGAAGGCTTACTTGAATGGCTTGCGAGATTTGAAAGAAAGCCGTGTGAGATTTTCCTTGTTCACGGTGAAGCTACATCCAAAATAAATTTTGCAAAATCGGTTAAAAATGCATTAGGTTATGATTGCACAGTCGTAAAAGAAGTTTCTGAATATACATTACCGAAGAAACATTGCGTAGAGGAGGATAAAGAAGGAATAGCGATGGCAGAATCGATCGGGAAAATTAAAAAAACCATTACCGAGATACACGGCAACCTGGAGAATGTTCTTTATAATGCCAAGCTGGCAGTGGGGTCCGATATATCAGCCGAGCGACTGGTAAATATCAATAATATTGTTCAGGAACTTTATAAAAGCTCTGTAAATCTGGGTCAGGCGTTGACCAAGAAATGAAGTCCGGGAAAGTATTAAATGTGAGAATTTTGTATCAAAAATGTATAATATTCTTTTAGGTGTCAGTATCCCATGATATAATAACCATAAAAACGGATGGTGTTGTGTTTGGAGGGTGAACTATGTCATTGTTAGGAGATATTGCTCCTGCGGTTCAACAGGTAGCTGAGGCAATCGCCATAGCAATCGGGGTCGAAGTTGAGATCGTTGATAATGAACTTACAATAATAGGTGGCACCTCCGTCTATCACAGGAAAAGGGGGGAAAAAGAAGAGGATGGAAATGTCGACGGAAACTGCCTGTATGCCAGGGTTCTCAGGACAGGTGTAACCGAATACATCGAGGATGCAAGAAGCTATAAATACTATGAAACCGCCCTTTGGGATCAACAGCATGAACTTGCAGAGATTTGCACGCCCATAAGGGTTAATAATGAAACTATTGGAATAATAGGACTTGTAGCATTTACAGAAGAACAAAAATCAATACTTTTGGATTCAGAACGCCGGATGGTGGTTTTTGTTGAGAAAATGGCGGATTTGCTGGCGGCGAAGGCGTCGCAAAAAGCATCTTTAAACGATAGCGAAAATATGATAAGTGAAATTACAACCGTTCTTGAGACCACCCATGAAGGGATATTCGCGATCGATAAAAAAGGCTATATAAAGCGGTGTAACAGCATGGCCGAATCATTGCTTTATACTACAAAAGAGGATATTGTAAACAGCCATATCAATAAGTTTATGCTGGGGACACCTGCCCTTGAGGTATTGCGCAAAGGAGTCGGATATACAGAAAACGAGGAAGTTTACATAAATGAACGGGGAAAATTTCACTTTATAGTTACGGCGAAACCCCAAATAAAGGACGATATTATAAGCGGTATTGTAATATCTTTCAGGGATATAGAAGAAGCTAAAAAATTGGCTTACAATATTCAAAATCGGGCTTTAAAATATACCTTTGACGATATTATAGGCTGTAGCGATGCATTAAAATGTGTTAAAAATCAGGCCTTGCTGACGGCCAGAGGAAATTCTACCGTGCTGATAACCGGAGAAAGCGGTACAGGTAAGGAGATGTTCGCTAAGGCTATCCACTATGCCAGTTCGAGATCAAGGAAGCCCTTTGTTACCGTTAATTGCGGGGCTATTCCTGAAAACTTGTTGGAAAGCGAGCTCTTTGGATATGAAAGAGGTGCTTTTACAGGGGCATCTGAAAAAGGAAAAGCCGGTAAGTTCGAGATGGCCAACGGCGGGACGATTTTTCTCGATGAAATAGGGGATATGCCGCTTCATTTGCAAGTGAAAATTTTGCATGTGCTTCAAAATATGCGATTCGAAAGAGTAGGGGGAAATAAGACAACTATAGTGGATGTAAGAGTGATTGCCGCTACAAACAAAGATCTTGAAGAAATGATATATAAAGGTACCTTTCGTGAAGATCTTTATTATCGACTTTCAGTCATCCCGATGCTGATACCGCCTCTTCGCGATCGAAAGGATGATATAAAGCTGTTAATGCATTTCTTTTTGAATAAATATAACGTCTTTTTAAATAAAAGTATCACCAGCTTTTCTGAAGAAGTGGAGCAGATATATGTGGAATACAGCTGGCCGGGTAATGTAAGAGAGCTGGAAAATGCGGTTGAATACGGAGTCAATATGGCATTTAGCGACCAGATAGGTTTAGATGCAGTACCGGCAAGGCTTGTTCGCAACGAGAATCTGGATATGCTTGTACGTGACAGCGATCTGCCATTAGGAGTTCAGATAAAGAATTATGAGAGAGAAATTATTGCAAGAAAGCTTAAAAAATATGGAGCCAGCGTCGGCGGAAAAGATATTGTGGCTAAGGAATTGGGATTATCGCGGGCTACTCTCTATCGTAAAATTGCCGAACTGGAAATCAATTAGAGTAAAAACGTTTTGAATGAATGTTTTTTTAAGGGATGAACAATCTAAATATGGTGTCATCTGGCAAAATAGGCCTAACATCGGGAAATTGGTATAGGATTTGCAAGTTATTTATTAGAAAACATTTTATTATTTCCGGTAAGACGGTGAGTAAGCATAAGGAGGAAAGGAAAATGTTAAGAAACGCATTGCCAAAGATTATAACCCCTCTCCCGGGTCCCAAAGCAAAGGAGATAATTGAAAGGCGTGCACATGCCATGCCGACAGCGATTCGCTGCATCTATCCCTGTGTAATTAAACGTGGTGAAGGCGCCATGTTCGAGGATGTGGACGGCAACGTATTCTTGGACTGGGTCGGCGGTGTGGGTGTGCTCAATATCGGTTACAGCAATGAGAAGCTAATCGATGCGGTAAAAGAGCAAAGCGAGAAATATTTTCATGCGATGATGAACATCGTTACACATGAGGGATATATTGCTCTTGCGGAGAAACTCAATCAGATAATACCCGTTAAAGGAGATAAGAAGAAAACGATGCTGGTTAACAGCGGTGCAGAGGCTGACGAGAATGCGGTAAAGATCGCCAGAGGTTTTACCGGAAGGCCGAATGTTATCGTTTTTTCCGGCGCCTTTCACGGAAGGACAGCCCTTACTATGACTATGACTGCAAAGAAAGCATATGCAGTTGGGATGGGTCCTTTCCCCGATGGTATATACAGAGCGGAATTTCCATACCTTTACCGAACACCTGGAGACATGACAGAAAGGGAGGCTATTGATTATTATGTCAATAAGCTTGAACAGGTATTTGTTGAATCATCGCCGGCAGAATATGTCGCGGCCATAGCTTTAGAGCCTGTCCAGGGTGAAGGAGGCTTCGTGCCCGCTCCTACCGAATGGGTAAAAGCGATCAGAAAGATATGCGATGAAAAGGGTATTCTTTTGATTGCCGATGAGGTTCAAACAGGCTTTGCCCGTTCTGGAAGAATGTTCGCGACCGAATATTGGAAAGAGGCGGGTGCGGCTCCGGACATAGTGACCACCGCTAAATCCATAGCCGGCGGTTTACCCGTATCGGCTGTAACCGCAAGAAGTGAAATAATGGATGGGGCTATACCGGGAACTATAGGCGGGACTTTCTGCGGGAACGCCGTTGCCTGTGCTTCGGCTTTAACTCTTATTGATATTATGGAAAGGGAAGACTATCCAGGTAAAGCACTGAAGATAGCGAATAAAGTCATGAAAACCTGGAATGAATGGAAGGATAAATATGAGGTCATAGGGGATGTAAGGGGTATCGGCTGCATGGCGGGAATTGAATTCGTTACAGACAAAGAATCAAAAAATCCCAACGAAAGGATCGTAAATGATATAGTGAATTATGCAGTTAAAAAAGGATTGCTGCTTGAAAACGCAGGAACCCACGGCAATGTGATTCGTTTCTTGGCACCTCTTTGCATAACGGACGAACAGTTAGACGAAGGTCTTAGAATTTATGAAGAGGCAATCAAAGCCTGCATATAACGGCTTAACCTTAAAGATACATTATGAAGCCCGCAGGAAAAATATCTCTTGCGGGCTTCATTTTACTATTTAGAGCCATTTGCTGTCGCCGGATACGAAGTCATAGCCCGGGTGATTATCGTACCTGACGATTCCTATCTGGACCTTTCTTTGCACTGCTTTTGTAACCATAGCGTGACCGATGGTTCCAAAGCCGCCGCAAAGGTCGATGAGAACGGCGCCTTCCTCCGACAGCTTCTTGGCCTCCAGACAGGCCATTTCATAGCTGTTTACTCCGACGGTAATCATAAGTCCCTGCCCTAAGTCCATTTCATTTCTCTGCGGTGTTGTAATTGCACTGCTGATAAACATAAAAGCCACTATTCTTTTCATCTGCAGACCCCTTTCTGTTCGGTGCTTTACTTAAAATCAATATCCGTTCTGTTTATTGTATCAAATTATAAGGTAGATATAAAAGCAATATTATAAAATAATATATGTGATATGCGTGTTTGGGTATAGGAAGAGAATGTGTTATTATGATATTAAAAAGGCATGGAGGGAGTTCTTATGGGGGAATGCGAAGACTTTTTAATCGAAATGGCAAAGCTTTTAGCCGTAGAAACAGGGTTGGAGGAAAGCAACGTTCAAGAGTTAATTTATGAAAAGATCCGTCTGTTAAAAAAGGAAAATGAGATGCTTAACATAGCTTTAGATAATTGCGCGGACAATTTTCATGTTTCGGACGGCCATGGAAACATCCTTTGGGTTAACAGGGCATTTGAAAAACATTGTAAAGTGGAACGAAAGTTCATAGAGGGTAAAACGGTGTACGATATGGAGAAACTCGGGATTTATCGTCCATCGATGACCTCCGTTGCCATAAGGGAAAAACGGCAGATTACGGTTCTTCAGAAGGTAGCGGAAGGTGATATGATAAGCACCATCACTCCGATAATGGATGAGAACGGGTCTGTAAACTATGTGGTCAGCAATTCCAGATCCATAGATGAATTGCAACTTTTAAATAAATACTACAAAGAGGAGGCGGCAAAGATATCCAATAATGACACCGGTCTAAGAGTGATTACGCAAAGTCAGGCCATGCAGACTATCAAGGATTTGGCTTTGCAGGTGGCCCCATCCGACTCCAATATTTTGATAACAGGAGAAACCGGAAGCGGCAAAAGCATGCTTGCAAAATATATTCATGAGCACAGCAGTCGTCGAAAGGGTCGGTTTGTAGAAATAAACTGCGCAGCCATTCCCGAAAGCTTAATTGAGGCGGAGCTGTTTGGGTATGCACCGGGCGCCTTCACCGGGGCCCGCCCGGGGGGCAAATACGGGTTAATAGAATTAGCCAATAACGGGACCCTGTTTTTGGATGAGATAGGGGATATGTCTATGCATATTCAGGCAAAGCTGTTAAACGTGCTTCAAAACCGAGAGATAATAAGAGTGGGAGGACTAGATCCCATTTCAATAGATGTGCGGATCATAGCAGCTACCAACAGCGACCTTGCCAATTTGGTGAGGAGAAATAAATTCAGAAGTGAGCTGTATTATAGGTTGAACGTAGTGCCCATAAATGTTCCTTCGCTTCGGGAAAGAAGGGAAGATATAACTCTCTTGGTGGAACATTTTCTTCGAGAGTTTTGCGATCTTTACAAAACGGGGGTACTGATAAGCAAAGAAGCCTTGGACATTATGGAGAATTACTCCTGGCCGGGCAATATCAGGGAGCTAAGAAATCTCGTCGAGCGCATGGTTGTTACCGACAGTAAGGGGTTAATAGAATTGGACGACCTGCCTTCCGCTTTGTTGTCCGTAACGGCAAATCCTGATGAAAAAATCGTAACGGTAAACCGCATTGCTCCTTTGAAGGATGCGGTTGAAGAGATGGAGCGCCAGTTGATTTTGCAGGCGAGGGATAAATATAAAAGCAGCTATAAAATAGCGGATGCATTAAAAATCAGCCAGTCTTCCGCTATGCGGAGGATACAAAAATATACTTAAAGCTAATGGATTAATATCACATTTTAATATAGCCAAATGCGTTTATAAATTTGAATGAAATGTTGGACAACATAAAGGGATAGAAGGTTTGTTGGACTAGATAAACATATTTAAAATCAATAATCATATAGGTTAAAACTAACTCAAAATCGAATTGGTAATTCAGTTTTGAGTTAGTTCAATTTTTGATGCAATTTCAATGTTTACATTGAATTAGGACTTAAAAACAAGTCGGCATCGGGTCGGCGTAGCGGTTTTAAAAAGTTCAAAACGTTGAAAAATGGCGGTCTCTGCCTGGCACATAATTTGCAGAATATATAGACTATATAGCGATAAACCAGAGGAA
>CAYRNC010000068.1:0-9599 GCA_964425645.1 uncultured Oscillospiraceae bacterium | reverse complement strand
AAGCCCTCTCACCTCCGAAATATCAGGGTACTTGACTTCCGCTGCAGGTTCTTCTTCCAAGGGCTCGTCATCGGCATCGTGGTCAAAGTCATACTCGGCTTTGATTTCCTCTGCCAATTCCGCAAGGGTTCTCGCAATGCAGGCGAGGTCGTTTCCGATTTGCTGCGCTTTATCCGGCGACATGGGCAAGCCCTCCTTTTTCGTTGATTTTCATACGATTTACCTCCGTTCATAATGTAGGAGCATCGCTCCTCACCTCGTACTGGACAGGCGAGGAGCGATATCCGTAGTGAAAATCAGAAATTTGTAAAAATCTTTCTCAGGGCTTCGTTTTCTCGGAGCAGACGCTCCAACTTTTTCTGCCGATAGTAGACGCCGTCAACGGTCATGTGCAGCCTGTCCGCAATATCGGCTTTTGCGATTTTGTTTACAGAGACAGAATCGGAAAAGGCCAAATTCATTATGCAAAGGCTCTTAGATACTATTGAAAGGGACGGCCCTCCGGATTGTGAGCTGCTTTGGGCGGCAGATCCGTTAAAAGGCAAAGATATGGGGACGCTGTTGGATAAAACGCTTAATAAAACCGTCGTTAAAGAGAAAGTTTTTGCGGGAACGAATAAGAAGCTGGGAAAATATAATTTGTCAGACATACTCGAATTTAACAGAAAGGGGAAAAACCACTTTTAGCAGATTACTTTTTGTAATCAAGCAATATCCCGCTATGTTGCATCGTTTCTGCGTATTCGGATATCTTTGTTTTTGTTGTAGCCACCTTAATGGACTCAAGCGTCATTCCCCTGGTTTCTTTTATGGATTTGACTATATCCTTATCAAGGGCCAATATCAGATCGATTGTGCGTTTAATCTCCTTTTTTTGAAAGTCCGAACACTGTAAAGCGATCCCGTTTTCCCGGGATTTCTCCAATTTTTTTAACTGCTCTATCAGCGTGTCCCTCCTTGCAAGATGAAAATTATAACTTTCCCAATCCTTAAGGTTGCTAAGCAGTTCCTCTCCTATGCTGAGCAGCCGATTAAGAAGGGATATTTTTTCCCGGTAATAATCGGTATGCATCATTTAACTCCTCCTGCTCGTGCAAGACGGTCAGCCTGCTTAAATGCAATTTTTAATTCGTCGACAAGACTGAGCAGGTGCTTCATTAATTCCACGTCCTTGTTTGCATTAGCCAGGTTAAGTTTTTCAATCAGAAAAAGATACATGTCGTTCAGTTCAATGGAAATCGCTTGTTTCATATCTAATGATGTGTTGAGCGTTTTAATAATTTTTTGAGTTTTTACGATACAATTAAATGAGTCTGCGGGCTTGTTGTTCGCCAAAAATATTGCCACGCTGATCTGTTTTGAGGCCTCCTCAAACAGCTTGATTACCACTTCGCCTTTTGTAAGGGTTTGCAGTGTCTGGGATTTATATTGTTCATACAGGTTTGCAGTTTGCATAGTCGATCTCCTTATTAGTTATTGTAGAATTGCATTAACATAGCCCCTTGAATATCAAGCCTTTGAAGAGCTGCTTCCATTGCGGTAAATTTTCGCCAATGACGCGTTTCCTCGGCTGTAAGCCTTGCTTGCAATTCCTCTATTCTTTTATTCTTATTCTTTATCGCGTCAAAAATGCTGTTTTCCATATCCGATGAGGAGGATTCAATCCCCGCTAAATCAATCAACGTACCTCTTTGGTTTTTCGGACCGGTTCTTTTGACGGCGCCTTGTATTATGTCATTTAGTTTGTTTGCCAACCCGTTTTCAGCATCTGTAAAAAGCTCCGCTATTTCGTTTCCCCTTGTTTTCAGCGCTTCTGCAAATTTAGCTTCGTTATCTATTTTAAGCTTGCCGTAGTCTTGATAGCCTCCCGTCGTTATTCCCAGATCAAACAGGTTAATGCCTCCTTTTTTGGCGCCTCCCAACATTGCGGATCGAAGTCCCGATAAAAGGTTTCTCAGGAGGGGATCATTTCTCAATATGCCTGCTCTTGCTTTTTCCTCCCATTGTTCAATCTGCTTCTCTGTCATTTCGCTTTTTTGTTCCTCGGAAAGGGGGAGATATTTAGGATCTGACTTTTCAGAAACCAGACCGTTTATAAGGTCTAGAATGGAGTTGTAATCTTCTATAAATTTTTTTATGGGATCGAGCAGAGAGGATGCATCCTGTTTTAATGTAATGATAACAGACTCGTCAGATGTTATCTCTCTAAACAGCTCTATGTTTACTCCGTCAACCGTAATATTATTGGAGCTTCTGACAATCTCCTTATTGTTGACCGATAAAATAGCGTTTTTGCCGTATTTTAGATGGGCGTCGCTTTCAGCGGTGAGCCCAAGTGAAGACAGAAGATTGCCTTGCTCTTCCGCTATTATGATGTTATCACCTGCCCCTGTCTCCTTAGCGGTAAAAATAAAAGTATCAGAAAGAGAGGAGTAGGTTAGAGTCACTCCTGCATTGCTCGCTTCTATTTCCTTCATAATATCGGATAGGGCCTTATCCTTTTCAAATTCAAATGCAACGGAATTTATGCTGAATTTAAAAGTGTCAACATCGTCCAATTTAGCGGACAAGGAGGTTTCTTCGAGAGGAGAGTAAAGGGAGAGCCTGTTGGATTGTTCGTTTTGAAATCCTAATGTTTCCAGGGTTTCTTCGTCATCACCAACGGCCCTGACCGTAAGCAAAGATCCGTCGGCAGATAACGTAAGCCTGCCGTTGACAAGGGAGACATCTATAATCCTGTCTTTGTTGTCAATTACGCCGAATGCTTTATCAATCGCAGTTCTCAATGCATTTTCAAAACCTGTTTCAGATAGATTTGAGCCTACAGTTTGAATGAAGCTGTTGTCGAAAGACACGGTTTTTAACCTACCGTCCAAGGTAAGGCTTATCGATTTGCCGCTGATCGATGAAGTCAGGTCTGAAATATCTTCGCTTGACATAGGGCCATGTTCTGTAATGATTCCGCTTAAACCCCTTGAAACAGCGAAGCCACTGCTTATTATCTGTTTTTCCGCAAGCTGGGAGATGTAATCTATTGTTATGCTGCCTTCTGCCGCCGTTTTGGTGGGGGTGACATTGACTGCAGATGAAGTAAAAGAGGCAATTGCCGTATTAAAAAGGGAAGTACTTCTAAAATTGGTTGCAGAAAGCAGGTCCAGATACGAGCTGTGAAATTCGGTGAGGGCCTTGGTCACTGTTCTGTATGCCGACTGTTTCCACGTCAGCATTTGTACTGCCTGCTGCTGCTTTAATATCTTTTCCCTGCTTCTGATTGTAAAGCCTTTGACCAGTTCATCTATATCCATCCCGGACATCAGTCCGCCTATTCCTGTCTTTGCCGACAGAGTGTTTAGTGAGTTTATACCGTTCATGATTATTACCTCCTACGCTAATATATATCGGCAAAAAAATGCAATACTTTAGCCTCAACCAGGCTTACGGTATATAGAAGGTCTTACGGCTTTAAACCCGTGTGAGGACCCCGACAAGGATTCGCTAAGCCCTACGAAAAGAAATCCCCCCGGAAGTAAGGCATCATAGAATTTATTGATAATCACGTTTTTTTCGGGGATGTCAAAATATATCATTACGTTTCTGCACATGATCGCATGAAAGGGCTTTTTAAAATTGAAGGGGGAAAGCAGGTTGAATTCTCTGAAGACAACATTTTTTTTAAGGGTTTCGGTAATGGAATATTTGCCGTTAGAGAGGGGCCTGAAATATTTTCGGATATAGCTGTTCGAAAGATTCGATAGCTCCTCTTCGGCATAGGCTCCGTTTATTGCCACACCAAGGGCTTTGCTTGAGATGTCGGAGGCCAGTATGGTGCTGTCCCAGCAGCCGGCGTTCGTGCCCAGGTAATCCAGGGTGATCATGGAAAGGGTATAGGGTTCCTGTCCTGAGGAGCAGCCTGCACTCCATACTCGCAGATCACGCGTCCCTATAGTTTTATCGACCCATGGCAGGACCATATCTTTGTAAAAATCAAAATGCTCCCTCTCTCTTAAGAAATAGGTATGGTTGGTAGTTAGCTTGTTAATGAGTGTGGACATCTCTACGCCTGATTTGTCCGACAGGGCATAATGAAAGTAGTCTTCATAGTTTGTATAGCCAAGGCCGGCTATATAGTTGCTGAGCCTGCCTTCAATAAGTGTTCTTTTTTTAGCAAGATTGACTCCGTAGTTATTCTTTATGTAGTTCATTATCATTCCAAATTCTTTATCTGTCAGGTAAAGCAATAAAAAGTCCCCCCTAATACGTTAATTACAATCAATAGCAAGTTAAAATACCCTGGACGTCCAGTATCAGGCTCACGTTACCGTTACCTAAAATGGTGCAGCCGGAGATTCCCAGGGAAGCGAGATTGAAACCATTTAAAAAATGGGGCAGCGGCTTGACCACAACCCGATACTTGCCTAAAATCTCATCGACAAAAAGGCAGGCTGTATTCTCCTGGGTGCTCACAAGAAGAAAAACTCCATCCTCAAAGTCTTTACATCCATCTTCAATGTTATAAATATGCTCCAGCTTTATAACGGGATAGCAGATTCCCCTTATCATAATCATTTCATTCTGATCGGGATCAACTATGATCCGGTCCGCAGATGCCTTAAAGGATTCTTTGATATTGGAGATAGGTATGGAATAAATCTCTTTTCCAACGCTTATTTCCATGCAGGGGATGATGGATAAAGTCAAGGGTATTCGTAAAATTATTGTTGTTCCTTCGTATTTTTTGCTTTCAATGATCATGTTTCCGCCGATTCTTTCTATGCTGTTTTTGACAACATCCATCCCGACTCCCCGACCGGAAAATTCAGTCGCACTGTTTTTGGTGGAAAAGCCGGGCAGAGTAATCAGGTTGAATATTTCCTTTTCGACGTATTCATTCGCAGGTTTGGTTAAGATGTTTTTTTGCACTGCTTTTTTTATGATCTTTGATGTATCCAGACCTCTTCCGTCATCGCTTACTGTTATGACGATATCCCCTGCATCGCTTTGAGCGGACAGTATGATGCGCCCTTCAGGCTCCTTGTCCATCTTTATTCTCGTTTCTTTATCCTCAATGCCATGGTCCATGCCATTTCTTATAAGGTGCATAAGGGGTTCTGTAATGCTGTCTATAATGGTTTTATCGACTTCGGTGGATTCTCCCATCAACACGAGCGAAACATTTCTTGACAGTTTTTTGTTCATATCTCTCACGATGCGATGCATCTTTTGAAATGTGGAGGATACAGGTATCATCCTTATGGACATCGTTATATCCTGCAGCTCATCAGTGAGTTTTCCAAGCTGCCTTGAGGCTTTGGAAAAGTTTTCGAGCTCCAGTCCCTCTAAATCGGGGCTGTTTGATACCATCGATTCAGTGATTACGATTTCCCCGACCAAATCCATCAGCGCATCAAGCTTATTCAGATCTACCGCTATCAGATTGCCTTTTGTTTTTTCTAAGGAATCCGTAATTGTCGTATCGGTTTCATTATTTACGGAGACTTTCTTTTTGGACGGCTTTTCTTTAGGGAGTTCATCGATGAATTTCATTTTCTCCACAGATGAAAATTTTCTTATAGCCTTTTCTATCTCGCCTCGTTCAGAAGATGAAGAAAGGCTGAAATAAAAGCCGTTTTTTGCAATAAATGTCGAAGCGCTTTGATCTTTTGTAAGTTCTTTTGGCACAATGCAAAGAATCTCTCCCAAAGAACCAAGGGAATTCATCAGGAGAAAGGCCCTGACATTTTCCATTTGACTGTCGGATGCGAAATGGACACAGATGTTATAGTTCGTCGCATCTTTTGCGGGTTTTTGTAAAGGAATACCCGGATTTGATGAAAAGGATGTTACTTCGACAGGCGGACAATCTTTTTTAGCTCTTTCAAGCAATGAGGATATCTTTTCTATGAGACCTTTATTTCCCTCCGCTAATTTCTTGCCCTTTTCAATCTTTTTTAGCTCCGTTTTAAGAAAATCGGACGCCTCCAACATCAGATCCATAAGGATCTGAAAGCAGCTTTCTTCTATGTCATTTTCGCGGATGAAATATAAAAGATCCTCAAGCTTATGGGATACCCGGGTCAGGAGATCGAACTCCATCATTGATGAAGAACCCTTAACCGTATGCATTATACGAAATATCTCGTCTATATCTTTTGAGCAAAGCTTTTCATTCTTTTCAGATTGCAGCAATATCTCATCCAGTTGATCCAGCATCATCGAGGATTCAAAAAGAAACATTTCCAATACAGAATCGTGTTCACCCATAGCATTGCCTTTCGTTTACAGTGATAAGCGTGTAATATTTTTATCGGCAAAAGTTAAAGAAACATTAGATTATCCTGCCTTTTGTATCCGGTGAGGGATAACTCAAGGTATGAGGTCGGTTTTCTGATTCGGAAGGAAAACGACAGAGGTAAAATCGTAAAGAAATGCGGGAAACAGGAGCTAAAATAAATGTAAGGAAAAATACGGGGATAAACAAGACTTCGTGCTCGATTT
Source organism: uncultured Oscillospiraceae bacterium (assembly GCA_964425645.1). Lineage (GTDB taxonomy): Bacteria > Bacillota > Clostridia > Peptostreptococcales > Anaerovoracaceae > CAYRNC01. The sequence continues at coordinate 3,104 of CAYRNC010000068.1, read as the reverse complement.
TCATTGAAATAACCTGCGTCTTGATGATGACCTGTTGAATATGCCGTTGTTTTTGGCGGGAACTCAAGCTCTCGATCGCCTTTTCCAAAATGGCAACCTATGTTATACTGTCTTCAATCTGGTACAAGAAGGAAGGCCTTATGGCAGAAGTTTTAAAGATCAGCTCCCCGGTGGAGGTAAAAAACAGAATACATGATATGCCCAAGCAGCGGCCTGCCGATGCAATATTCGATTTGGCCAAGCCTGAGGACAGTTTCAGGGATTCCGGTAAGATTGCCAAAGCAGAGGACGAGGGGCACAGGCAGGAGCTTCTAAAAAATCTTAATAAGGAGATTATGCTTCCGCTGCACAATGAAACTAAAGCGCAGGTTGACAGCATCAGAAAGCTTGTGTTGTATGCAAAGCTTTTTGAAGTTTCCACGGGTACCCTGACCTTGGATTTCATGGACAGATTTTTTTTCCTGCCAAAGGAACTTTTGGCGGAAATTTTAGAACGGGAAGAATCCTCAACTGTTTTCAGGGGTGATTTTTTTGATGCATTGCGAGTGCTTATGAAAAACGGCAGCGGCCCTAAACTGCAGGAAACCATTTTGGCAATCCTTAAATATTTCGATTGTCACGTGAGCAGGGAGCACTCCTTTCAGTCGGTGCTTTCAAGAAGCCGCAGTCTGGCCGATTTACTGACGAAGCAGGACAGCCAAAGCCTAAAGGTACAAACGGAGATCCTGGAAACTAATATTTCCAAAGAAGAAGATTACAACGAAGTTCTTAAATTCCTGAAAAATGAATTTATACCTGTCTTGAGAAGCATCGCCTCTAATTATTCGCCCAAGGATAAAGTTTATGACGTGATGCTTTCCATAATACACTATATTGTCAGGTACGACAAAGGAGATCCGAGGCTGCTTGAAAATGCCTTTCTTCATTTTGCAGAGGAACTGAGACCCCTTTATCCTCATCTTACAGGCGATGATATAGCCGATATGAAGGAAAGTCTTTTCCGAGATGCAAGGACGGCAAAAGGGGATGCAGAAATTCTGACAAAAGAAAATGACAGCCTGTTTATAAAGGAAGAAAAAAATATGGCCGAACTGCTTAACAGAGCCTTGGACAAGGACAGCCCCGCTAAGATAAGCAGCATTGCAAGGGGTTTGTTGATGAGCCTTGTACAAAGCGAAAGTCCCATGCTTCCTTTGCTGCATTTTATGATTCCCCTTCGCTTTATGGGAGAAGACACGTACGGGGAGTTTTTTATAGACAAGGAATGCAAGGGAAGGAAAGAGGAGGCAAAGCGGGCAGCCAATATCTTTTTCACTATTCAATCGGATGTTTACGGCACATTTGAGGTTGATATTTTGGCCAAAGATAACAGCATCGAGCTCGATATAAAATGTCCCAAAGAGCTGATCAGAGCAGTAAAAGAGACAGGTCCCCAATTTAAAGATTTAGCAGAGGCTTCCGGCTACCGCATGACTACCTATCAGGTAGGGGAGTATAAAGCAAGTCTGAGCATCATGAACAGATTTCCTGATCTTGCAGACAGAAAGGCGGGAATAGATGTCAGAATCTAAAGCGGATAAAAACACCGATATTTTGAAAGCGGCCGCCTTGAAATACGATAAAAATGTTAACAGTGCACCCTGCGTTGTAGCTGCGGGTACAGGGGATATTGCAAGAAGAATATTACAAATAGCCATGGAAAACGGTATAGCAATCTACCACGATGACAGTGCTGCAACATTGCTGTCGAAATTGGAGATAGGAAAAGAGATACCGCCAAATTTGTATCAGATAGCGGTCGATATCTACATATCCCTTTTGGAGCTTGCGGATGAAAGGCTGGGCGAATAGTTTGCAGGATCGGTCTTTCTGATAAATACATACATCTGCAACAAGGGGGCAACCGTTCTTTCACCATGTAGGTAATCACATTCTGTTTGATATTTTGTGAAAATTTAATCGGCAACCCGTTGACACATGTGATACAATTGGTTTTAATTATATATCGCAATCGGTTCTGACCTATTTATAAAGTGGTCTTATTTGCAGCGCAGTTATAAAAGAAAAATGTCAAGAGGTAAATAAATGATTGAAGAAGCGGAAAGAGCCGTAAGAGAAATCGAACTATTATTAAAGGAATTTTTAAAGGATAAGAACTTTAGCAACGAAGAAGAGGCAAAAGCGGCAATCGCTGATTTATTGAAAGGGTACGATGAAAAGATGCTGAAAAAGAATCAAAGGGATGCAGAAGATTCGAAGACGCATGAATCGTTGGAATCATGGGATTACTTAGATATGGCACTGGAAGCAGATACCAAGGAGGAGGCCCTAGAGTATGCAAAAAAAGCATTAAAACTCGACAAGGACTTTTTAGATGCTGATGTTTTAATTGCTGATTTATCTGCCTTGGATCGGGAGGACCTCAAGGTAAGGTTCGAGGCACTGATAAAGAAAGCTGAAAAAACCTTAAGGGAAAGGGGATTTCTTACGGATGACATAGGTAATCTCTGGGGGATAACTGAAACCCGGCCCTATGTGAGATTGCGGGGGGCCTATGTCAAGCTGCTGATTGAACTGGGAAAGTACAAGAAAGCAATGAGCGAATGCGAAGAATTAATTGTCCTCTCAGAAAACGATAACATGGGGATGAGATATTCTCTGATGGCCCTTTATGCATTTTTTGAAAATAAAAATAAGGCTTTGAAGTTGCTTAAAAAATATGAAGAGGACTGCGTTATGATGAACCTTCCTTTAATGGCTTTATATTACAAGCTGGATGATTATAAAAAAGCAAAGAAATATTTGGACAGGATAGCATCCGGTAACGATACGTTAAATCAATTCCTCGATATGTTCATGAATAGTGATTTCGATGAGAAATTTGAGGACATAGTAAATAAAGGTATGTATCAATTGGACAGCATTGAAGAAATTGTAATGGCCTTTGATGAGGGGAGCTTTTTATACAGCTCCACCGACGGACTGATGGATTGGATGGTGCAGCAGACGTAAAGATTGGCCTTTTCTTATTATAATTAAAAGAAGAGCTTGAATATTCATCCGTGTAAATGGGAATAACCTCCACAGGAAAGAAAATGGAGGTT
>CAYRNC010000067.1:3634-9615 GCA_964425645.1 uncultured Oscillospiraceae bacterium | reverse complement strand
TAATGTATTATTAGAAGACTATTCTCCAACAACTAACATAGATCAAATCATGCAGGAAAGAGTTAGATCAGAAAACAATAAAACAATATATAAACGCGACGAAAATGGTGTTCCTGTATTAGCATCCCCTAAAAAGGGAGTTCCATTAAGTGATGTTTGGGATATACCTTTTCTAAATCCCAAAGCCAAAGAGCGTGTTGGGTATCCAACCCAAAAGCCATTAACTCTGTTAGAGAGAATAATAGAAATTAGTACAGATAAAGGTGATATAGTATTAGACCCATTTTGTGGTAGTGGCACTACCGCAGTTGCTAGTTCATTATTGGAAAGAGATTATATTGGATTTGATATATCAGAAGAGGCTGTTGAGATTTCTCGACAACGAATTGAAAATCCAATTAAATCTGAATCAAATCTCCTAATAAATGGTATAAGCACATATAACACGAAATCTGAATCTGAGTTATGCATACTGAAGTCATTAGATGCTACCATTGTTCAAAGAAATCGCGCAGTCGATGGGTATTTAAAGTATAACTTTGAAGATAAACCAATTCCAGTTAGAATTCAAAAACCAGAAGAAACTATCGATGAAATTGTTTGGTTGATGAACTCAAACAAAAAGACCAAAGATTCAAAACTGAAAATTATTATTAAAACAGCTGTTGTAGGACTCTTGGAATCAACTAATATTCCTAATGATTTTCTCATCCTTGAAAGTCACACCTTCTCAATACAAAATATTATTAAAAAATTGAATAAAAGTAGTAAAACACAAAAACCAACTTTCTCCAGATTGAAAATCTTTTTAAGTTGGTTTTTATTGTATAATCGTAAGCGTCAAACCAAGGGACGTCTTCCCAAACAATCTGCTGCCGTCTACAATCAATTCTACTGGACAATCGGCTGTCGGATCAACTGGTGGTTTAAAAAGAATCGGCCTAAAGGACTCTTTAGAAGTCTATAGAACTTTTTAAACTTTATACCTGATATGTGATAGTGATAAGCATACCAGCATATTTCAGCCATGTTTATTACTCTATTTCTTTCTATCTCACCCGATAATTTCTTTAGTAACAATAAAAATATTACCCTTATAGTCATATTGTCAACTCACCATTATTTTGCCAGCCATCTTATCAACTCACCAACTCAATAACCGTATTGACAGATGACTTTTCAAAATCATCAATCTTGGATAACTTCCCTCAAAGCAAAAATCCGTGATTATCCTTCCGGCTTAGAACCAGACCTCAAATCACGGAAAGCCTTTATTTACTTATCTTATTACACCCTCACTTATCTACCCTTGACATCAATACTACGGTCTCAACATGCTTCGTAAATGGGAAATTATCAAATACTTTAACATTGACAGCCCTATATCCGTATTCCATAGCAATCTCAACATTTTCAACCATAGATTTAGGATTACACGAAATGTATAATATTTCGCTAACTTTATAGTCCAATATTTTCTGAAGGGCTTTCTGATGAACACCGAAACGGGGCGGATCCATTATAATCACATCAGGCTTTACGTTGATTTTTTCTAATATTTTAAATACGTCTCCTGCTATGAATTCGCAATTAGATAATCCGTTTAATTCAGCATTATTTTTTGCCGATAAAACTGCATCATCCAAGATCTCAATACCTACTACCTTTTCTGCACGGCATGCTGCTAGTTGACTTATAGTTCCTGTACCTGAATAAAGATCAAAAGCTGTTTTACCGTCTAAGTCGCTAATAAGGGCCAAAGCCTCCGAATACATAACTTCTGAGGCTAAAACATTAGGTTGAAAAAAAGAAAAGGCACTGACTTGGAAAGTCAGACCTAATATTTTCTCGCTATAAAAATCTTGCCCCTTTAATATCTTAAGATTATCGCAAATAACAGCGTCGGCTTTTTTATCATTTATTGTCCGTAGTATACCCACCACCTTATTTTTCAAAGCTAAGCTTTCGATTAATGAAACAAAAGCACTATCGTCAAATTCTCCCTGACTGCTGGTAACGATGTTGATTAGAAGTTCCCCTGTATTCTCTCCTCTTCTTACCACCAGATTTCGAAGAAGGCCCAAATGGGTTTTCTTCTTATAAAAACTATAACCCTTTTCCTTGCAAAAATTAAGTACAGCGGCAAGAACAAGATTGAAATCAGGATCTGCAATAAGGCAGTTGTCGACATTTACAATGGACAGGTAACTGCCGTGCTTATGAAGCCCCAGAGTCATATCCCCACCCTTTACTTCATCTCCAAAAGTATATTCCATCTTATTTCGATACCCATATTTTTTAGGGCTTGCTTGAACTCCAAGAAAATGATCGCAGACAATTCCTTTCTCCTTTAATAAATGAAGCACGTATTTAGCCTTCATTTCAATCTGTTCTTGATATGGAATCCCCTGGTAGATGCAACCTCCGCAGCTGCTGCTATGTTTGCAAATATTCAAATATTATATCCTCCTAAAGGTCATCAAGCCCTCCAAGATCGTAAGGGGTTTCTTGATAAACATAATTCAACCAGTTGGCATAAAATAAGTTAGCATGCCCCCTCCATTTAACTATTACTTTTTTTAAGGGGTTGTCATTTTCAAAATAATTAACAGGAACCTTAACAGGAAGACCTTTTTTGATATCCCTTTCATATTCCAGTTTCAAGGTATCCCTGTCATACTCCTCATGACCTTGTACAAAGATCATCCTTTTATCCCTTGTTGAAATCAGATGGGCTCCGGCAATATCGGATTCAGCCAATATGCGCAATTCGGGGATGGCTAATATGTCCTCCTTAAGTACTTGGGTGTGGCGGCTATGAGGTGCATAAAAAACATCGTCAAAACCTCTTGTCAGTTCAGATTTTTTCTCTTTCAGCTTATGCGGAAATACCCCAAATAGTTTCTCCGGCAACACGTATTTATCGATTCCATAATGATGATACAAGGCGGCTTGTGCCCCCCAGCATATATGTAGGGTACTGAAAACGTTCCTTCTTGTGTATTCCATAATCTCGGACAATTCTCTCCAATAGTCTACCTGCTCATAGGGAAGGAATTCCACCGGTGCACCGGTTATAATCATACCGTCAAATCGTTGGTTCTTGATTACATCAAATGTCTTATAGAAGCTTTCAAGATGATCTTTTTTTGTATTTTTTGATTCGTGGGAATCCATAGTCAACAATTGAAGTTCAACTTGCAAAGGTGTATTAGCAAGCATTCGGATTAATTGCGTTTCGGTAACTTCTTTTATCGGCATTAAATTTACTATAGCTATGTGCAACGGCCTGATATCCTGTGTCTGTGCCCTTCTCTCGGTCATGACAAAGACATTTTCACCTTTTAATACTTTATAAGCAGGCAAACCCCTTGGTACAATAATAGGCATACATTTATTCTCCTTATCGGTTAATGTTTATATATGAAAAAATTCGGACTTAAAATTCACCATATTTATTATGGAATTCTGCTTTATATTCCAAAAATCTGTTTTCATCCAGTGAAGTTCTGATCTTTTGCATAAGCGACAAAAGAAAATATAGGTTATGATTAGTTAAAAGCATCGAGGATAGAATTTCGTTAGCTTTAAACAAGTGACGCAAATAGGCCCTGCTATAATTACGGCAGGTATAACAGTCGCATTCCGGATCCAAGGGAATAAATGATCTTTTATGTTCAGCATTCTTAACGTATATTCGTCCGCAAGAAGTTATGGCCATTCCGTTTCTGGCAATGCGTGTAGGCAGCACACAGTCAAAGAGATCTATGCCCCGCTTCACACCTTCAAACAAACAGTCCGGGCTTCCCACACCCATTAAATATCTTGGCTTATCCTTTGGCAAATAATCCACGCAATCATCAAGGACTTCATACATTAATTCCTTAGGTTCTCCTACAGAAAGCCCTCCGATGGCATATCCCGGAAGGTCAAGTTCTATAATTTCAGTAGCACTTTGATATCGCAGATCGCGATACATTCCCCCTTGCATGATTCCAAAAAGCGATTGTATTTCCGTATGTTTATGTGCAGCCTTGCATCGTATCAGCCATCGATTGGTACGCAAAAGGGATTCTTTCGCATAGCGCTTTTCTGCCGGATATGGCGTACATTCATCAAATGCCATAATAATATCCGAACCGAGTGCGTTTTGCACTTCGATAGATTTTTCCGGAGTGAACATGTGCAATGAACCATCAATATGTGAACGAAATGTAACGCCTTCTTCAGTTATTTTACGAAGATCCCCTAAGCTGAACACTTGAAATCCACCGCTATCGGTTAAAATAGCCCCGTTCCAATTCATAAATCTATGCAGACCCCCCGCCTCACGTATTATTTCATGTCCAGGCCGCAAATAGAGGTGGTAAGTATTAGAAAGGATTATGCGAGCACCTAAATCCTTTACTTGCTCCGGGCGCATAGCTTTAACAGTAGCAGCCGTACCAACGGGCATAAACACCGGTGTCTCAAGACTGCCGTGGGGTGTATGCAGCTTCCCTCTTCGTGCCTTCGTCCTTACATCTTCTTTTATCAGTTCAAATTTTACTGCGTGCATTTTCATTCTCACAATTTATATAATAAGCATTGCATCCCCATAGCTAAAAAACCTATATTCCATTTTCACAGCTCTCTCATAAGCATCCAGTATTTTTTTTCTGTCATAAAAAGCTGATACCAACATAAGTAAAGTGGATTCGGGAAGATGAAAATTGGTCAGCAGGCAATCAATTGCCTTGAAGTTATAACCCGGATAAATAAAAATATCCGTGCTCCCTGCACCTGCTCTCACTCTCCCATCGAAATCCGCCACACTTTCCAATGTCCTTACAGAGGTGGTTCCCACAGCTATTACCCGCCTTTTTGCCAACCTTGTGTCGTTTATGATTTTAGCATTTTGTTCATCTATTTCATAGTTTTCCGAATGCATAAGATGATCTTCGATATTTTTGGACTTTACCGGTCTAAATGTACCTATTCCGATATGCAAAGTTATATATGCAAGATTCACTCCTTTTTCAGCAAGTTTCTTTAACAGATTGGCGGTAAAATGAAGACCTGCGGTCGGCGCTGCGGTAGAACCTGCATCCTTGCAGTACACAGTCTGGTACCTTTCCCGATCAAGATCTTCATTCTCTCTTTTTATATAGGGAGGAAGAGGTATCTGTCCTATTTGATTAAGCGTATCCATGAATCCGCCTTCATATTCAAATTTTATGATGCGATTTGCATTGTCGGCTGTCCTGAGAACTTTAGCCTGCAGAAAAGGATCCGCCGAAAAAAAGATCCGGTCTCCCGGCTTGACCCGTTTCCCCGGTTTTACCATAGCCTCCCATATATCTTCGCCTTTGCACCTTTGAAGCAGAAATTCAACTCGACCTCCGGTTTCCACCTTTCTCCCTACCAGACGTGCTGGGAAAACCTTGGAGTTGTTTAAAACCAAACAATCTCCGGGATTTAAATAATCTGAAACATCATAGAAATACCTGTCTGCAATTTCATCAGTATCCCGATTGACTATCATCAATCTGGAAGTATCTCTTTTATCTGCAGGATACTGAGCTATTAATCCCTTCGGCAAAGAATAATCAAAATCGCCGGTCTGCATTATCTGACCTCGATGCCGGTATAATAGAATAAAAGTATGTCGCTGAATGTAAGGCCTTGCCTTGCCATCTCTATTGCTCCGTCCTGAGACATGCCAACTCCATGGCCTGATCCTATTCCCGACAGAATCAATTTTCCTCCGGTTGCAACTGGCTCATCGAATTTATTAACATCGTCGGGCGACTTTGAGGGTTTAACAATTCGCTGTCCATCAGAAATGTAAACGTCCGTATTCTTTACGGGCTTTAATTTCCCTCCGGCAGAAATAGCGTATAGCGTATTAACCGCCCTGCTTATTCTTTTTCCGTTCGTGACGTTAATTGAAACGGTCATTATATCGTTCATAATTCCGCCGTGATATACCTCGCCTATGT
>CAYRNC010000067.1:0-3624 GCA_964425645.1 uncultured Oscillospiraceae bacterium | reverse complement strand
ATCTTGAGCGAATTATGTTTGCTCCTAAAACACTGCGTATCTGTTCTTTTTTCAGAGTCACGTCCCCCTTTTCACCGATTATTTTTAAATCGGTAACCGCACCTGTACTGCCTCGCCCCTTTATTTCAACAGCCTTTATAAGCCCCGGATTGTAGCCGGACTGGATCAGTTTCTGTAAAAGTGAATCAAAATGTATGGTGGCGGTCCAAGGATAATCAGGAGTGTACGGGTCTTCCTTCCCTGTCAGATAGGGTAGATTAGTTGTCCATACGTCGGATGCGTTTAATTAGCCGATGCCGGCTTTCCCTCCCAATATATCGCCAATCCCCTGGTCTGATCAACTGCAGTATTGGTTTTTTCCTGCTCAGCCGATACCCCTCCGTAAACTTGACAATGCGTATCGCTGCATAAATCAAAACCCTCATCCCGGTGTCTGCCCATATTTATCAGAGCAAAGCTTCTTGCCGCCACAGCTTGGGCCTTCAACGCCTCCAAAGGATATCCCTGGTTCATTTCAAGGTGGACAACCCCATAAAGATATTCCTCTATATCAAGATAGTTAACAATATCCATAAAGCCCAGAGAATTTACCCTTAGCATGATCCCACCCCTGTATCTATTATTATTATCAATCGTGATAAAGTTTTCCCTTTTGTCTTTAAAAGGAATTAAACATCCATTTTTACCTATGTCTGCGGATAAAAGCACATCATCGGAATCCCGAAGGGATATATGTCCGTTCGAAACAGAGGCTATAAGGGTTGTGTAGGCCGGAAGGGGCAATGTTTCTGTAAAACCGGATTCTCCGACAAAGCCCAAGGAAAATCCTGAATCACTGAAAAACATACATTGATTGGACCCTTTTTCACCAGTTTTAATCCCGACTTTTACATATTCTAAAGGTTCAGCAGCAAAAGCCCTAAGAGGTATTATCCCAGCTAAGATAATAAACGTAAGCAGCAGTGAGAAAAAAATTCCCGTTTTTAAACTGTTCATAATCGACCTCATCCTATACACCTATATTCGCAACTGTTCATCTTTAGGGCAGTCAATTCCCAAATGGCGATATGCCTCCAAGGATACCACCCTGCCCTTTTGGGTTCTATGCAAAAATCCTGCCTGAATCAAATAAGGTTCATACACATCCTCTATAGTTACTCTTTCCTCACCTATGGCAGCTGCAACAGTATCTATTCCGACAGGCCCCCCCTGAAATCGGTGGATGATGGTGGATAATATCTCTCTGTCTAAGCCCTCCAGACCTTTATCGTCAATTCCCAAAGCGTCCAGGGTCTTATTTGTAATATCGAGATCGATATATCCGGAACCCTTAACCTGGCTGAAATCCCTCACCCTTTTAAGTAAGCGATTGGCTACCCTCGGTGTTCCCCTGGATCTTGCAGCCAATTCAACAAGAGAAACTTTATCAATAGGTACTGAAAGGATATCGGCAGATCTTCGAATAATCTCAGCCAGTTCCGCTTCAGTGTACATTTCAAATTTGCTGATAACACCGAATCGGTCCCTTAAAGGAGCAGATAGACTGCCGGCCCTCGTCGTAGCACCTATAAGCGTAAATTTGGCCAGATCAAGCCTAATGGATCTGGCAGAAGGCCCTTTCCCGATAACTATATCCAACGCATAATCCTCCATGGCGGAATAAAGCACCTCTTCGATTGATCGGCTCAGCCTATGTATCTCATCAATAAAAAGCACATCATAATCATTTAGGTTAGTAAGGATTGCCGCAAGGTCTCCCGCCCTTTCTATGGCAGGGCCTGAGGTAATTCTGAGGTCCACTTCCAGCTCATTGGCTATTATACCTGCAAGAGTAGTTTTCCCTAGTCCGGGGGGCCCATAGAACAGAACATGATCAAGGGGTTCCCTCCTCATCTTGGCAGCCTTAATATAGATTTTAAGATTATCTGTTACATTTTTTTGACCGATATATTCATCAAAATGCCTCGGTCGTAAAGAAAGTTCAAGATCATCTTCTTCGCGATTGAAGCCGGCAGATGTTATTCGTTCTTCTGATACCATTATCTCCTCGTCAAGGTCCATACTATTCTCCTATCTGTCCACGGTGCCGCGCAAGGCTAATTTAATGTATTCTTCTGCAGAAAGATCTGTTTCAATGATCTTGGAAAGCATTTCTAGAGCCTCGCTCCGACTATAACCAAGACCAGACAGCGCATCTACCGCCTCAGCTTTTTCGTTTGGCGCCGAATGCTCTATGAAAACAGACAATTCTCCTAGGCTCCCTACTTTTTCTTTTAGTTCCAATACTATACGTGACGCAGTTTTTTTCCCGATGCCGTAGGCCCTTGTAAGAGTATCCGGATCATCAAATATTATGGCCTTTTTTACTTCCTCCAGACTTAAAGTTGATAGTACAGCCAAGGCAGCCTTTGCCCCTACACCGTTGACGGTCCTCAGCATCTGAAACATATCAAGTGAACCTTTATCGGAAAACCCATATAGACTTATATCATCCTCTCTTACTATCATACAGGTGTATGCGGTCACTTCGCCGGAACCTTTTTCTTTGTGAAAGGATGTATTGTCGGGAACGCTTAATTTAAACCCAACTCCCCCGCTTTCGATGATAATTCCGCCATCAAACTGCATCGTAACAGTTCCCTTTAAGTAGTATAGCACATGGCACCTCCCTATCTCCTGTCAGCCCGAGAATGAGCCTTGATTCTATTTTGATAACCTGCAGAATGCCCATGGCAAATGGCCGCCGCCAAAGCATCGGCCGTATCATCTGATTTTGGTTCCTTTGATAAATTCAGTATCGTTTTGACCATCATTTGAATCTGCCTTTTTTCGGCTCGGCCGTAACCGACAAGGCCTTGTTTAATCTCTAAAGGTGTATATTCAAAAATCGGCACCCCTGAATTTGCGCAGGCTAAAATAGCCACTCCTCTTGCCTGACCCACTAAAAGAGCGGTTTTAACATTTTTATTGAAAAATAGTTCCTCTATGGACACTGCATCCGGGCGATATAGCTCAATAATATCCATTAGACCGCTGTATAGATGCTTAAGCCTGTCAGGCATCTCCATTTGCGGATCGGTGGTTAATGTTCCGTAACAACACGCTGTGAAGCGGTTCCCTTTCATATCCACCGCACCATACCCTAATATCGCAAAACCCGGGTCTATTCCCAGTATTCTCATTCTTTTCTCCATAAAAATTCATTGTTTTATTATAGCATGATTCCTCTTTCCTGTCCAAGTAAACTGTGCTATAATGTAAAAAAATGATATTTTATAATTATTCATTATTCACGATGAATATACAAGGGAACACCGGAGGATATTATGAGATATTCAAGACAGAACAAAATTTTGGATCTTATCAACAGATATGAAGTGGAGACCCAGGATAAACTGGTTGAATTACTCAAAAAAAGCGGTTATAAAGTTACCCAAGCCACCATATCAAGAGATATTAAGGATTTACACCTTATTAAAACCCTATCATCCAATGGCCGCTATAAATACACTGTGGGATTAAGTCCCGATCAACCGGTTTCAGAACGTTTCATCAACATATTCAAAGAAACCCGTCTTTAGGAGTTAGCACCACAAATCTTTAGTAGTACTTTGAATAAAGAAG
>CAYRNC010000066.1:3111-9658 GCA_964425645.1 uncultured Oscillospiraceae bacterium | reverse complement strand
GTCTCGGTGTCGCTATAATCTCTACATCAAAAGGTGTAATCAGCGATAAGGAAGCAAGAAAACAGGGCGTCGGCGGCGAGGTCATCTGTTACGTTTGGTAGGAGGAAAGAAATGTCCAGAATCGGGAAAAAGGCTGTATCGCTTCCTGCCGGCGTCGAGGTCAAAATCAGTGACGGCAATCTGATCACTGTAAAAGGGCCTAAGGGCGAGCTGTCGGAGCAGATAAGCAAGAAAATAAATATAGAAAAAGCGGAAGATACATTGAGCGTCGTCAGAGGGGATGATGAAAAAGAAACGAGAGCAGCCCACGGCCTGTACAGGTCCCTGATAAGCAATATGATTACAGGAGTCACTTCAGGATTTGAAAAGAAGCTGCAGCTCGTGGGAATAGGCTACAGGGCCGAGAAAAAAGATAATGTGCTCGTTATGCATCTTGGTTTTTCACACCCTGTCGAGATGGAGGACCCTTCCGGTATAACCACCGAGGTTCCCACTCAAACTGAAATTATCGTAAAGGGCATCAGTAAATCCCTTGTTGGAAATTATGCTGCGAACATCAGGGCTGTAAGGGCTCCCGAACCCTATAAAGGAAAGGGTATCAAATATTCTGATGAAGTCATTCGCAGAAAAGAAGGCAAGGCCGGTTCTAAGAAGAAATAGGAGGGAGTGAAGAAAATGGCAAAGTTAACAACAAGAAATGATAAGCGTTTGGCCAGGCATAAAAAGGCCAGGAAAAACCTTTTCGGTACTCCCGAAAAACCGAGGCTATGCGTGTTTCGCAGTCACGCCAACATTTTCGCTCAGATTATAGATGATGTGAACGGAAATACTCTTGCAGCGGCATCTTCATTGGAAAAAGATATCAAAGCACAAATTCCATATGGAGGTAATAAGGGAGCTTCACGAATCGTCGGCGAGGCGATAGCGAAGAGAGCCTTGGAGAAAGGCATAGATATCGTATGCTTTGACAGAGGCGGATACCTGTATCACGGCAGAGTAAAAGAGCTGGCTGAAGGCGCTCGCGCCGCCGGTTTGAATTTCTAACAGGAGGAGGTATAGAATGCGACAGGATATGATTGATGCATCCAGGCTCGATTTACAGGAGTCAATCGTGAATATCAGGCGCGTGACAAAGGTCGTAAAAGGCGGCAAGAATTTCAGATTCAGCGTCACGGTTGTGGTAGGCGATAAGGAAGGCCATGTGGGCGTCGGCCTGGGAAAGGCCCAGGAGATTCCCGAGGCGGTCAGAAAAGCAATAGAAGATGCTAAAAAAAGGTTGATTTACGTTCCCACCGTAGGAACGACTATTCCTCATAGATCATTGGGTGTCTTTGGGGCCGGACGGGTTATAATACTGCCGGCTGCCCCCGGTACAGGGGTAATAGCGGGAAGCTCTGTGCGTACCGTTTTGGAAATGGCAGGCATAAAAGATGTCCGTGCCAAATCTATCGGCAGCAATAACGTAGGCAATATGGCTTCCGCCACGATAGAAGGACTCAAAATGCTTAAAACTCTTGAAAACGTAAGCAAGCTGAGGGGAAAAACAAAGGAAGAAATTATAGGATAAGGAGGACACGAACATGGCTGAAAAACAAATAAAGATTACCTTGATAAAAAGCCTCATCGGCGCTTCTCCTAATCAGAGAAAAATAGCAAAGGCTCTGGGTCTTGGGAAGGTGCAGCATGCCGTAAGGCAGCCTGACAATCCGCAGATTCGCGGTGCTGTTGAAAAAATTAGATTTCTTGTCAGTGTGGAAGAGCTGTAAGGGAGGTGCATGGAGCTATGAAATTACATGAACTGAGGGCCCCTGCGGGCTCAGTGAAAACCTCTAAGAGGAAAGGCAGAGGTATCGGTTCCGGATTGGGCAAGACTTCCGGACGAGGTACTAAAGGCCAGAATTCCAGAAGTGGGGGAGGGACCAGAATCGGGTTCGAAGGCGGTCAGATGCCCCTTTATCGTAGGATACCCAAAAGAGGGTTCACTAATATATGGAAGAAACAGTGGACAATTATCAATGTTGACGATTTGAATCGTTTTGATGACGGCACTTTAGTCACTCCGATGCTGCTTGTTGAAACGGGCATTGCGAAGAAGATAGTGGACGGAGTAAAAGTTTTGGGTGAGGGCAGCCTGGAGAAAAAAATAACGGTAAAGGCGCATAAGTTCAGCAAAACTGCCATTGAAAAAATAGAAACGGCCGGGGGAAAGGCAGAGGTGATCTGACATGGAAATGCTTCGAACGATCGCCAGGGCCTGGAAGATCGATGACATCAGAAGAAAGATAATTTTTACGCTTTTGATGCTCCTCGTTTTCCGGCTGGGCTCCAACATACCGGTTCCTAACATAGACAGGAATATACTTGATCAGGTGTTTTCCGGAGACATGGGGCTTTTAGGTATGTTCGATCTGTTTTCAGGAGGAGCGTTCAGCAGGTTCACCATATTTGCTTTGAGTATCACCCCCTATATTACGGCCTCCATCATATTCCAGCTTCTGACCATTGCAGTGCCGAGCCTGGAGGCTCTGGCAAAGGAGGGAACAGAGGGAAGGAAGAAAATAGCCCAGTATACCCGCTACCTTACGGTGGCTTTGGCTTTTGTGCAGGCTATCGGACTTGCGGTGGGGCTGTTTCGGGAAGCTGTCACGGACAAGAGCTTTTTCTCCATATCTGTCATAGTGCTCACCTTATCGGCGGGTACGGCTTTTCTTATGTGGCTTGGTGAACAGATCAATGAAAACGGTATCGGAAACGGAATCTCCCTTATAATATTCGGCGGCATTGTCGCCAGAATGCCGAGTGCGATACATTCTACATGGCTTGGGTACAGGGCCGGGGAAGTAGGTCTGTTATCCATCATCTTATTCGGAATCTTTGCATTGATAGTGGTTGTGGGCATCATATTGGTGCAGCAGGGACAAAGAAAGATCCCCGTTCAGTATGCAAAAAGGGTCATAGGAAGAAAGATGTATGGCGGACAGAGCACCCATATTCCCATGAAGGTAAATCAGGCGGGCGTCATTCCTGTAATATTTGCCCTTTCAATGCTTCAGTTCCCTTTGACCATTACCTACTTTGCTCCTAATACGGGATTCTCCAATTTTGTAGCAAATTGGCTGTCTCCTGCCGGATCGCCCGGCGTATGGATATATACGGCGTTCAATATTGTTCTGATCATGTTTTTCACCTATTTTTATACAGCGGTTACATTTAACCCTGCAGATGTGGCGAATAATATGAAGGCCAATGGTGGCTTTATCCCAGGGATCCGTCCCGGTAAATCAACTGTTGAATATTTAAATAAAGTGATGACCAGAATCACCTTTGTCGGCGCTGTCTTTTTAGCATTGGTGGCAACAATGCCTACTCTTATTCAGGAGTTCACGGCTTTGAAAGTCGGATTTGGGGGAACATCCCTGCTGATTGCGGTGGGCGTGGGCTTAGATACCATGAAACAGTTGGAGACACAGATGGTTATGCGGAATTATCAGGGCTTTCTGAAATAGTTTTTCAGGATCCCGGAAGACAGGGAGGATAGGAATTGTTTCGACTGATTTTGTTAGGCCCTCCGGGTGCCGGGAAAGGCACGAATGCAGTCCGAATTGCAAAGAGATATGATATACCCCATATTTCTACCGGAGATATATTCAGAAAGAATCTAAATGCCGATACCTCGTTGGGCAGGAAGGCAAAGGAGTACATGGAAAGAGGTGAATTGGTTCCCGACGCTTTGGTGAGCGAGCTTGTTACAAATAGACTGGAGGAAGAAGACTGCGAAAGAGGTTATCTTCTGGACGGTTTTCCAAGGACAGTTGTTCAGGCCCGTGCCTTGGATAAGTATCTGAAATCAAAAAACCAGGCTATCGATAAGGTCTTGGAGCTTCATGCCCCGGAAGATGTTCTTATGGACAGAATGCTGGGGAGAAGAGTCTGCAGATCCTGCGGAGCCACTTATCATATAAAAAGCATGCCGACAAAGAAAGAGGGCATATGCGATATATGCGGCGGCGAAGTATATCAAAGAGCCGATGATACTGAGGAAACGGTAAATAAGAGGTTTGCCGTTTATCGGGAACAGACAGAACCATTGATTGAATACTATAGAAAGGCAGGCAATCTTGTGCGCATTGACAGCAGTGTCGGCTATGAAAAAACCGATGCATCCATAGCTGCAATATTGGGAGCCCGAATATGATTATTATCAAATCCCAGGAAGAAATACTGCTTATGAAAGAGGCCGGAAGGGTCACTTGGATGATACTTGAAGGGCTAAAGGATGTTATTCATCCGGGCCTCAGCACAAAAGAGGTGGATGAATACGTTGAAAATGCTATACTATATCACGATATGATTCCCGCTTTTAAAGGCTACAATGGTTATCCGGCTAGCGCCTGCGTATCCGTGAATCATCAGGTGGTACACGGCATACCTTCGCCTGACATGAAGCTTTGTGAGGGGGATATTGTCAGCGTAGATACAGGAACCATATTTCGAGGCTATTACAGCGATGCGGCAAGGACTTATCCTGTAGGGAAAATTGACGATGACTCAAAGCGCCTGATAAGCGTTACCAGGGAAAGTTTCTATGAGGGCCTCAAATATGCGAGGGCCGGTAATCGGCTGTCGGATGTGTCCCACGCCATTCAAAAGAGGGTGGAGACTGATGGATTTTCAGTGGTCAGAGACTTTGTGGGGCATGGGATCGGCAGGTCAATGCATGAAGAGCCTAAAGTGCCGAATTTCGGTCGGCCCGGGCGCGGCCCGGAGCTTTTGCCCGGTATGGTTTTGGCCATAGAACCCATGGTTAATGAAGGAAGCTTTCACGTTAAAGTACTTTCGGACAATTGGACAGTGGAGACCGTAGACGGAAAACGTTCCGCTCATTACGAAAATACCGTGCTTATTACAGAAGATGAACCTGTGTTGTTAACACGGCCCGCTGATTCTAGCAGTATGGAGGTGTGAATGAATGGCTAAAAAGGATGCGATCGAAGTATTTGGTACCGTGGTGGATGCTCAACCCAACGCGATGTTTGTAGTAAAACTTGAAAACGGATATGAGGTGCTTGCACATATATCCGGTAAGATAAGAATGAACTTCATTCGGATTTTACCCGGAGACAGGGTAAAGGTAGAATTATCACCTTACGATCTCTCAAGAGGAAGAATCACCTGGAGAGAAAAATAAAGGAGGAGTATAAAATGAAGGTTAAGGCTTCGGTTAAGCCTATCTGCGAGAAATGCAAGGTCATTCGCAGAAGGGGCAGGGTTATGGTCATCTGCATTAACCCCAAGCACAAGCAGAGGCAAGGTTAAAGAATTGCCGTTTAGGGCGGCTGAGTTTTCCTGCCGGGAGGCAGCGAAACACCTAAAGGCATTCACATAGACAATAAAATTCAATTATAGGGGAAAACAAACAAAGAAGGAGGAAACAGCATATGGCTCGTATAGCCGGTGTCGACTTACCAAGGGATAAAAGAGTGGAAATCGGACTCACCTATATATTCGGTATTGGAAGACCTACGGCAGCCGAGATCCTTAAAAAGGCCGGGATCGGCCGGGATACAAGGGTCAAAGATCTGTCTGAGGAAGAGGTCGGAAATATTCGTAAAATTATCGATTCAGATTACAGTGTTGAAGGCGATCTCAGAAGGGATGTATCCCTTAACATAAAGCGACTGATGGAAATAGGCTGCTACAGAGGGATTCGACATAGAAGGGGTATGCCTGTCAGAGGGCAGAATACTAAAACTAATGCAAGAACGCAAAAAGGTCCCAAGAGGATCGTCGGCAGGAAGAAAAAGTAAAGGGGGCTCGAAGGAATGGCAAAACAACAGGTTAAAAAAACGGTTCGAAGAAAAAGAAGAGAACGTAAGAATATAGAACGCGGTCAGGCTCATATCCAATCGACCTTCAATAACACTATGATAACATTGACGGATTTAAGCGGCAACGCCCTTTCATGGTCCAGTTCAGGCGCTTTGGGTTTCAAGGGCTCAAGGAAGTCGACCCCTTTCGCTGCCCAGATGGCTTCTGATGCAGCGGCCAAGGCCGCCATGGAGCATGGACTTAAGACGGTGGAAGTATACGTTAAAGGACCGGGATCCGGCCGTGAGGCTGCCATACGAGCCTTGCAAAGCGCCGGCCTTGAGATAAACATGATCAAGGATATCACTCCCATCCCTCACAACGGATGCAGACCGCCGAAGCGAAGAAGAGTGTAGTGAAAGGAAGGTATCGTTAATATGGCTCGATATATAGGTCCTTCCTGCAGACAGTGCAGAAGAGAAGGGCAGAAGCTGTTTCTGAAGGGCGAAAGATGCTACAGCATGAAATGCTCCATAGATAAAAGAAGCTATGTTCCGGGACAGCATGGACAAAGCAGAAGAATAAAAACTACGGAATACGGGCTCCAGCTTAGGGAAAAGCAGAAGGCAAAGCGCTTTTACGGCTTGCTGGAGGCTCAGTTCCATAACTATTTTATAAAAGCTTCCAAGAAAAAAGGGCTCACCGGTGAAAACCTTCTGGTTTTTCTTGAAACCAGATT
>CAYRNC010000066.1:0-3101 GCA_964425645.1 uncultured Oscillospiraceae bacterium | reverse complement strand
AATGTCGTATTCCGGATGGGCTTTGCATCTTCCAGAAAGGAAGCAAGGCAGCTTGTAACCCATAATCATTTCACGGTTAACGGCAGGAAGCAGAACATTCCCTCCTTCCAGCTGAAGGCCGGTGATGTTGTTAAAGTAAGAGAGAAGAGTACTGCGTCTCCTAAATTTAAAGAGATCAGGGATATGTCCATAAGCACTCCTTCCTGGATCTCCGTGGACACGGATAAGCTGGAGGGAAGAGTGTTGGCAATTCCCACAAGAGATGAAATTGATACGCCCGTCGCAGAGCATCTCATCGTCGAGCTCTACTCGAAATAAGGTAGAGGGGTATCGATCCGGAAACCCATGAAATTGCATGGGTCCGGATTCCGGATCTTTTAAAAGGAGGGTTTTACAATGATCGAAATTGAAAAGCCGACAATCGAATGCATTTACAGTGAAGAGGAAAGCAATTACGGCAAATTTATAGTTGAACCTTTAGAGAGAGGTTACGGGACAACCTTGGGCAATAGTCTTCGAAGAGTATTGCTCAGCTCCCTTCCCGGGGCTGCGGTCACATCGGTTAAGATCGATGGGATTTTGCATGAGTTCTCTACCATCCCTGGTGTTAAGGAGGATGTTACGGAAATCATTCTGAACCTTAAAAAGCTTTCAGTGCGGCTAAATGATGAGTATACCAAAAGGGTAATTATTAATGCAGTAGGCCCAAAGGAGGTCACTGCAGCCGATATAATTGCGGACAGCGGCCTTTCTATCTTCAATACGGATCTTCACATTGCAAGCCTGGAGGAGAATGCCTCCCTTGTCATGGAGATCAATATAGCTAAAGGCAGAGGTTATGTACCTGCTGAGCAAAATAAGACGGAGAATATGCCTATAGCTGTTATTCCGGTGGATTCTATTTTTACGCCGGTTCAAAGGGTAAATTTTACCGTTGAAGATACAAGAGTAGGTCATGTTACGGATTTTGACCGATTGATACTGGAAATATGGACTGACGGAAGTATAGATCCGGAAGAAGCCGTTTCCATCGGCGCCAAGATAATGCAAGAGCATTTAAAACTCTTTATCGACCTTACCGACAGTATGGATGATGTAGAGATTATGGTGGAAAAAGAAGAGGATCAAAAGGAAAAGGCCCTGGAAATGACTATAGAGGAATTGGAGCTTTCAGTGCGTTCCTTCAACTGCCTTAAGAGGGCGTCTATCAATACCGTCGAGGAGCTCACCCATCGCACGGAGGAGGACATGATGAAGGTCCGAAATTTAGGAAAGAAGTCTTTGGACGAAATCAAAAACAAGTTGGATGAGCTTGGGCTGATGCTCAGATCCAGCGACGAATAAGAGGAGGAAAAGCAATATGCCGGGCTACAGAAAATTAGGCAGACCGACTGCGCATAGAAAATCGATGCTTCGGAACCTGGTGACTGACCTTCTTCGGGAAGGCAGGATCACGACAACCGACAAAAGGGCGAAGGAAGCGAGAAAAATAGCGGAAAAAATGATAACCCTCGGTAAGCGGGGAGATCTGCACGCAAGGAGGCAGGCCATGGCCTGCATCTACAGCGAAGATGTGGTAAAAAAACTGTTTGATGAGATCGGACCTAAATACGCCGATCGCAACGGTGGTTACACAAGAATTTTGAAACTGGGTCCAAGACAGGGCGATAACGCCGAGATGGTGTTTTTGGAACTTGTGTAAATAATAAACGATAAATAAGAAAAATAAGGGTGGATACCTTTACAGGGTCCATCCTTATTTCTGTTATGTGCTCCGGTTGATTTGTCAAAGGAAAGTAAATTCATAGTCCATTGTTTGATCAATACTCATTCGATACAATATAGCCGAAGGTGGTTATCGTGAAGGAAATAAATATAGCGAGAGTCCTTTCAAGCTGCTTTGTAGCCCCTGGTGATGCTGACAGTGCATTACAATTGCTTGAAAAAACAGAGGCATCATCCCTTGATACCGAAACATTGTCAGATGCCGCCTATCAGATGATCGGTAAAACAGATAAGGCAAAGTCTGTTATACAATCCTAGCATATTATTTCTGTGTTCGGTTTTTTTACCTCCTACTTTTTACCGGATGAGGTTAATTCAAAACGGTTTACAGAAGCATTCAATATAAAGGAACTGCATTCCGGCATCCTTGCAAATCTTTATCTTGCCGTTTCGCAAGGTTACGCGAAACAAAAAAATATCGATAAGGCGCTGTACATGCTGAAACAATATGAGAAGCTTGTCACAGGAAGCATCTGTCCTCTCAGCCTGCATGGGGGCGACTTCTTCAATTTACTGGATGTCTGGTTCGCTGAATTCGGCCTGGATAAAGCACCGCCCAGGGACGGGAAAACCATAAAAAAGGATATGGCCGATGCTGTTATAAATAATCCCGCCTTTTTTATCCTTTTAAGTGGGCTCTACTTTCAACGAATAGCGGGGAAACTGGAAAACAGTATTTAGGTATCTTAATTGCTTTCAAAATAACCTCCCACCCTAATAAAAAATATCAACAACTTCTGTTCTATATTCCCATAAAAAAAATGCAAAGTTACGACAAGTTTGTTTAACGGCAGGAAGAAATATAAGGTTCAAAACGGTGCACTGCAGATGTGAAAATATTTGGGTTCGTATAATAAAAATAATATGTCACAACATGGGGCTGGGGTGTCCAATGCTCATTTTCGAAAATTTATAGTGAAATTGTTTTTGGTTCCATAAAGTTTGCTGAATTCAAATCCAGAGCCATATACTAGCTCTTTAATTTCTTCTATGGACATTTTATCCGGATCCCCGGCTTGTTCCGATATAGACAGTACGCCGCCAGGTCGCAGCATTCTGAAAAATTCCCTAATATATTGTTCCTTGCTTTCCACCTCACCTAAAACGGTTACCATATAAATCAGGTCAAATTTATTATCTTCAAAGGGGAAGTCTAGGCCATTACACAGATGATAGTCTATGTTTGTTATCATTTTTCCAGATAATCTTTTCCTGGCCAGTTTAAGCATTTCTTCTTGGATATCTGTTAGAATCAATTTGCCATTGGGTATAATGCTTGCAATCTCAGCGCTAAAATACCCCGGTCCCGAACCTAC
>CAYRNC010000065.1:0-9959 GCA_964425645.1 uncultured Oscillospiraceae bacterium | reverse complement strand
AGCGTCGGTTTCCTAAACCGTGCGTCGGATGTTCGAATCATCTCGGGAGTGCCAAGGCAAAACCCTGCAACTCCAATGGTTACAGGGTTTTTAATTTCTTTGCATAAATCTATGGGAACTAGAATTTGGTCATTGTTTGGTCGTTATCATGGTAAACCTCTTTCCGTTGGCGTAAAGATACCGCCTGCGGTTAGCAAGCGGCTTACTCAACACCGCACTTCTCTTCTCATCCTCTCTTTTATGGATTTTTGCATGGCCTACTCTCACTCACGCTGTGCCATTTTTTTTAATCCACGCTTCTTCCTTCTATACCCGGACTTTAGTTTTGCTGTCTCTAACTTCACAATTTCGTGCCTGCCATCAGCTCTTCCTAATTTAAGCACCATCTTCAATGGCCCGATTTCCCGATATGTTTTTGATATTTCGTATTCATAAAGCTCATCAAGACCCCTTAGGATTTTTTGAAGAATCCTATATCAAGATCGCTGAATGAATACTCGTTATTTGATCCTGCGGAATGATTATGCGAGATGATCGAACCCTTCAATTCCCTCCCTTAGGCCCTAGGATTTACGCCATTTGCATCTCCTGTAAACCTATATGTCTTTCTAAAATAATGCTAAAATTCTCTTTATGTGCTGAACAAGTAACAGGAAAACGGAACGGTACCAAGTATTTTACTATTCCCGCCATTATATGATATACCTGCCAACTTTTATCGGCATGTCGGCGAACTTTTTTCTTGAATTTCATTGTTGCTTCGTTTATGTGTGCATACTACAAAGGTTATGCCATGTTCAATGTTTTGTAGTATGACCTCGGAAAGATTGCGGGATCGGTGATTATTACCCGGTTGCATTTGTTAAATATAGAAAATGGCTGAATAAGCTGACTTTTATCGGCGAAAAACCAAACAGGGAACCGCCGGGGTAAAAAAATAGTGTGTCACACACTCCAGCCAATTCAGAAAATTTGGGATTTTGGTGTTGACTCTATAGCGGTTATAAGGTTTAGTCTGTATCTAAAGGTGTTATATGGTTGAGTTTTATCGACATATAGCGTTTTGATAACTAACATGAATATGCATAGCAAATAAGTTAATTCAAAAGATTGATACAGATAATTTTGTTTCAAATGAGGTTTGTTATGAAATTTGTTAGTTTTAAGATCATTACCATGTTCGGAATACCAATTTATTTAAATATCTAAAACAATCTTTACTTCAGGTTTCCCGATCAAAAAGATGAAATTACATTAAGATAAGGCCTTGATCAAACATTCGCAAGCAGGGTTCGATTATCGCTATCCATTATTTAGGGGAAGGGGGTTGTGGGGCGTATTGTCCGAGTAGTTTCTCATCTGAAAATTAGGAAAGAAGGGATTACAATGGGACGTTATTTATACTATTTTCCAATAATCTTTATCGTATTGTCAAATGTGCTTTATGATATTTCGGCAAAAATGTTTCCCGAAGAAATAAATGCGTTAGCAGGGCTTTTGTTCTTTTATTTGATCGCCGCAATTATTTCTATAGCCTTATTTTATATTACAAGCGAAAACAAAAATTTTTTGCATGAATTAAAAAAAATTAATAAGGCAACATTTACACTGGCCCTTGGCTGTACAGGTCTTGACTTCGGATACATCATGATATTCAGGGTGGGTTGGGAAGTGAGTTTCGCATCATTGGTTTGTAACATCCTTATCGCTATATCTTTAATTTTTGTAGGTATAATATTCTACCGCGAGATAATAAATAAAAAGCATGTGGCAGGTATATTGCTGTGTCTGCTTGGTTTTGTACTGATAACAAAATAAGGTATTAGAAGCGTTAATTCAATGGGTTTAACCATAATTATTTACAGGAGGGGAGATATGTTTTGGTTCTTTCTGCCGGTGTTTATCGTTGTGGTGTCTAATGTCATATATGATGTGAGTGCAAAGTCGATCCGCGAGGATTTGAATGCATATGCCGGCACCACCATTATTTATTCGATTCTAGTGGTTTTCTACTTTTTGGTATTTGTGATTTTTAACCCTTCAGCTTCAATAAGCGTTGAGATGTCAAAGGTAAATTGGGCCGTATTGACATTTGCACTTGCAACGATAGGACTTGAAAGCGGTTATATTTTTCTTTTCAGAGCAGGCTGGAATATCAGCCTTGGTGGAATGGTGTGCAATGTTATGTTGGCAATGTGTATGTTGGTTGTAGGACAGTTGCTGTTTCATGAAACCGTTTCTTCAATACAGTATTTAGGTGTCATATTTTGTATAACCGGTCTGATCCTTGTTTTTCAGGCCGGGGGGAATAAGACAGTCGAAGACAAGGATATTTCCATTGAAGAACAAAGTAATGTCGAAAATACGGCTTGAAATTAGTCGCTTAAAAACTAATATACTGTTTGAAGCAAGGCCTCAACTGTGCGCTTTGCTTCAAGCGTTATATTGCTTTGATTGCAGGCGATATCATTTAAACCGTGGGTATCCTTGTTAATCTCTTCATTTTTCAAATTTAAAGAAATAAGCAGCGAAGAGATAAGCGATGCAAATTTTGCGGTATTTTCTGAAAGCCTTTGTAC
Organism: uncultured Oscillospiraceae bacterium; assembly: GCA_964425645.1. Lineage (GTDB taxonomy): Bacteria > Bacillota > Clostridia > Peptostreptococcales > Anaerovoracaceae > CAYRNC01. The sequence continues at coordinate 7,380 of CAYRNC010000065.1, read as the reverse complement.
TTCGGTTGCCACTACGGCAAAACCGGAACCATGCTCTCCTGCTCTTGAAGCTTCAATGTTCGCATTAACACCTAATATTTTTATTTGACTGGCAATGTTGTTAACTTCTCTGATCATTTTATTTGACTGGGCAATCAATTGTTTTGATTCATCACTGGCACAAAGCAACGCTTTATTCGTTTTTTCAAGGTCTGTAGTAACTTCAACAATGCGGTTCATTTGATCTGTTAGCAGGTCGCTGGTTGTTTGTATTTGCACCAATTGGTGACTTAACCGATCAGCCATTTCAATTTGTCTGTCCACTATCAGCATCATTACAGCCGCTATATCCGAATCTATGATTTTGCAATGCTCCCCGTACAGGTCTTTTAAAGTGGCCAGCACCTGTTTGCTGCCGGTAGCTTCGATAATGATTTGCGTGTTATTCGGGATTTTTTTTATATCCGTTTCTGTCGGAATTCCCAGTTCTTTTGCGCGCAACATGCCCATAGCGTTAAAAGATCGATCGACGATACATGTTATCTGTATGTCGTTTATCTGATTAAAGAGTTCCATCATCTTTGTGCCGCCTATACCGGCACCGACAAATGCAATTTTCATAGCTGATCTCCTTGTCCTTTTGACATAACTAGGCAATTATTGTGCCGAATCACCTCTTTTCTGCTTTTGGCCGGCCCCTGTATAATATTGTCTTTACTAATATCTAAAATTAAAGCTTCTGCGTTGTCAAGGTAAATTTCTTAAATAAAACGGATAATTTCATTTATATACGTAGGCAATCTTTGTAAAAGGACCTTTATATATAAACGAATACAATGTATAATTACAGCAGCAGTAGCGGGAAGGAGGATATTATATGCCTATAATTACAGTTGAAGCAGGGAAAATGGATAGGGAAAAGAAGGCACAGATGGTCAGAGAACTGACCGAGGCCGCATCGAAAATATTAGATATTCCAATGGAGGCATTCACCGTTAATCTTAAGGAGAATAATCCCGACAATATCGGTGTCGGAGGAAAGCTATTATCGGAAATCCTTAAAAAATAGCGACTAATTGTCTGACTTGACAGATTCCAGGCAAAAAACAGGCTCCTTGCTGCTGACAGGCAAACGGGAGCCTTCCGGTTATTAATGACTTATTGCATTCTGAATTATCTTTCGTATTTTATCGATTCTGCTGTTCTCGAATTGGGGATTATCTTTAAACCATTTCACGTTCAGCGGTGAAGGGTGCGGTATGATGTAGGCAGGCTTTCCGTTTATCCTTTTATCCTGAAATACCAGCGATGTAATTTTTTCGCCCGGGAAGAAAAAACCTGCCGCAATGCCCCCGATGATGATGTATATTTCATTGTCCACCAGATCCATTTCCTTCATGAGCCACAGACTTGAACAAATTTTAGGCGGACGACGATCTCCGCCATTCGGAGATTTCCCGGGGAAACAGTGGGCCATTGAAACAATGTAGAAATTGTTGGGATTATAGAATTGATCATCAGATATCCGATACCATTCTCCGCGAAGTTTTCTTCCGCTTGCATCATAGAACGGCTTCCCCGTTTTATGAACAGTTTTGGAAGGGGCCTGACTAATCTGCATAATCCTGGCATTGTGGTTTCCTTGAATGATGGGCCGGGGTTCATATCCGAATTCATCCTGGCATAGGCGGCAATCCAGGATTTGTTTCTGCAAATTCGTAAGATCCTTAGAATTCTTGTGTGTCGCCATTTTTTATTCAGCCCTTCGCACTATATTCTTTCTGTAAAAGGTTTTGCCTTCATATGTGAATTTAAGGAGCTCTCCTTCCTTTACCATCCGGGATATGATTGCCTTATCCGCGTTCTTTTTTTTCAAAAGTTCGTCGATGATATCTTCTCTTACAGGATGCACAGATGCAATACTCAGTAAATCATCCTTAATTGATTCTGTAATAAAGAATCCTTCTTCGCTTTCATCCCCTGTTATACAGTTAATTTCAATTTCTGCCGTGCGGTGGATTGTATGGACTGCATAAGATAAAGCGTTTTTTGAGGCTCTGTTTATTCCGCTTTCGGCAGGAGGACGGGTAGGAACTAACACATATGCTTTATCCGGTTGAATTACCGCCAACTGTTCCGCAATCTTATCGATGCATTCCTTACTGTCGTTTAATCCATCAACCAACATAGTTTCAGTAACCAAAACCCCTTTGTATATTTTGGAGAACTCAATCATTCCATCGAGGATTCTGTTTAGACTCAAAGACCCGTGGGGCCTGTCTATCTTCCGCCACGTACTTTCCTCCGCAGCATCAAGGCTGATCGATACCCAATCTGCTTTCATCAGATCCTCCTTGACTTCGTCCATCCAAAGAAGGGAAGCGTTTGTGATCACGGCTGTTTTTACATGAAAGGGTTTCAGCATATCGATTTCTGTGCCCAAATTGACATCAAGTGTGGGTTCACCGTCGGGGACAAATGTAAAATAGTCAGCCTTTTCCTGTTTGTCTTTCAATTGTTTAATTTTAATATCAGCTTCCCTATATATGAGTTCGGGGTCATAGAATACGCTTCTAGTTACCTGCATACGATCTGTTCTTCCCAGTTGGCAATAGATGCAGGAATAGGAGCAGGCTTTAGGTGGTATATTATTGATTCCGATGCTGATGCCTAACCGCCTTGACGGTATCGGTCCGTAAACAATCATTATTTAACATCCCCCATTATTTTTTGCATATTCAATTTAATAAAATCAAGAGCCCCTTGTCATAATTGTTCCGCATTTAGGGCATTTAATAGTGTTGCAGGGAATTCCGATCGTATGCGCTGTTTTTTCTTTGCATTTCGGACATATACAATATCCGTCCGTATTTGCACGTCGACCTGAGCCTCTGCTTATTGGTCCCGTTCCATCTCTTGCCGGCATAGTATCCTCCTTTCAAAGCTCTAATTTAAAATAGCTCCTGACATATGTCTTAAACTATTTTAACGCCGTTTATGACATATGTCAATAACTCAATTTTATTTTGATTTCACAGCCGCCGCAAAATTTCGCTTTTGACGGGTTTACCTTTACGCGGCCGAAACATTTGCAGTTTGCTGAATCTGAAACCTATAGAAAAATGATGCAGGTTATTGGTCCGGTACAAAGGCAAGACCGACCAATTCAAGGTGTTTCATATAACTCGGCCTTTCCGGACCTCAAAAAGGAAGCATATATTGTCTATTGTAAATTAACTGTATGAATTATATTTTAAAAAATGGAGGATAATAAGAGAAAGCAAACGGAAGGGAAAATTGATATGGATAGAATATATTTAGAGACTTCCTCAGGCATCATGCAAATAGACCCTGCAATCAAAAAAAAATACAACCTGAAAAAAGGAACTCTGTCTCCGTTTACCTGCAGCCGCATAGTTGGTACGACAGGGGATTATCCTTTAATGCCCTTTGGCGAAGACCTCAGCAAAAGGGGAATGCGTAAAATACCTTTTGAGGGGTTTAAGGATGATGGTATCGATCAGACAGAGCATGGCGCAGAATTCTCCACTTCGGAGATATTGGATATTTCCGAAGGTGTGGATTCAGATTAAAATCACATAAAGTCTTTAACTATTATGAAAAGAAGATTGTTATCGTAAAGGCTGCCTGCAATTCTGGATGTTTCTAAAGCATCGGGAATCGCCTGAATACCGGTGATGCTTATTGCGGGAACCAGAAGTGCCAGAAGAAGGAATATCAGTATGACGCCTTTAATGCTGCCTGCAATCAATCCAAATATTCCGTCGAAAAACCCCGTTAAGCCCCTTCGATTTTTTTTGCTGAAGAGACCTGCCAGGATCATCAAAATAATTCGTATCCCTATCACCAACAGTATAAAAGAAATGATGTTGAACAATAAAAGAGACAGGCCACCCGCAAGTGCGGTTGTCAGGGCCCTTTCAACAGTGTAAAATGCATCGTTTAGCACAGCGGGCAGATTGTTAAATAAGGAATTCCCGATCGAAGAACCTTCCGTTGAAATTTGTTCAAAAATGTTGTCGTAGATAATATTGTAAAAGGCGGTTTTTGTTTTTAGGAATTCAGTTGCTTTAGGATACAAAATATATGCGGCAACTAATGAAACGATCCAGCCTGCGGTATGTATAAAAGTATGTATGAATCCTTTTCTGTATCCGGACGCTGCGGATAAAACAAATATGGCGGCAATAATTAAATCTAACCACATGGCGGTGATTTTGTTCCTCTCTGATTATCGATTCGGTTCTTTCTGCACGTCATATTCTAAAATATTGTGCATATATCTATATTACCAATTTATCTTAACTTCGGCAATAGCGGTGGAACGATCTTTAATTTAGGGGGAGAAAAATGAGCTACGTTAAATATAATCGGACCTTTGTTATGTTGGAGGAACAGACAAGGGAATTTGCCACCAAAGATGCTCCGGTAAAAGGTTACCTTAAGGTGGAAACAGGGAACAATAAGGGGGCGTTACGATGCGTTGTTCAAAACCTTAGGTACTATGATCGCGGTGACTACATATATAAATTGATATTGTTCGGTAAAAAACACGAAGAAACAATACATGCCTCGTTAGGGGGGTTAATTCTGAACAGAAGCGGAAACGGAGAAACCTATTTTCGCTTTAATCCCGTGGATGTTGACGGAAAAGGCAACGGCTATCACGATTTTTCTACTGCTATAGTTGCGGCGGCTTCGGGATTAAACAGGAAGGAATCCCTTCATCCGGTGTTAAAAGGGACTATGAGGGCAGAGAATAACAATCCTTCTGCCGGTATCGATGAAAATTCAAATTGCGATTCTATATATACTCCGGGTGATGATGCGGTAAAAAAGCCACCGCAAAACGACTGTCCGGGACCCTCGGCCGCCGTTTCATCGCCATCAGGGAAGCGGGTTTGTTTTAATTCTTTTTACAATGAGAGCCTTTTGGAATTTTGCGGCTGTATTTGCCATGAAGCTGACGTTTATGAAGAACTCACACCCTTTGACCAGGACTTAACCGGTGCAAGGTGGAAAAAGGTTCTGAACTCGGAAGATATGCCCATGGCGTCTCCGGGAGCACGATATTTTTCAAAGATGTATAAGCATTTTTTGTTTGGAGCCAAAGCCGGGGAAAATGGCTATGCTGAAGAATTTTACATAGCAGTACCCGGAAGATTTTCCAAAGAAGAGCAGCCTGACGGGGGGCGGTCAGGTTTTGTCTATTGGCAGCCTGTGACTGGAGCCGAAAAAGACAGCTCCTCTTATGGATATTGGATTGCAGCCATAGATGCGAAAAACGGAGACATTTTAGAAGTTCTTCCATAATGTAAGGAACGTGTTAATTCGGAATTTTTAATTGAAATGGTATTTATAATATGGTAATATAGTAGGGCTATGAACACTGCAGCGGGCGGTTTGTCGCCTGCCTATCTCTGGACAGGCTGTGAAAACAGCGGAACGAAAAATAGACAGGTGAAAAAATGACCCCTGATTTTTTTATGGGTGAAGCGCTTACGGAAGCCGACAAAGCCTATGCTATGGGTGAAGTTCCTGTAGGGGCCGTAATAGAAAAAGACGGTGAGATAATAGGCAGAGGCCATAATTGTACTGAAACCTTAAAAGATCCCACTGCTCATGCGGAGATGAACGCTATTAAACAGGCTGTAAGCGTCCTTGGAAACTGGCGTCTTACAGAATGCAAAATGTATGTGACTGCAGAGCCCTGCCCCATGTGTGCGGGGGCTATTGTCCTTGCTAGGATTGATAAAATTTTTATAGGGACCAAAGATCCGAAGACAGGGGCCTGCGGATCCCTAATGAACATTCCTCAAGACACCAGACTTAATCATTTTTCAGAGATAGAAATAGGCGTTCTTGAACAGCAATGTCGCGATATGATGAAGGAATTTTTCAAATCGTTGAGACATAAGAAAAAAATACAAAAGCAGATCAACCAGGAGGAAAACCAATAATGAAAAGAATCGGCACCATTCTCATCCTTTCCATTATCATCGTGCTGTCGTCGGGCTCTTCCGGCTTTGCAGCCGGCCTGTCTCTTGTAGATATTTATCCGAAGGAAGGGGAAAGCAGGCTGCAGCCTGCAAATGTAGCCGTAAAGATGATCTTTTCAGAAAATATGGCCGCTCCTACCGCACAGGCGGCAAATGCGGGCAGCTTTCACATTACCGATGAAAAAGGCAAAACCGTGGAATATAACGCCTTGTATAATGAAAAGAAATATCCTAATGAGGTATGGCTCTTGATTACAGAGCCACTTGAGGCGGATTCCAGATATACTTTGACAATTTCAAAGGACCTCCAAAGCAGTGCGGGAAGTACGTTAGACGAGGATGTTATTACCCATTTTGCAGCCAGAAATACAAAAACAGACACCAATGGTTATATGTTTCTTATGCTCTTAATGGTAGCGGGTATGGTGGGTTTTACAATATGGGATAACAGAAGGAAAGAAAAAAAGGACACAAAACAGGATGAGGATAAGAAGATAAACCCCTATAAAGAAGCCAGGAGGACCGGTAAATCGGTTGAGGAGGTCGTTGCCAAAATTGAGCAGGAAAAAGCCAGGCAGGAAAGGCGGAAGGCCAAGTCCGGGCGGGGAGAATCGGATTCTTCGGAGGATGAAGCAAGAGACGGGGTTTACAGGTTAAAAAAGAAGCAACCAATTAAGGATGCCGGGGTGGCTACCCCAAAAATCGTTGTTGCAAGGATTAAAGCCAAAGAAAAAGCCGAAGCCGAGGCGAAAGCAGCCGCAGAAAAAAGACGTAAAAAACAGACGGCTGCAAAGAGCAAGGGCAGTAAACAACAACGGAAAAAGAAAAAGTAACGGGAAAATAAGGCAGGTTAGATGATGAAGGGTGACAGGTCAACGCATTTTCACTCCCTTGCAGAACGGATTCAAAGCATCATCAAAGGGCGAATATTAAGGGGCGAATACACTATCGGGCAGCGCATCAAGGAAAGCCATGTTGCACATGAACTGAAAGTCAGCAGAACCCCGGTCAGGGAAGCGCTTAGGGGATTGAACCGGGAGGGGCTTGTAGAAAGTGTGCCCAATCGAGGTTTCTTTGCCCGCGGTTTTACAAAACAGGATATAGAAGATCTTTATGCGGTAAGGGCAGCAGTAGAAGTGGTGGCTTCTAAAAGAGCTGCTCTTTTTATCGCCCGCGATGATATAGAAAAACTGCAGGATACCTTTGATCGCATGGAATTTTACAGCCGCAAAAAGGACAGCAAAAAGATTATGGAATTGGATGATATCTTCCATGAGATTATATATAATGCATCGGAAAGCCGTTTGCTTACACAGATTTTTAACTGCTATCGGGATTACGTTCAAAAAGTCCGCAGGGCCACCGTCTGTTGTGCGGACAA
>CAYRNC010000064.1:0-10063 GCA_964425645.1 uncultured Oscillospiraceae bacterium | reverse complement strand
AAGAAGTCTATGAAGAACAAATAAGCATGATGGAAATGGTTCTCGATATTGACGATATAGTCAAAGAGATGACTTCGATTCGTAAGCAGTACAGCAAGTACTGAAACACAATAATGCATTGAAACATGGGGGGGATGATTGCGATTTTCTTCTCCATGTTTTAATATGGGATTAATCGCTGTTATTTACTATGTATAAACAATGGTTCAGGCGGTGCAAGCTAACACTGATATCACATAAAGGAGGAACATAAATATGCTTAGTTTTGAACCTTGGCGTGATTTAGGAGCAAAATCTGCGGATGAAGCGAACGTTTTAGTTATGGGGGTGCCGTTTGACGGTGCTACAAGCTGCGGCAAAGGGGCAGCTTTTGCCCCGGAAAAGCTGCGGTTGGTATCCAGGTATCTGCCGCCTTCTACAGAAACCGGAGAGATTATTGATTGCGTCAAGATTTATGATGCAGGTGATATCCCATCGGATTTGGATTGGGAAAGATATTTCGGTGCGGTGGAAGAAAAGGCCTATAATCTCATGAAACAGGATAAATTTTGTCTGTTTATCGGCGGAGACCATTCTGTCACAATCCCTTTGCACAAGGCATTCGGACGCTACTGTGCGGACAAAGGCTATGGAAAGATCGGTGTGATACATTTTGATTCCCATTGCGACATATGCGACTCATTTGATGGGCATAAATGGTCGCACGCCTGTACAGCCAGAAGGTGTCTTGATGATGTGATAAAACATGATGATTTAACATTTTTGGGGATAAGATCGTTGGAGGCCGAAGAAATAAATTATCTGAAAGCCAACCCTGAAATTACAGTAATTTATGCGCAGGATTTTTACAGGCGTGGTTACATGGACGCCTATAAACAAATTGAAAAGCATTACAAGAATTATGATTCCGTTTATTTTACGCTGGATATCGATGTTTTGGATCCCGCGTTTGCACCGGGTACGGGAACGCCTGCCGCAGGGGGGCTGACGAGCCGTGAACTAATGAATTTGGTACAATTGATGGCGGCAAATCTGCCGATTGGCGCTATGGATATAGTCGAAGTATCACCTGAATTAGACTGTTCGAACATAACAGTGCGGGCTGCCTTGAAGGTAGCCTATGAGTTTTTCGGACAGTTGAACGTAAAGTTTAAGCAAGGCAGCAGAATTTGACCAGGCCTTTTATGAATCCCGTCGGCTAAACGGTGCGGTAATTTGGGCAGATGTGTCCTGTGTCGATTTCTTGACAAGGTCACGTTAAAAATATAATATTAACGTATACGGGAAGCTTATAAAGAGGGAGAAATGTGTGTTATCTTTGACACATCATAAGCGGCATGTTTACCGGAATGAATTGTAACAGCTGTGCTGAAAAGGGTGCTTTGACCGACGCACTTAAGAACTTTATTAACTGCATCATGGATGGTATTGTAATAATAGATAGCCATGGTACTGTTTTAATGCTGAATCAAGCCTCGCTGGATAATTGCCCCTATACGGAAGCTGAGCTGGTGGGGCGCAATATGCGTGAAATGATCGATGACGGCATGTTCGACTTTGATGAAACTGTATGTTTCGAGGTGATAGAAACACAGAAACCTTTCACAAAAATGCAAAAAAACGCTTCTTCGCAGCGGGATCTGTTGGCTACGGGCACTCCTTATTTTGTAAACGGTAAGTTTTCAAAGGTTATAATTACCGAGAGGGACCTTACAGACCTCAACAACCTTAAAAATGCAATAGAGGCAAAAAACAAATACGAGGATGAGGTTGAATATTACCGCATCAAGAATTTCGTACAGGATAAAATTATATATAACAGCAAATGCATAGAGGATTTGCTGCATACTATAGATAAAGTGGCCCCGTCGGACGCGACTGTGCTGTTTCAGGGCGAATCCGGTACGGGAAAAAGTTTGTTTGCCAGGCTTATCTATGAATACAGCGAAAGAAAAAAAGAGCCTTTTATTGAGATAAGCTGCGCCGCAATACCGGATAATCTTTTGGAGTCGGAACTCTTCGGGTATGAAAAGGGTGCTTTTACAGGAGCACTCGATCAGGGAAAGATAGGATTGTTTGAATTGGCGAACGGGGGTACGCTTTTTCTTGACGAGATAGGCACCCTTTCTTTAGGACTGCAGGCGAAGATTTTGCGAGCAATTCAAAACAGGGAGATAATGCGCATAGGGGGAACAAAATATATACCGATAGATGTGCGCATCATAACTGCAACAAACATCGATCTTAAAGAGGCTGTACGGCAGGGATCCTTTCGCCAGGATTTATATTATCGCATTAATGTAGTTCCAATCTGTATTCCGCCTTTGAGGGAAAGAAGAGATTGCATCAGACCCTTATGTGAGCATTTTATTTCGCTTGCAAACAAAAAATACAATCGGAACATATTCTTTAAGCCTTCAGCCTGGAAGCTTATATGCCGTTATGAATGGCCGGGAAATATCAGAGAGCTTGAAAATATGATTGAACGAATTGCAATAATCTCCGAGAGCGACCTTGTTTCCGGCGATTCACCGCTTTTACACGGATCCGTATCCGGCGCCTCCAACTTCTTCAACGCCAATGCGGTAGACTTAAAGGAAGCGCTTGAAACGTTTGAGGAAAACCTGTTGGAATCAAAATTACCTCACTTTAAAACCACTGAGGAATTAGCCAAGGCTTTGAACATGAACAGATCCACTTTGTCAAGAAGGTTAAAGAAATATAACCTGAAACTGTAATCGCGGTTTATTAAAGAGGTGTTAAAATGGCAATTACGACAATTACTAACAACCCGAAAGTTAAAGACTACTGCGATGCCGTAGGGCAGCAGGTCACGTTTATAAAGGGACATTCGAAGGATGTTTTGTTTTTTTCCAGGGATCTGCTGTCTGAAGGCAGCTTTAAGCTTGCGGCAGATCCTTTAGGGGGATATATGTCCAGACCAAATCCCTATCATACTGTTTTTTTAACAAGCAACGAAGGGTGTGAGGTGGCAGGCGATGATATTTTAAGAGTCGAAAAATCCATCATTCAATGGGAACGGTATACGAACATTATTGAGGTGACCGGGCAACTGGATACCCAATACCGGGAACTTGATTTATCCTTAGCATCCAATACGTTGAAAAGTCTTTTAAAAAATCCGATTTAACATTTCTTTCAGGTGTTTTAACCTCCAATCTGTCTGCCGCCCTGAATGTGTTTTACGCAGGCTTGATCAACAATGAACATTTTGTTCATTACTGCACACAATTATTTGAATATAGAGAATCGTGGCACTGATCAAGGAAAAACGTAAAGCCGTAAATTGCAATTGTCGCGGCTATGCGGCGGACATTAAAAATCAATTTTATAGACATGGCATAATTGTTGCGACTTTGTTTTTAATAGAATCTCTTATTTACGTAAATAATAGGGAGAAACAAAGCGCTATATTAACATGTTTATTTTATTAAGGAGGTTAAGAAGAAGTGGCAGATACAAGTGTGGTAACAAATAAAATTCGTTGGCCTATGGTAATAAAGCTTGGCGGATCGTATTGCGCCTTTATGATAGGTGCGGGGTTTGCGACAGGCCAGGAGATATCTCAGTACTTTACTTCTTATGGTTTTGTATTAAGCATATGCGGGTTTATCGTCAGTCTTGTCCTTGGATTTTGGACGCAGGCGGCTGTAATGGATGTGGGGTATGATACAGATGATATAGAAGGTCGTAACGTCTACGCCAATCTATGCGGAAAATATTTAGGTATAGCCCTTTCTATTTTTATTCCTATCTTCATGTTTTTGACTTTCGTCATCATGATAGCAGGCTGTGGGGCTACGTTTGAACAGCATTTCGGAATCAATGCCTGGGTAGGCTCGGGTATTCTGGTCGTGCTTTCTACGTTTGTTGTGTTTTTGGGTCTTGCAAGGGTAATTGATACGATAGGTTTTATGGGTCCACTGATCATAGTGATATGTTCGATTCTGGGGTTTATTGTCTTAGTTACCCATCCGTTTAATATAGCCGAGTCAGATGCTTTTATCGCATCAAAAGATATGTATCAGGCATCCTCTTCAGTATTTCTTTCGGCGATATTATACGTGCTTTGGGGTATCGTAATGGGCCTTCCTTTTATGTCCGCCATGGGTTCAAGGGCTCAGAATAAAAAGGAGATTGTATGGGGGGCACTGGTAGGCAATGTTCTTTTTAACATCGCTTTGGCATTAATAAGCTTTGCGATGGCGAGTCAAATTGAATTTGTCTATGATAAATCAATACCTGCTTTGGCGATGGCAGACTCCATAAGCTACGGGTTCGGGTTTGTCTATTCATTGATTCTGTTGATTGCAATATTTACCACCGCAGTTCCGCTTCAGTGGACTGTTGCTTCACGTATTTCAAGTGAAGGTTCTAAGTGGTATTTTATCGCTATTATCGTGCTTGCAATCTTGGGCTTTTTCGGCGGACAGCTACCCTTTGAAATGCTAATAAACTACATCTATCCGCTGATCGGTTATTTGGGATTTTTCGTTCTTGCAATGATAATTTGGAGGCAATTCAATCAAATTAGAAATTATTATGGTAAGAAAAAGGCTATTGAGGAAGGCAGCGGCAAAACACAATAGCAAAGACAAAGACTTCATATTGTGAATCTCCGATTCCGTCAAGTGCAAGAGACAGATACCGGACGTAACAATCCAACAGCTCTTGCACTTGACGGGTCGTATGAAAGGGGAACAATAATAATGAAAATTGGAATTTTAGGATCGGGAGCGGGGGGTCAAACCTTAGCATTTGATGCCTCGCAAAAAGGTTTCGATGTAATACTTTCCGATCATCCATCCTTTATGGAGAATCTTAGGCCTATAAAAAAGAATCAAGGGATTTACAGTATTGACGGAGATTCAAGGATCCATGCAGATGTAACTGTTGCAGACAGTGTGGCGGATGTGCTTGAGACAGATATAGTTTTTGTTGTAACACCGGCTTATGGGACAAAGCCTATGGCCGAAACTTGTCGGCCATATTTAAAAAAGGGACAGCATTATGTGATTTGTCCCGGGTCAGGCGGCGGAGCATTGGAATTCAAGAAGAACCTGGGTATTGATCTGCTCGATCCCGACGTAATTGTCGGAGAGACACATACGCTGCCCTATGCGACCAGAATGCAGGAGCCCGGCTTCATTTCTATCTTTCACTATGTAAACACTTTGATTCTTACGGCCTTGCCCTCGGTTAAGGCGGAGAGGCTGTCTGAGGTCCCGAAGGGGATTTGGGGGGAAAAAATTAAAATCGGCAAAAATGTCCTTGAAACTGCTCTGATAGACGGAAACCCTGTTATCCATCCGGTGGTGACCTTGTTGAATGTGGCGTTGATTGAAAGGACTAAAGGTAATTTTCAGTTCTATGCTGAAGGCATTACAAACGGAGTTGCCGACTTGATGCAGGCTGTTGATGAGGAAAGGTTGGCAATTGCAAAGGCTTTGGGACTTGATATAGCGACCGAGCCCCAAATGTCATACTGTGAAGGCTATATGGAACAGGATAAGGTAAATTACAGGGAAGGCTATAAATCAAGCAGCGGATTTAAAGGCATTATGGCACAGGATAAGCTGGAACACAGGTTTTTTACAGAGGATGTGGGCTACGTTATGGTTTTTTGGTCATCACTTGCGAAACTCATCGGCGTGAAGGTCCCTACGATCGAAGCAATTATTACATTAACCTCTAAAATATTAGGCAGAGATTTGATGGAGATAGGTGCAAGGACCGTTTCCGGTCTCGGGCTTACAAAGAAGGTTATTGCAAAGATTTGATGTTTACTCATGATAACAGCTTATTTTTCTGCGATTGAAGGGGGGAAAAGCAGGCATCCGCAGATAAATATATGTTGAATTTAGACCAAGGAGGATAGTTCTATGGGTAATATGTGCTTAAAACTAGAAATAATTAAGATTAAAGATGTGCAGTTTGGAGAAAAAACATTTGTAAAAGATGGTGTTTTGTTTGTTAACAAAAAGGAGTTAATAGATTATCTGAAAGATCCTTTGCTGGAAAAAATAGATGTTGATTTGGCAAGGCCCGGAGAATCGGCAAGGATTGTTCCGATAAAAGATGTCTTAGAGCCGAGGATAAAAACTACAGGGGATGAGGGGACATTTCCGGGATATTTCGGTAAATATGAAGGATATGGAGACGGAATCACCAGGGTCCTGCGTGGCTGCGCAGTAGTAACTGCCGGACGAATAATGGCGTTTCAGGAGGGAGTCATCGATATGTCCGGGGCAGGTACCGAGTATTGCTACTATTCCCAATTGAACATTATTGCAGTAGTCGCAGATCCTGTAGAAGGGGTTGCCCCCACAAAGCATGAAGAGCTTCTCAGAATAGCCGGTCTGCGGGCTGCCACTTATATAGCAAAAGCCGCAAAAAATGCGGTGCCGGATGAGGTTGAGGAATACGAACTGAAACCTGTAAAAAAAGATTTACCGAAAGTCGGCTTTGTTTACTGCGTTATGGCACAGGGTTTGCTACATGATAATTATCTGTATGCTATGGATTGCAAAAAACTTCACCCGATGCTTATTCATCCAAATGAAATAATGGACAGCGCATTGGTATCCGGTAACTGTGTAACGGCAAGCGACAAAGATACGACTTACGATCACCAGAATAATCCGGTCATTGCAGAACTGTATTCCAGGCACGGTGTGGATTTAGATTTTTCCGGTGTTGTGATATCGCCGATTTGTCCCGGTCTTTCCGATAAAGAAAGATGCACCGCCGGATCCATAAACATTGCACGCCAATTAGGTGTTGACATCCTGATAATAGCTGAAGAAGGCGGAGGTAATCCGGAAGCGGATTTGATGATGCTTTGCAGGATTGCCGAGAAAAACGGGATAAAAACAGTATTGATGATGCAGGAAAATGCGGGTCCGGACGGAACGGCGGAACCTATAACCGATACAACGCCTGAAGCTGATGCGGTAATCAGCGTGGGAAACAGTAATCATATGGTGACATTGCCTAAAATGGATAAGACAATAGGCTATCTTGAATCCATCAGGCATCTGTCAGGAAACAGCTTCGACTGCATCAATCCCGACGGGACCATCACCGCTTCCCTCTCGGTTATTATGGCTTCAGTTAACAATCTTGGGATGAACAAGTTAAGTTGTACACTTAAATAGAAAAGGAGGTTATGTAATGCGGATCGTTCACTATATAAATCAATTTTACGGGCAAATAGGCGGAGAAGAAAAAGCCGACACACCGATATTGGTGAAGGAGGGCGCCGTCGGCCCAGGCAACGCGTTAAGTGAGATTTTAGGCGGCGACGGTGAGATTGTTGCGACAATTATTTGCGGCGATAATTATTTTGCCGAAAACATAGATTCGGCCTGCGAAGAGATTGTCAAAATATTAAAGGATAATAAGGCAGAACTATTGGTTGCCGGTCCGGCTTTTGCCGCTGGAAGATATGGTTTAGCCTGCGGGGCCGTATGCAAGACAGCGAATTTGGATGTTGAGATCAAGGCTGTATCCGGCATGTATAAAGAGAATCCCGGCCTTGATATGTACAGGAAATATGCCTATATCTTTCCTACCGCAAACAATGCAAGGGGTATGAAGGATGCTGTTAAGGTGATGGGTGATTTTATTAAAAAAATAGCCCGCGGGGATGAAATAGGGGGTCCTGAAGAGGAGGGCTACTATGTCCGCGGAATAAGAAGTACAATTTTCCGCAGTGAAACAGGTGCAAAGCGTGCGGTCAATATGGCCCTTGATAAATATTACGGCAGACCTTTTTCAACTGAGCTTCCAATGCCCAGTTTTATAAAATATGATCCCAGCCCACCGATAAAAGATATAAAGAAGGCTACAATCGCCGTATTGACAAGTGGCGGTATCGTTCCAAGCGGTAATCCCGATCGTTTGGAGGCATGCTTTTGTTCAAAATTTAAGCGCTACAGCCTAGACGACTACGGAGGGGAGAATATTCCGAATGCAGAAGTTGCACATGGAGGATATGACCCGATATACGGCAACGAGGATGGGAATCGAGTTTTGCCCGTGGATGTGATGTCCGACTTAGAAAAAAACGGAGAAATCGGTCGATTCTATCGGGATGTATATGTGACAGTTGGTAACGCAATGGCTGTAGACCAGGCGACTATATTCGGTGATGCGATAGCAAAAGAACTGAAGGAAGAAGGAATCGTAGACGGCGTTATTTTAACATCGACGTGAGGAACCGATACGCGTTGCGGTGCAACGCTGGTTAAGCAAATCGATGCGGCAGGAATACCGGCAGTGCATATTTGCACAGTTACACCTATTTCAAAGTCCGTCGGTGCCAACAGGATCGTCCCGGGCATATCCATCCCTCATCCGACCGGAAAACCAACTGTATCTTTGGAGGAGGAAAAGGAGATTCGAAAAAATCTGATCAGGCGCGCTTTGGAGGCATTAAGTACGGATATATCCGGACAAACCATTTTCGAAATTGAAGATCAGTGATGTTGCAATTTGTTGCAAATTGCAGGTTGTCCTTTGGGATTTAAGGTATTAAAAGAATCAGCTCCAATTTAAGGGTTGACTATCTTCGCTTGTAACATCAAAATTGATTATAGATTATTCTAAAGAGAGGAGGGGAGAAATGGCGATTTTGAAAGATAAAAAGGTTGTCATCATCGGTGACCGAGACGGCATTCCCGGCCCGGCAATCACAGAATGCGTAAACAGCGCGGGTGGACAGGCAGTGTTTTCATCAACCGAGTGCTTTGTCTGAACCGCTGCAGGTGCCATGGATCTGGAAAATCAAAAAAGAGTCAAGGAATATGCTGAACAATACGGCCCGGAGAACCTGGTGGTTTTACTGGGTGCGGGTGAGGGAGAAGCAGCCGGTCTGGCAGCTGAAACCGTAACGGCAGGAGATCCGACTTATGCAGGTCCTTTGGCAGGAGTCTCGTTGGGACTCAGCGTATATCATATTTGTGAGCCGGAAATAAAGGCGGAAATTGATGAGGAAGTCTATGAAGAACAAATAAGCATGATGGAAATGGTTCTTGATATTGACGAGATAGTCAAAGAGATGACTTCGATCCGTAAACAGTACAGCAAGTCCTGAATGTGTGTTAAAAGACGGAAAAGGTGATTGCGGTCGCCTTTTCCTGCTACTGATGTACAGTGAAGAAAGGGTGAATCAGAATGGAGAATATGTATGATGTCGTCGTTATCGGCGGTGGTCCTGCAGGGCTGACAGCCGGATTGTATGCCGGAAGGGCCAGACTTAAAACCATGATCATTGAAAAGGCGCAGGAGGGAGGGCAAATTGCACAAACTTCTGAAATCGAAAACTATCCAGGATCTCTTGAGGCGGAATCCGGTCCCACTCTCATAGGGAGAATGGCCTCCCAGGCGAAATATTTCGGAACTGAAATAGTTTATGATACTGTGGAATCCGTCGAGCTTAAAGGTCCGGTTAAAGTTATAAAAGGGCTGCAAAATACTTATCATACTAAGACCATTATCATAGCTACGGGAGCCTCCCCAACGTTGATCGGCTGCCCCGGGGAAAAAGAGCTCACAGGTAAAGGTGTTTCCTATTGTGCTACGTGCGACGGAGCATTTTTTGAAGATTTGGAAGTCTTCGTCGTGGGAGGAGGAGATGCGGCTGTCGAGGAAGCGATGTTTTTAACTAAGTTCGCAAGAAAGGTAACGGTGATACATCGCAGAAATGAATTGAGAGCGGCCAAATCCATACAGGAAAAAGCATTTGCCAATCCTAAGTTGGAGTTCATGTGGGACAGTGTCGTAAAGGAGATTAAAGGTGACGGTCTTTTAGAAAGCATGATAGTGGAAAATGTTAAAACAGGCGAACGAAGAGAAATAACAGCGGATCCCGAGGACGGCACATTTGGAATTTTCGTTTTCATAGGATACAGACCCGTCACAGAACTGTTTGTAGAAAAGCTTGACATGGAAAACGGTAATATTATCACGGATAACGATATGAAGACAAGTGAACCGGGTGTTTTTGCAGCGGGTGATATACGCAAGAAAAGCCTTAGAC
>CAYRNC010000063.1:0-10411 GCA_964425645.1 uncultured Oscillospiraceae bacterium | reverse complement strand
TCCCACCATCTTCGCGTGCTCAAACAATCCGGACTGATAAAAAGCCGCCGAATAGGAAAAGAGGCCCACTATTCTATTGCGGACAACCCCAAAGCATCTTTCATTCTAAAAGCAATAAACGAAATATTTAGAATCGAATAAAGTATACTATTGACAGGAAAATTAACTGTGATATGATAGGTAATACAATTAAACAATTGCTTAATTATGGAATGGAAAGCGCCAATGAAAGAAAACAAGATAGAAATAATAAAAATCTCACTCGCTTTATGCTGCTATATCATCAGCTGGATATTTTTCTTTCTTCCGGATCTTTATAAAGCAATTATATACTTTGTCGGTTATATTTTAGTTGGGGGCCCCGTACTTGTTCAAGCTGCAAAAAATATCGCACGAGGCCGTGTATTTGACGAAAACCTGCTTATGACTATCGCCTCACTCGGCGCGTTTGTTTTAAATAAATATCCGGAAGGATTGGCGATTATGACCTTTTATCAGATCGGGGAGTTATTTCAATCATCCGGAGTCGAAAAATCAAAAAGGTCTATAAAAGAATTAATGACTTTAAAATCTGAATATGCAAATCTTATAAAAGACAACAGCATAGTTAAGGTTGATACGGTTACCCTTCAACCGGGCGACATGATTCTAGTTAGGGCAGGTGAAAGAATTCCTGTCGACGGCACTATAACAGAAGGTAGCTCTTCTTTGGATATCTCTTCGCTTACAGGTGAATCCGTTCCGAAAGATGTTTTCCCGGGGGACAAGGTTCAAAGCGGCTGTATAAACACCAATGGCACTTTGCATGTGCGCGCAGACCGGATATATGCCGAATCTACTGTTTCAAAGATTTTAAATCTAGTAGAGAATGCAGACAGTAAAAAAACTAAAGGAGAAAGATTCATCACCCGTTTCGCCCGCTACTATACCCCCTTTGTTGTCGCGTTTGCTTTTGCCTTGGTTTTTTTCCCCCTTGCACTGATCCCGGAGGCTTCTTTTTATGAATGGGCGCATCGTTCCTTAACGTTTCTAGTTATTTCATGCCCATGCGCTTTAGTACTTTCAATCCCTTTAAGCTTTTTCAGTGGTATAGGAGGAGCATCAAAACAGGGAATCCTGATAAAAGGTGGTAATTATCTTGAGGCTCTTTCCGGTTCAAAAATCGCGGTATTTGATAAAACGGGAACATTAACCGAAGGTGAATTTTTCATTACGGAAATCATCAGCATCTTATCAAACAAAAATTACCTGCTGGAACTGGCAGCTTACGCAGAATGCGATTCATCTCACCCTCTTGCAACAGCTATTCTTAAAGAATACAAAAAAGACATTGACAGATGCAGAATTGATTCAATCAGAGAATGGCCTGGCTATGGTATAGAGGCCGGAATTGATGGGAAACGTATCCTCGCAGGAAACGGTAAAATGATGAATAAATTCAAAGTTACGGGGTACAGGCCGCAACAGGCAAAAACAGCCGTGCATCTGGCAGAAGAAGGCGATTATCTCGGATGCATTTGCCTTGATGATAAAATAAAGAAGGATGCAGGGAAAACCATAGCCCAACTTAAAAAACTCGGAATAAAGAAAACGATCATGCTCACCGGCGATACATCGTATTCAGCGAAAAAAGCGGCAGGAGAAATCGGTCTTGACCGATTTCAATCGGAGCTTCTCCCGGAAGATAAAGTAGAGGCCTTAGAAGAGCTACTTAAAAATATCCCCCGGAGAAAAAAGCTACTGTATGTCGGCGACGGCATAAATGATGCCCCGGTATTAGCAAGAGCTGATGTTGGTATCGCCATGGGAGGATTGGGCACTGATGCGGCAATCGAAGCAGCTGATATAGTGATCATGGATGACCGCCTTGAAAAGATTCCCTTAGCTATTCGCCTAGCTAAAAAGACGATGAGAATTGTGAGGCAAAACATCATCTTTATACTTTCGGTTAAAACCATTATAATGATCCTGGGCGCCCTTGGAATCGCAGGCATATGGTCAGCCGTCTTTGCTGATGTAGGGGTATCTGTTATCGCAATACTGAATTCTTTGCGAAGCCTGAACATCCGACGTTAGCTGTCCAGAACCGTTCCGTCCGAGGCTATCGTGACTATTTGCCAGGGGATCATCTTGCCGCTTCTTTTTAATGCTTCCTTTACTGCATGTTCTAACCCCCCGCAGCAGGGGACTTCCATGCGCACCACGGTGACGCTTTTTATATCGTTCTCTTTAATAATCTCAGTTAATTTTTCAGCATAGCTTCCCTGATCCAATTTGGGACAACCGATCAGCACAATTCGATTCTTGATGAATTCGTTGTGAAAATTGCCATGTGCATAAGCGGCACAATCTGCAGAAATCAGCAGATTTGAGTTTTGGAAATAAGGTGCTTTAGTCGGAACTAGTTTTATTTGCACCGGCCACTGCCTCAGCCTGCTTTCCGTAAAATGTAGCCCGTTCTGATTTACATTTGAAACATTTAAAGGCGGTCTTTCAATAGCCCGTGAACTGGATCCGGGACAACCGCAGAGCAGGCTGTCCTCTATCTGCTTAGCTTTCATATTTGCTTTAACAGCCTCCTCATCATAAGCCGCCGCATCCCTTTCCTCAAAGGTTATGGCCCCGGTAGGACAGACAGGAAGACAATCCCCCAAACCATCGCAATAATCATCCCTTATCAATTTTGCCCTACCATTTACCATAGCTATTGCTCCTTCGTGGCATGCATCGGCACACAATCCGCATCCGTTACACTTGCCCTCATCAATTTTTATAATTTTACGTATCATTTTGATTTTTTTCCTTTCTCTTTACTTCATATCTGCAGTATAGTATACTTATTTGAATAATTCTGTTGCGCCTGCAACAAAAGGGAAAGTTTTATGAATGTTTTATTAAATAATCCGCTTTTTCAGGGCATTGATGCCAAAGACCTACCCCATATGCTGAATTGCCTTAATAGCAAAAAACGGAGATTCGGGAAGGGTTCTTTCATCTTTATGGCAGAGGAATCCCCTCCTAAAATCGGTATAATGTTATCCGGCCGCGCCCAGGTAATTAAAGAAAATTACGCCGGTGACAGAACAATCATAGACGAAATCTTAAGCGGAGATATTTTCGGCGAGGTCTTCGCCTGTATGGGGCTTAATAAAATCCCGGTATCCGTAGTCACAACTGAAATAAGCGATGTCCTTTTTTTGAATGCTCAAAGGGTTGCGGAAACATGCCATTCGGCCTGCGAGTTTCACCATAAACTGATTTTAAATCTGCTTTCTGTAATCGCGGGTAAAAACGCCCTTTTAAATGTTAAAATGTCCTATATAACTCATAAAACTATTCGTGGACGCCTTATGGCATTTTTGTATGATCATGCCGATAGGGCTCAGTCCGACAAATTTTCAATTCCCTATAACAGAAATGAGCTTGCAGATTATCTATGCGCTGATCGCAGCGCGATTTCTAGAGAGCTAAGCAAAATGAAGCAGGAAGGGATTATAGATTATGATAAAAACATTTTTTTATTGAAATCAGTTAATCATCGTTAGATCTCTTAACCCTTTTTTGGTACTCTTGAGTATTTCTTTCCCAAAATACTCCTCCCGTATATCCTTGTATTGAGGTATCAAAATTAGCAAGTTTTAATCTTTTTTCGGCTATAGCCGCAAACTCTTCTTCTTGCTCAATCCCGATATAGCGGCGCCCTAATTTTTTTGCAGTCACGGAACTTGTTCCCGATCCCAGAAAAGGGTCAAGCACCAAATCACCGGGATTGGAACTTGCCAATATCATTTTCGCAATCAGTTTTTCGGGCTTTTGGGTGGGATGGTCCGTATTTTCGGCCATTGACCAGTAGGGAACAGTTATATCATCCCAAAAATTTGACGGATAAGTGTCTCTGAAGCGACCCATGTCCGTTTCCACCCAATCTTTAGGGCTACCGTTTTTTCGGTAAGGAGCGATTACTTTACGTCTTTGTTTAACCGATTCAACATTAAAAGTATAGGTGTCGGAACGGGTTGCAAACCAAATATCCTCCATGGAGTTTTTCCAGTTTGACAGGGCACCTCTTCCCTTTTCGCGCTGCCAGGTTATTCGGTTTTGCACGATAAAATATTCTTGAAGAACTTTCCCTATAACTAATCCGGTTTTCCAATCGCAACAGACATAAATTGATGCCGTCTTTTTAAGCGTATGTATAGAAGCCTTTATCCATCTTCTGGTGTATTCTTCGTATTCAGCGTCATTCATTTTTCGGAATTTACTTGTGCTGAAATTCTTTCCCAAATTATAAGGGGGATCTACGATTAAAAGATCAACAAACCGATCAGGAAGATGATTAAGGACGGAAAATGTATCGCCGATTATCGTATAGTCAACCGGTGGACTGTCAAAATCTTTACCCTTGAATCTCAAGCATTTCTCCAAACAGCCTTTTCGCTCCTCCTCGTTTAAAATAAGGGTTCGATTACGTTTTGCTCTCTGTTTTTTTGTATTTTTATCCCTTACACGTTCTGCCATATATCCTCCGATTTGCCGCATTCAATATAGCCTTCTTTATTTAAAACAGCATAAGCTCTTCCACTTTTTTTCGCCCTATAAAGGGCATCATCCGCCTTTTTAAATAAATCCTCGTATGTGTCTTTTTTATCGTCAAAAGCAACACCGATACTGACAGAGAAAGGAAAATCGCTATTCATATCCCGAAAGATTTCAGACAGATCTCTGCATCTTGAAACTACAAAATCAACAGATGGAATGTTCTTTATATAGACACAAAATTCATCTCCGCCAATACGACCCATTATGTCTGTTTTTCTGAAAGCAAGTTTTAACCCTTTGCCGATATTTTTTAAGACTTGATTGCCTGCCAGGTGTCCAAACTCATCGTTTGTTTCTTTCAGTTTATCGCAATCTATCAGTATAAGGGCATCCATTTCATACTCTGCTTTGGCTTTTAATCTTTTATCTATTAGTTCCTCTGCGGTAGCGGCATTGTAAAGGTTTGTCAAACCGTCAGATTGGGACTTGGTGATAAGCACCTCTTTTTCGGCAGCTTCTTTGCTTACATCTGTAAGTTTCCCTATGATAGAGTAAAGCTTCCCCTTGCTGTCATGGATACCGGAACCGATTGATTTAAAAACCCCTATACTTCCGTCGCCAAGGGGAAGTCTTATGATGTGATCATCCTTTTTTAGATTCATATGAAGAAGTTTTTTTTCAAATGTATTGATCGCCTGTTCGAGGTTATCCTTATCGCCCAACAGACGAATAAGTTTTTCAGACAGCTTAAGCTCATGATTGCGTGCAAAATACTCATAAAGATATTCATTAGAGATACGCGACAGCAGTTCATACCTTATGTTTTGCATTCGTAACCTGTTCTTCGCCCTCACATTGTATATTACGCTGGCGAGCAGGATCCCTAAAGAAAGAAAAATTACAGCGAATACTTCCCTCCCGTAAACATTCAATATCATTTTCAGGGTGATCTTTCGATCTACTTCCGATGCCATATCCAAAACCAATGTCTGCATTTTTTTTTCATCTATAGTCTCTATCGCTTTGTTGATAATTGATAGCAGTATTGGATTATCCTCCAATAAGCCTATACTGTACTCTCTTTCTTCAATCCCCTTAGGTATCGACAGAATATTTTTATATCCGTTTTGCAGCATATAAAATGCTACAGAGTATATGTTTCCGTAACCGTAATCTGCTTTACCGCTTTCTACAGCATTCATAGTATCCTCTCTGGAATCGAAAAACACTGCGTCTTTCTCCCTAACCCCCTTCGGCAAATCACCGCCTTTGATACCTGCATATTTTTTGCCTGCCAGATAATTTGGATCAAGAGAAGAATTCATAAACAATATTGCTTCTGTTTTCAGATAAGAGTGGGACAAAATGACTCCGGGAATAAAATATTGAGATGCTATGCCAAATAGAATATCTGACTCGCTGTTGGACGCTTCGTCTATAGTGTCATATAATTCATATTCGATAATAAGTCCTGTTTTTTCTGCGATTTCATCAAGAACACAAATTGCGATACCTTTTATTTCACCTCGCGAATTCCTGTAATGCAAGGGCGCGCCTCCATCAATAGAGGCCGCTTTTAGTACTGTTTTATCGGCTATATAGTCCTTTTCTTCCTGCGTGAGGGTCAATCCATCCTTCTCCGAAAATGTCATACCCGTCATAAAGAATAAGCTGACGACTAACAAAGCTATAACCTTGGATCTGCACTTTAACCAGCCCATATCATCCTCCGGACGCCCCATTTGCGAAAGCCTGGAAGTATTATACCAAATTTACCTTTCTATGAAAAGCATGTTTAGTTTTACTGCAGATGTAAATATGTTTTAGATAAATTATTCCACATGTACAGCATAAAGCTGCGTGTAAGTTAATTTACCTTTTATCTGCTCCGACAGCATTAAACTTACAGTATCGGCAATGGCGGCAAAAGGACGACCCAATAGCTTATTTTTATCAGCTTTCTCATAAAAATCGGATCGACGAGCTAATGTGATATGCGGATTATAACGCCGATTATCCAAATGAAAACCTTCATCCCTAAGCCTATCGGCTAACTCTTTTTGTAACATAAAAAGCGCCTTATCGTGCCTGGAACCAAGCCACCAAATTCCGCCGTCATGCCTATTGAAACAATCTACGCGGTCAAAGGTAAGATGTAGAACCGGAACAGTTATTTGATCCATTACACACTTCACCGCTTCCACGTTTTCTTTTGCTATTTCTCCCAGAAAGACTAAGGTTAAATGTAAATTTTCCGGACGGGATGTGCTGCAGCGCCCAAGCTTTTTCAGGCGTTCCTGCACACATATTATATTTTTTTTAACCTGCTCATCGAAATTAATAGCTATAAATAGACGCATTTCCCTTCTCCCTGTTTAATAATAATGCTGAGATACAGCAACCTTGCTTTGCCTAATTATATCATGACATATTCTAAGTTACCAAATGTTTGATTGAATATAAAAACACTATCGTATATCCTTATATCTGTTCCAAAAGATACATGATTTTTAAACTGATCCGACTTTTTAGCCTGTTCGATTGTATTAATAGTGAACGGAGGACGATTCGATGACAAAACCTTTGTTTCGTACGGACAAAGAGATTACAAAAATATATATGCGTCAGGTAAAAACAGTTTATCGCGTTTGTTTCGCCTATATGAAAAATGCATTCGATACCGAAGATGCTGTCCAGGACACTTTTTGCAAAATGATAAAATCCGGGGTGACTTTTATGAATGAAGGACATGAAAAGGCATGGCTAATCCGTACTGCAACCAATGTTTGCAAGAACAACCTGCGTCATTGGTTTAAAAACCGCTTGGATCTGACTGATTTTGAAAATATATTAGGTGTAACTGGTATTGAAATCGACAATACATTTGAAGCAGTCATGAACCTGCCCGACAAATATAAAGCGGTAATTTACCTGTATTATTACGAAGGCTATAAGACCCCGGCGATCGCAAATATTCTCCGCAAACCCCAATCAACCATTCGAAATCATCTAAGCGAGGCGCGGAGTGTTCTTAAAGTAATGTTAGGCGGTGACTTCAATGAAGAATAAACAAATTATTGAATCGTGGAATAAAATCAAACCTGATGATATCGCTACAGAAAGAATGTTAAATAAGATACTTGCTCATACCCGTTCATGCAAAACTGGGAAAAAGAAGACAGCAGCGACGAATAAAACATTTAGCATAAATCGAATTATCCTAGTGTCTTTTTGCTTTTTTTTAGCAGTAGCTGTAATCATTCAGACTGTTAACAACAGCAAATCACACCTCAATCTTCTATACTCGGATAAAGGAATTGACGTTCGCTATGTAAATAAGATTCCAAATATTAATTCAAGCGATTGCCTTGTTTATTTAACCGAAAACGAACTTTTTGCAGGAGTGCATGAAGGGTACACAGTTGTAATCTTCGAAGGGACAGTAACAGATGTTAAAAATATACGATTGGATTTTGGTGACGGAAGTGATAATTACCGCGCTATAGCCAAGATAAAGGTTGAGAAAGTTTTTCGCGGGGACATAAAACCCGGGGAAACGATTAGCATTTTACTTCCCGTCGCTGTAGGTATTCCCGGTATAGAAACCTCCTGTACCGAAATCTCCTCACAAATAACTGAAGGGATAAAGGGAATCTTCACTCCTGTAAAATACGATGAAACATCTGTAAGAGAGCAAAGCGGCAGGAAACTGTATTTACTAGATCTTGCTGAATACGGTTTGCCGGACGGCGAACGATGGATTTTTCTAGAAACAGCAAACGGATTACAATACAGCGATGCCTATACGTCACTTATTGATCCAGAGAATCTTGATGATGTAAAGGAATATATCCTTCCAAAAATAAAATAAATAAATTAATCCACATTGAAACACTTTTCTGTCCTAAATTTGAAAGGCTAGAATTATTTCACCTATTCTTTAATGCGGAATAATCTAATTATATCAGTATTTTAAGAAAGGACATGTGGAAATGTACAATGACAATTATCCGCCATGGGCACACATACCGGCGCAGGGGCCAAACCTGCAATCAAAAACACCGGCATTAACAGATACGGGACCGGAACCATTAGTAATAGACATCGAGGATGCTACAGAGGATAACGAAAACTATCGAACCACAGTATGGACAGGAACCCATATGCAACTTACACTGATGAGCATCGATATAGGGGATGATATAGGATTGGAAAAACATGCGGAGACAGATCAGTTTTTGCGAATTGAGGAGGGCGAAGGCGTAATTATGATGGGAGACACTGAGACTGAATTGGATTTCCGTCGAAGGGTAAAAGAAGATTACGCCACAATAATCCCTGCGGGGAAATGGCATAACCTGCTAAACATAGGAACTAAACCTATAAAATTGTATTCAATTTATGCTCCTCCCGAACATCCGAAAGGGACTGTGCACAAAACAAAGGCAGATGATCCGGATCACAGATGAACATTGGGATACAAGGTGAATATCTTTTGCGGATAAAGCTTTATCCAAACGTAAATGTAAAGGGGCCCGCTCGAGCAGGCCCCGAACCTATTTTTCATATTTATCATCTGTTATTTTTAGCCTCTTTAACAGACTGCCAATACATCTCCAAATAATTTCCTGCTAAAGGACAGCGCCTTTTGCTCGCACTGTTTTTTCCCGAACTGTAAGCCGCTGTTCTTAAGGTTTTTAAAGATTTAAATACCTTTGCCTATTTATTATTTCTTACTGGACATACTGATTTTAAGGGGGAATGCAAAATGACCGAAATCGAATATTTATTGCAGGATATTGAGAAGCTGCGAAAAAAATTAGTCGATCTGATTGCAGATCAGGAAGCAAACCTACAGAGCCCTGAAATAGTATCCGCAAGCCGGTCTCTAAATGCCGCAATCACAAAATACAACGAAATTATCACTAAAAATATGGGCAAATAGATCCAAGAGCATTTTACTGTCGGTACCTTTTACAAAGGATCATTTGTCATAACATATGAAGACCGGATTTTATGTTGATTTGATTTCAGAACATGATTATAATCCGAAGTTTGACAGGTAAAAAAGAAAAAATGCTCCTGGACCCATTCTAATGAAAGGGTTTGGGGGTTTAGTTATTTGTCAGTAAAACATAGCACAATTTTTATTTTTTCGAATTTGCAAAAATATTTTTTATCTCGGCAAGTCGAAGCCTCTTGTTAGTGAAATCAATGCCGAAAACGTTTCCGATTTCATTAGAAGTGTTGCTACCATGCAAAAGAAAAGGAAATGGACGAGCAGTATGAGACATTAATGGCAAAGGTCGCTCAACTCACCATAGAGAATGACTGGCTGGAAAAAAATCTGAACAAGTCTTTGGGAATGGCTGGAAGGCTAAAACTGGTTATAAAAGACCATGAATTAAGCGTGTCCAGGCAGTGCGAGTTGCTTGAAATTAACAGGACGAGCGTGTATTACACTCCCGCTCAACCGGACTGGGAATTTAAGAATCTGGTAAAAGACAGGCTTGATTACTGGCACACAAGAATGCCTTATATAGGGGTTAGGAAGCTTCGCGACAAGCTACAGAACTTTGACAATATTCCTGTTGAACGTAAACCTATAAAAAGGTTCATGAACGAGATGGGGATCTACGCAATGTGCCCAAAGCCCAATCTTTCTAAGCGCAATATTTTTACCATTGGATATGTAAAAGTCCAAAGCTTTTTGCTTTTCAATCGGGCTGTATACAGGGGGTTTTCTAAATTTTTTGCTTAGGTTACCAGTTTCTGTATTCATTATACCAGTTAAACAATGTTGTTTTCGCCGGATAACCGAGTCTGAATATTCATCCGTGTAAATGGGAATAACCTCCACAGGAAAGAAAAT
>CAYRNC010000062.1:0-10541 GCA_964425645.1 uncultured Oscillospiraceae bacterium | reverse complement strand
CCCTCGCCGCTTACGTTGATCGGTACCTTAGTAATCTTTTGCCAGCTTTTCAAAAGCCGGCAATGATCGAATAATCTGCTCGGTTGTGACGCAATAAGCGATACGCACATATCCCGGGCAGCCAAAGTCATCCCCGGGGACCAGCAGAAGTTCATACTTTTTTGCATTCTCACAAAATGCAACAGCATCCGGTTCCAAGGATTTTACGAACAGATAAAACGCTCCTTCGGGCTTAATACAACTATACCCGCATTTAAGCAGGTGATGATATAAAATATCCCGATTCTCTTTATATACCGATATATCAGCCACTTCGTCGATGCATCTTGCAATAACCTGCTGAAACATACTCGGAGCACAAACATAACCTAAGGTTCTTCCGGCTCCGCATATAGCCGCATACACATCTTCGGAGTTGCACATGCTGTTGGATACCGCGATATAGCCGATCCGCTCACCGGGAACAGAAAGTGATTTACTGTATGAATAGCAAACCAATGTATTATCATAATAGCGAACCAGATACGGGACTTCAATATTATCATATACAATTTCACGGTACGGCTCGTCGGAAATAAGATAAATCGGATGTCCGTATTCCTGGGATTTTCTGTTCAAAACACCGCAGATCCTTTTAATGGTTTCCTTGGATAAAACAACTCCCGAAGGATTATTTGGGGAATTTAAGATGATTGCCTTTGTCTTTGTGTTTACAGCTTGTTCCAGTCTCTGAACATCGACTTGAAAACTGTTTTCATCAGAGTGCACGATTACGGGCTTCGCTCCGGCTCCCTCTATAAATACTTTGTATTCGGGAAAATAAGGGGCAAATATAATGAATTCGTCATCAGGTACGGCAATCGCCTTTATGCTGATGGATAATGCCGCGGCGGCCCCTGTTGTAATGTAAATATTATCATGCGTTAATTCTGTCCCGTATCTAGCGTTTATATTTTCTGCAATTATGCTCCTTACACAGCAATCGCCCTGGGCTGAAGAATATCCATGCAGCATAACGGGATCATCCTGTTTTAATAATTCGACAATAGCGTCATTGACGCTCGCCGGTGCAGGAACATTGGGATTTCCGATGCTGAAATCAAATACATTCTCCTTACCGATTACTAAAGATCGCTTTTTCGCATATTCAAATGCCTCTCTTATGACTGACCGTTTCTTACCAAGCGTAACCATTTTATTCGAAATCATTCCGTTACCTCCTAGCCTGTAAAATCGATATCTAAATGAAATAATCGATTTCCTCTGACAGATTATCCACATAATTATTAACATCCTCTTCGCCCCTAAGGATTCTTAAAACCCCGTAGGCAAGAGACTCCAATTCGTTTTCGCCGGGCATAATAAAGACCGGGGCAATGAATTTTACTCTTTTTGTAATCATACCGGTCAACATATTCGAACGAGCAACACCGCCCGTAATGATAATTCCATCGATTGACCCTTCTATTGCAGGTGACAGCTCTCCGATACCTTTTGCAATCTGATATGCCTGGGCTTCATAAATTAATCTTGCATGCTGATCTCCCCCTGCTATCATCTTTTCTATTTCTCTGCAGTCATGTGTTCCCAAATGAGCCTTTAGACCCCCGATACCCCGAAGCTTTTTCTTCATATCATTTTTACTGTAATCTCCGCTGTAACACATGTCAACTATATATTGCAAAGGAATTGATCCGGATCGCTCAGGTGAAAAAGGACCGCCGTCATCCTCGATCGCATCGACTATCCTTCCGCACTGATGTGCGGATATGGATATCCCCCCTCCCAAATGAGCGACGACAAAATTTAAATCTTCGTAGCTTCCGCCCAACTTTTGTGCCACCTTTCGGGCCATGGCTTTTGTATTTAAAACATGACAAAATGGCTGCCTGATGATTTCAGGAATGCCGGTAACCTTAGCGATTTCCCTCATTTCATCGGAGGATACAGCATCGTAAATATAGGCGGACACTCCAACCGGCTTGGCTATTACCTCCGCAAGCAGTGCCCCTAAATTTGAAGCGTGCTTCTGTATCGGCCCTTTTATGATCCTTTTTTTCATATCCTCATTTACTGTATAACCGCCTGCCTTTACCGGAGGAAGCATACCCCCTCTTCCTACGACCGCAGACAGCATACGGGGGTCAAAATTATTATCTTCAAGGATTTTAATAACTAAACCCCTTCTCATTGCAAAATCGTCTTTTAAACTTTTAAATGAGGCAATTTCGGCCTGGTTATGCTCGATTGTTTCCATAAACAGTCGTTCTTCATTTTTATATACTGCAATTTTAGTGGAAGTAGATCCCGGATTAATTGCAAGAATAATATGATCCATTCGTTTTCCTCCTTTATTACATCTATGAATTTATCATAAAGCACATAGATCCGTTCAGAAATGAGCCGGAATGCCATGGATACAATGCAGCTGCTAATTTATTTTTTCTTTAAGCTTAAAATAATCCCCAGCGCAATTGATAATGATGCTGCCATTATAATCTGATATTCGGGGGGAAGCATGAAGCTTATTGTATGGGCAGGAATCCAAAAACACGGAATGGTTCTTGCAATGGTGAAACCGATAAGCGGTTTAAAGTCTATGTTTTGAACGATATTGGCAACAGGAAGGATTTTTTGATCATCATATTTCATCGTGATTGCCGTATCGGTAATCCTATGAAAAATCATCATAGTGGGGGCAAAAATTGTATTCATGAGCAAGCTGCATAAAAAAGCGCCCCACAAACGATTTGACAGATTTAATATTAAGCCTGTTTCAAACGCGTAAAGAACCCCTCCTGTAAAAATCCTGAAAACTAACGTGATAACTATCCCCAGAAAACCCCATATGCATGCTCTGATCGCAAAGCCTGCCGGGAAGATCCAGGATTTAACTGTTAAACGGATTGCAATAAGTTCGCCCACGGTGGCCAGCAGCGCAAATTTTATAAACCCCATCATGAAAGGATGGCCGGTGGTGACATCTTTAAAAACCCACCTTGAAGCAGGGACAACTAAAACCAGGATGAATGCTGCCACTGTTAAAACACAAAACAGCATCGGGGCAATTTTTTTTACATTATTATTAACTTCTGTCATTGTCCCTCAGCTAATTCCTTCCCAATCTTCAGTGCTTCCAGATTTAAATCCAAAAATGCAGGCTTGATGTTTTCCTTTAAAATGCTTCCCCAATTTATCGAATCCAAATCCATAAATTTAATGATTGTCCCCAGCAAAATTATATTCATTACTCTCGGGTTTCCCAGCTTTTCAGCCTTTCCTGCAGCATCGATAACGGTCGTTGCTACCCTAGCCTTGAGCTCGTTTATTATATCTTCCGGATATGCGGCTTTTCCCATTGCAACAGGCATCGGGTTGATCCTGTAACTATTTACTACAGCCTTTCCGTCCGGCTTAAGGTAATCAAGCCATCTTAAGGCTTCCATTTCTTCAAAAGAAACCAATATATCAGCCCCGCCTTTTTCAATGACAGGAGAGTGGACTTCCTTACCGTACCTTACCTGCGAGGAAACAGATCCTCCCCTTTGTGACATCCCGTGAATCTCGCTCATTTTGACATCATATCCTGCATCCATAAGCCCCTGCGTCATGATTCTGCTGGCCAGTATAGTCCCCTGACCTCCAACGCCAACTAATAATATGCTCTTCGTCATTTCTGTCTTACCTCCTTCTCTATTGCTTTCTGCTTGACGCATAACTGTGTACAGACGCCGCATCCCACGCATTGTACGCTGTCTATCAGAACTTTTTTTGAAGCAAAATCAAACGAGAGCGCCGGACAGCCGGATCCCAGGCACAATTTGCATCCAATACAAAGATCGGAAATTACCTTGTATTTATATTTAAATGCATTCTTAAATTCATCCTGATCCTTTTGTGTAAGCCTCTTCAATACACAGGGCCATCTGGCAATGATAACAGAAGGTTCTTCAAGCTGTAACGCCCAATCCAATGTCTCTTTAACAAAGGCAATGTCATTCGGATTGATCGTCCTTACATTTTTTGCGCCGAGAGCTTTAACAATTGTTTCAATGTCCATTACAGGAGCATTCGACAGATCTGCAAGGCGTCCGGATCCAGGGTTTTCCTGATGACCTGTCATACCGGTTATTCTGTTGTCTAAAATAAGGTTGACTGTCTTGCTTTGATTGTACAGCACCTCAATTAGTGAGTTTATTCCTGTATGAAAGAACGTAGAGTCTCCAAGAACTGATACGACCCTTTTGTTTTCATGTTTCAGGTCAAAGGCTATCTGAGCCCCGTGACCTGTAGAAAAGCCGGCACCCATACAAATATTAAAATCCATTGCATTGTAGGGTTCTGCAAATCCTAACGTATAGCAGCCGATATCTCCTGCAACCACTACATCCTTTCTTTTGCCGAGTTCATAAAATATACCCCTGTGCGGACAACCTGCACAAAGTGTCGGCGGCCTTGCCACCACTTTATCCCGATCATAAACAATAGTCCTAAGGCCTTGACCGTGTATCGATTCCCTTATTACATCAGGGGTTAATTCTCCGTATGCAGGGAAAATATCTTTGCCGAGGGGCTTATATCCTAAAATCTTTACCCTTTCCTCTATATACGGATCGCTCTCTTCGATGATATATATAATATCCAGGCCTTCACAGAAGCCGGATATGATTTTATCCGGAAGTGGGTTTGTGTGCCCCAGTTTCAAATAGTTAACCTCTTTGCCAAAAACCTCCTTTGCATAGCAGTAACAGACGCCGGAAGCAATGACACCTGTGTTTTTACCGTTGTCATAAATTATATTAAAGGGAGAATTATCAGAGCATATTGCAAGGGCGTTTATTCTTTTTTCCAGATCCTTTCTCATCTCCCTGGCAAAAGCCGGTACGGCGAGATGCTTTTTGACATCCTTTTTATAATCTGAATAAACGGTCTTTGCCCTGCCCCGGCATTCCACTATTCCTTTTGAGTGGCATGATCTTGTAGTCATCCTGATTAAAACAGGAATATTATAGGTCTCACTCATATCAAACGCATCTTTCATCATCGTTTTGGCTTCCTGGCTGGTTGACGGTTCAAGCATAGGTATTTTTGCCGCCTTGGCATAATTTCTGTTATCCTGCTCGTTTTGTGAAGAGTGCTGGCCGGGTTCATCGGCGGAAACGATTACAAATCCCCCGTTAACTCCAGTATATGCGTAGGTAAACATCGGATCCGCTGCTACATTTAATCCCACATGCTTCATAGACACCATCGCCCTTACCCCTGCTATAGATGCACCTATTGCGGCCTCCATTGCAACCTTTTCATTGGGAGCCCACTCAGATTTTATTTCCTTGTGATGTATTATATTCTCAAGTATTTCAGTACTGGGTGTTCCCGGATATGCCGAGGCGAATTTAACCCCCGCTTCCCAGGCACCCTGAACCAATGCCTCATTGCCGGTCATCAATTTTTTCATATATATCTCCTTTTTGTGCCTTTTTGCTTAATAGCATCAGTAATTATTTGTTGTCTCTATTCGGATATCGCACATGCTAAAATGATAGAATAGTATTTTCCTTCCGAGCTTTCTGCACGCGAAGTCATTACGATCGGGCTTTTACCCCCCAGGATTACACCTGCCATTTTTGCCTCTGCACAGTAAATCAAAGTCTTCCCGATCATATTGCCGGCATCGATATTCGGTACAACAAACAAATCGGTTTCACCGCTTATTTTACTGTTAATGTTTTTATGTAATGCCGCCTTCCTGCTAAGCGCTACATCAAGCGATATAGGGCCCTCTATAATACACGGCTTGAATTCTCCGTTATCATTCATTTTTGCCAATCTAAGCGCATCCACGGTGGACGGTATTTTGCTGTTTACCACCTCGTTTGCCGACAGCACGGCTACCTTAGGATATTTCATACCTATTTTGTAAAGCGCTTCCAGACCATTGTCTATAATGGATTTCTTCAGTCCTAAATCAGGATAGGGATTCATACCCCCATCCGTATGAAACTGCAATTTGTCGCAGCCCGGAACTTCAAATGCTGCTAAATGGCTTAGTATTTTACCTTCGTTTAATAATCCTCTGTCCTTATCGAGCGCAGCCTTCAAAAAGTCGCTGCTGTTGACCAAGCCTTTCATCAGTATTTCTGCATGCCCATGCCTAACCGCATTGGCGGCTTCAAGCGCTGCCTCGCGTGGATCACTGATATCCGCAATCTCAAAACATCCATGTTCTTTTTTATTCAGCATCCCGAGAATTTTGACTTTATCGCCAAATAAAATGCATTCTGCCAGGCCCTGCTTCATTATCCCCTTCAGGGTTTTAATCACTTCAATATCATGTGCCGCGGCAACTGCAATTCTTCTTTTTGCCTTTTGATCTATTTTGTCAGTTAAGTCCGATAAACTTCTGTACTTCATATATATCTCCCTTAAATTGATTTCAAGATTACGGTCCGCTGAGTGCAAGGTTTTCCTGCACCCAGCGCTACAGATATACGATGTCATCATGTTATTAGCCCCAAATCAGAAATGAATATCTGTTTGACCGTTATCCTAATCTTTAAATTCACTCGGTATTATTTTATAGCCT
The DNA here is from genome assembly GCA_964425645.1 of uncultured Oscillospiraceae bacterium. Taxonomy (GTDB): domain Bacteria; phylum Bacillota; class Clostridia; order Peptostreptococcales; family Anaerovoracaceae; genus CAYRNC01. The sequence goes on along the minus strand of CAYRNC010000062.1, from coordinate 3,955 downwards.
TTTGATTTAACAAATCCAAGAATAATACCTATTATCGACCAGGTTCCGCCCAAAACAAAGGTGGGGATACCTAATCCTGACCAAACATACAGAATAATCATTAAGCCGATTAAAGGAAATAAAATGTAGTTTACGGCACTCTTCAATCCCCTCTTTTTCTTCTTCAGATAGAAATACACAAATACAGAAACATTGATCAGCATAAATGACGTTAAAGCACCGAAGCTTACGAGCTGCAATAAAACTATCGGAGGTGCCATGGCAATAAATGCTGTCAAAACCCCAACCGTAATTGTTGCGTTCAAAGGGGTTTGAAATTTAGGATGCACCTTGGCAAAAAATTTGGACATAGGCAAAGTATTATCCCGCCCCATAGAGTAAATTACCCTTGCAGTACTGGTTTGCACTACAAGCGCATTTGCTATCCCGACGGCAACAATAGCCACAACCACGAAAAAGAAATACAAAGGATTTCCCCCTACCTCCCTTGCAATATCAAAGAAAGCCATATCAGGATTTAAATCGGCATAATTCGGATGAGCAAGAGTGGCAAGATATGATTGGGTAATAAACAAAAACCCGATCAATAACAGTGTCGTTATTATGGCTTTACCGATCGTTTTTCTCGGATTCTCAACTTCTTCCGCTAAAGCGGTAATGCCGTCAAACCCCAGATAACCGAAAATGGCAATTGTTGTTGCAGATGCAATAAATCTGAGGTTAACTGTATCCTTGACATAAAACGGTTCAATTGAAAATCCTCCGACCCCGCGACCTTCTATGAATATAAATTTGATCGCCATTGTAACAAAAAATACTATACAGATAAGCTCAAGAATCAGCATGATCATGTTGGATTTTGCAGCCACATTAATACCCCTGCCGTTAATAAATGTGATAATGATGATAAAGACTATCACCCACAAATATGTCGGTGAACCCGGCACCAGATATGAAGCCCACAACGCTCCGAACGAAACCAGTAAAGAAGGGACAATAATGTAATCTATAAGGATAATCCATCCGGAAATAAAACCGACATGGGGATTAATCGCTTTGCGAACAAACATGTAAGCCGATCCTGTCAGTGGAAATTCTCCGCTTAACCTGCTGTAGCTTAACGCTGTAAAAAGCATAGCAATCATACCGACCACATAAACAAGTGTAGCCAATCCCATAGTTTCCTGCGAAACCTCTCCGTAAACTTGAACAGGTGCTATCGGAAGAACCGTAATAAGCCCGAAAACAACCAGATCTCTGAACTTCAGTGTTCTTCTCAGTTCTTGCTTGTATCCGGCCTTCTCCATTTCCTGCACTTCATTTGAAACAGACCTATTTTCCAATTGTTCCACTCCTTTCACATTCTAACCCCAACATCTTGTAAACATATTGACAGAATATCGGTACGCTCTATCTTTTGATAAATAACCGATAACAAGTTAGCCTACAAAGCGGTAATCGTGCGTTTGATCAATGCTTTGACAATATTTATCTTGTAACTGTTTTCCGACAGTGCAACCGCTGAACGCAGCGCAATCTCTGAAGCTGCTGCAGCCAAATCCCCGCTGATTTTCTTTCCCGTAAGAAAACTTTCTGATTCGTATACCCTGAAAGGTACAGGCTTAACTGCCCCAAGGACAATCCTTATATCCTTGATTATGCCGTCATCATCGTTCGCATTGACGGCAATAGATGCTATCGGAAAATCTATAGATTTTCTTGCTCTGAATTTAACGTAACGCTGCTTCCTGAATGAATTTTCTTTTTGTATCTTTATGCCTGTAACGATTTCGCCAATGTCCAATACATTCGATCCATTTATTGTTACTGAAAAGAAATCGACTGCGTTGATTTCTCTTTGAGATGTAATTATTTTAGCATCCAGTGCTGTTAGGGCTACCGCTAAATCAGACGGACTCGATGCTACACAGCCGCAATTAAAGCACCTTTTTGACTCGGTTTTCATTTCCTCAATCGTAATTCCCGCCGTATCCTCTTTATAAAGGTGTCTGTCCTCAATAGGGTTAATGTGATCCTTTACGGCAGCGGAATATTTAAGGCAGAATTCGTCAAAGGACAGATCATCTTGCCTTTTACTTTCAGACTTACTTCCATCATAGTAATCCTCTCCGAGCAGATACCTGTTCATGCCGACCGCTGCCTTACGTGCACCCGCTATTGCCTCGATCACGGTTGCAGGACCGGATACCGCATCGCCGGCGGCAAAAACACCTTCTATGCCGGCAGATAAGCCATTTTCATCAACGATTATTGATTTATTCTTATTAACCTTAAGATATCCGTCAAATAATCCTACATCAATCTTTTGCCCGACGGCTGAAATTATGCAATCGGCCGGTATCACCTTTTTCGTTGATTCATCTATTGTTACACTGCCTTTGCGATTGCCGGATGAAATACTTTTTACCGCTTCAATACCGCTCACCTTACCGTCTTTTGTAATTACCTTGGTTGGAGCCATCGAAACTATAAGCTGTACGCCTTCATCGAGCGCCTGTTTAATTTCATCCTCGTGCGCCGGCATTTCCTCTTTTGTTCTCCTGTACACTATAGTTACGCTGCAGCCCAGTCTTGCCGCAGATACCGCCGCATCTACCGCCACATTTCCACCGCCTATGACTACAACTTTTTCCCCGGGTTTTTTTTGTGAACCTGTGCTTACGGCGTTAAGGAAATCTAAGCCTACAACGGTGTTTTCTTCACCCTCTATGCCAGTGTAATTTTTACCCCAGGCGCCGATACCGATAAAAACAACGTCATATTGTTTTTTATAATCTTCAATTGTTCTACAGTCGCTATCCCGGATGCCCATCACAAAATTGACCCCGATTCTTCTTAGCATTTCTACAGTCTCCTGTACAATGTTCCGTGGAAGTCGGTAGGCCGGTATCGCGTATTGAAGCATCCCTCCGGGCTGCTTATTCTTATCGAATATTGTTACATCGTGTCCTTCCAGACGCATATAGTAGGCTGCCGTTAGCCCCGAAGGACCGGAACCGATAATTGCCACCCTTTTCCCCGTATTGCCGCCGGGGATGTCTATCAATAAATTTTGGTTTTTTAGAATGTAATCCCCCATAAAACGTTCTATGCTTCTGATTGAAACGGCCTCGTCATATTCATTTCTGTTGCAATTACTTTGACATAAATGCGGACAGACCCTTCCGGTAACAGATGCAATCGGATTAACTTTTAACAGCTCCAAAGCGGCGGATTTTAGGTCACCGGCTCTGATTTTATTCAAATATTCCGGAATGTTCGTTCCGTTTGGACATGCTTTTTCACATGGATTGACACCGACTTTTACAGGGCCGTAGATCGAATGATAAAGGTTATTACCGGTAAAGGCATTGCAGACCTCCCCGCCCTTTCTGAGGCAGTCAAATTTATTATCGGGATATCTGTAGTACCAGCATCTCGGCTCCTGGCATATATTCCCGCCGACAGTCGCAGTATGACGTATCTGCGGTGAGCCTACAGTCTTGGCTGCCTGCGAAAGTAGGCTGTAATTCTCCCTGATTAAAGGATCCGATTCAATATCCGATAATTTCGTCATTGCACCGATCTCGATACAATCTTTATTATGCTTTATATATGCCAGATCGGCATTTTTTAACGAGACCAAAGTCTTTGGATAGTCATCACCGTGAATTTCATGGTGAAGCGTCCCTATAATATCGGTACCGCCGCCTATAATCCGGCTTTCCCCCGCCTTTAAAAGTTCAGATGCCGATTCAATGGAATCTGCCTTTGCGTAATCAAATGCTTTCATGCCGGTTTCCCTCCTTTTCAATGTCTTTAATCCGGTCAACAGCCCTCAGGATTTTCTCCGGTTTCATCGGAACATCGCATACGCGTACACCAGCGGCGTTATATATTGCATTTGCTATAGCAGCTGCAGTACCCGCAAAGGTTGTTTCTCCCAAACCGAAGG
>CAYRNC010000061.1:0-10591 GCA_964425645.1 uncultured Oscillospiraceae bacterium | reverse complement strand
ACGACAGTGCCTGCTACGAATTTACCGATAAAAAAGAATATGGCGGAAAATAACGCTAACACCAGGGGTATTCCCGTAACAGGCCTTGAAAAGGCTTTATCGATTTTGGATATCATTTTAGTATTGAGCCGCCTCCATCGGTGCCGATTACATTTAACCTTTTAATTTCAAACTTTGATGGTATAATATATATATGTAAATCTATTGCAATAATGAAAGGGAAACTCACATGGAGAAAGCCTTGTCAGCGATAATTTTAATACTTCTAATTCTTTTTTTTATGGTCATATTTTTTAGGTTGAAGCGGCTGGAGAAAGGATCCAATGATAAAACCGCAGGTTTTGAATTGCAAAAGAGTATGGATTTATTGGGCCAGACTCTTGAAAAAAGTATAAAGGAATCAAGGCAGGAGACGCTGCAATATGTTCAGGCCAGCTTCAAAAGCCTTGGAGAAATTTTATCCGGATCTCAAAAACAGACTTCAGATATTCAAGACCGCAGGCTTTTCGAACTTAATCAACAGCTGACTTTAAGAAATGATACTCTTCAAAAAACGGTCAGTGAAATGTTAAAGCAGATCAACGATACTACAGAGAAACGTTTGATTTCCATTCAAATAGACAATGAAAAAAAACTGGAACAGATGCGTGAAACCGTGAACGAGAAACTGCAAAAAACCTTGGAGGAAAGGATAGGCAAGTCATTTCAGGTGGTTAGCGAAAGGTTGGAACAGGTATATAAAGGTTTGGGGGAAATGCAGCATCTGGCCTCCGGTGTCGGAGATCTCAAAAAAGTCTTGTCCAATGTAAAAACGAGGGGTATCTTAGGAGAAATTCAGTTAGGTGCCATACTCGAACAAATTCTTTCTCCCGATCAGTTTGAGGAAAACGCCTCTATGAAAAAGGGAGGAGGAGAGAGGGTAGAATATGCGATAAAACTTCCCGGAGACGGGGAAGATACAGTGTATCTGCCTATCGATGCTAAGTTTCCGGCAGATGCATACAGCAAGCTGATGGAGGCCTATGAGTCAGGGGTTCCCGCAGAGGTGGAGGCGGCGGCCGTCAATTTGGACAAAACAATAAAGACATTTGCAAAGAGCATAAAAGAAAAATACATAAATCCGCCGGTTACTACGGATTTCGGCATTATGTTTCTTCCTTTTGAAGGTCTGTATGCTGAGGTTGTCAGAAGGGGCCTTGTGGAAACTCTACAAAGAGACTATAAGATTAATATCGCGGGACCTACAACAATGGCGGCTCTGCTAAACAGTCTTCAGATGGGTTTTCGCACCCTAGCTATTCAGAAACACTCCAGTGAGGTTTGGAATGTATTGGGTGCGGTGAAGACTGAATTTGGAAACTTTGAGAAGGTTTTGACAGCAACTCAACAAAGGATAAATCAGGCCAATGCAGAATTGGACAAGCTGGTAGGGGTCAGGACAAGAAAAATTCAAAGCAAGCTCCGAAGCATTACAGCCCTTCCGGAACCCGGCAGCAGATCAGTTCTTGAAATCGACGAAGAGGGACTTTTGAAAAATCCTGAAGAATCAGAGGCCGGGGTATGAATATATTTGCAATTGCAGATCTGCACCTGTCTATGAGCGGAGAGAAGCCCATGGATATTTATGGTGGGCAATGGATCAGACATACGGAGAGGCTGCAGGAGAATTGGGGATTGCTGATTAACGAGGAGGATACGGTGATTATAGCAGGAGACACTTCCTGGGCTTTAAAGCAGGATGAATCATTAGCAGATCTTTGTTGGCTGTCCAACCTTCCGGGTAAAAAAGTTTTAATCAAAGGCAATCATGATCTATGGTGGACATCGGTTACAAAGCTGAACAGTTTGTTTGAGGACATGTATTTCTTGCAGAATACCTACTATTCTGCCGGTAACTATGCAGTTTGCGGCAGCAGGGGATGGACTACACCGGCAGATCCTGATTTTTCCGAGCATGATCAAAAGATTTACAGGCGTGAGGTCGGAAGGCTTAAAATGTCGTTGGAATCTGCAAAAAAAGCAGGTAAGAAAAGAATTATAGGGGCTCTTCATTATCCTCCTGCAGGTGGCGGTGCAGTACGAAATGATTTCACTTCCCTTTTTGAGGAGTACGGTGTGGATTTAGTAGTGTACGGGCATCTTCACGGTGCAGACGCCCATCAACGGGGGATTCAAGGAATGCACAGAGGTGTGGAATATCGCTTGGTTTCATGTGATCATCTTTGTTGCAGCCCGCTTTTTTTAAAAAGTATCGATGATTAACAGGGGGATCATATGAAAAGGGCGATCATTATCGTATTGGACAGCCTTGGCATCGGGTCCCTTCCGGATGCGGCAGAATACGGGGATAAGGGTGCAAATACCATAAAAAGCATAGCATCTGCGAAGAAGGATCTTTCGATTCCCAACCTCATTCGTATGGGGTTTGGGAACATCGAAGGGATTAATGTATTGGAAAAGACAGACTGTCCCATAGCTTCTTACGGGAGATTGAAGGAAAAGTCAAAAGGTAAAGATACGATCACGGGACATTGGGAAATTGCTGGCCTTTATACGGACACACCCTTTAAAACATTTGAATCTTTTCCGGATTCTTTTATTAAAGACTATGAAAAAGCTATAGGTTCAGGTGTGCTTGGTAATTATGCTGCTTCAGGCACTGAAATAATTAAAAAACTTGGCCCCTTGCACAAGGAAACCGGTGAACCCATAGTTTATACCTCGGCGGACAGCGTATTTCAGGTTGCAGCCAATATCGACGTGATCCCTTTAAAACGGCTGTATGAGATTTGCGAAATTGCCAGGAAAATGCTTGTGGGAGACATGCAGGTCGGCAGGGTGATAGCCAGACCATTTGTTGTGGAGCGGGACGGGGAATATATTCGTACGGCTGATCGCAAGGATTATTCGGTGTCTCCGATAAAAGATACCCTTTTAGACTATATAAAAGAGAGCGGGCAGGTCGTTTATACCGTGGGGAAGATAAGCGATATTTTTAACGGCAAAGGGGTAACGGATTCCGTGCATACTAAAAGTAACCGTGACGGTATAGAAAAAACTATTTCTGCAATAAAAAAAGATTTTGGGGGACTTATTTTTACAAATCTTGTGGAGTTTGATTCCGTCTACGGACACAGAAGAGACAGCGCGGGTTATGCGATATGTCTTGAGGAATTCGATGCAAGTTTGCCTGATATTTTATCGGTGTTGAAGGATAAAGATATATTGATTCTATGTGCTGATCACGGCAACGATCCGGGATATACAGGCTGGGATCATACAAGGGAGTACGTTCCTATAATTATTTACGGAAATTCGATTTTGGGCGGGGTGAATCTTGGCACCGGAGATACATTTGCGAACATTGCCGCAACCGTGGCTGAATATCTTGAGGTGGGAAGTACCGGGGCAGGGACTTCCTATTTGTTTAAATTAAAAGGACTACAGCCATGAATATGTACGATATTATACATAAAAAAAGGGAAGGAGATCGCCTTTCGCGAAAGGAAATTGAATTTTTCGTGCGAGGGTATACAACGGACAGCATACCGGATTATCAGGTAGCTGCATTATTGATGGCTGTCCATTTTCAGGGCATGGACAGGGAAGAGACTTGGCTGATGACAGATGCTATGTGCCGTACAGGAGATGTGGCGGATCTTTCATCTATAAAAGGAATAAAGGTTGATAAACACAGCACGGGAGGAGTGGGGGATAAAACCACACTCATTGTAGGTCCACTTGCTGCGGCCTGCGGAGTGTATGTTGCCAAAATGTCGGGACGGGGACTCGGTTTTACCGGGGGGACCATAGATAAATTGGAATCCATACCGGGTTTCAGGACTGCTTTGGAAATAGGTGAATTCATCGATCTTGTCAGAAAGGAAGGTTTATCCGTCGTCGGGCAGTCCGACAGGATTGCACCGGCAGACAAAAAGATTTATGCGCTTCGGGATGTAACAGCAACAGTTGATAATATAAGCTTGATTGCGGCAAGCATTATGAGTAAAAAGCTGGCTTTAGGTAGTGACGCGATCATATTCGATGTTAAGTGCGGAAATGGTGCTTTTATGAATGAATATGAATCGGCCTTGGATCTCAGCCGGATCATGGTTGACATAGGAAAGGCTGCCGGTAAAAAAACTGTTGCCCTGATTACTGACATGAATCAACCTTTAGGCTTCTCCGTGGGCAATAGTCTGGAGGTTATTGAAGCGATAGATACATTAAAGGGCTTTGGTCCTTCAGATATTACGGAACTTTCTTTAAGGTTGGCGGGATATATGGTTTATGCAGGTGGAAAGGCCGATTCCCCGGAACAGGGCCGGTTAATGGCAAAGGGTTCCATGGAAAGCGGTGCAGCTCTTAAACGTTTTAAGCGTTTCATTAAAGGTCAGGGAGGAAATCCGGAAATAGTAAAGGATTACAGTTTATTTCCCAAAGCGGAACATCATAAGGAGATAATAACCGAAAAAGAAGGTTATATAGCTGGAATAGAATGCGGCAGAATCGGATATGCTTCTTCGCACACCGGAGCAGGCCGGGAAAAGAAGGGGGACAGTATCGATTTGGCGGCAGGCGTAGTATTGAAACAAAAAATTGGAGGGTATGTACATAAAGGGGAGACCCTCGCAGTTGTGCATGGCAACGATAAAGCAAGGGTTGAACGAGGGGCTGAAGAGGTTGCTGACGCTTTCACCATAGGTAAGGTGAAGCCGGAGCCGACCCCCCTTATAATAAACGTCATCGAATAGAGGGGTAAAATAATATGAGAAAATGGAAAGCGGGCATAATCACTTCCAGCGATAAGGGTTTTGCCGGCCAAAGAAAGGACGAAAGCGGAAGGATAATACGGAGCATTTTGGAGGAGGCCGGATATCAAATAGCTACACAGACAATTTTGCCGGATGAAATAGATAGCCTTTGCAAGGAGATGATTCACATGGCGGATGTGTTGGATCTGCAACTTGTGCTGACTACGGGGGGCACGGGGTTTTCTGCCAGGGATGTGACCCCCGAGGCTACAAAGGCCGTAATACAAAAGGAATGTCCCGGCATATCCGAGGCAATACGCAATTACAGCCTCTCTATTACACCTAACGCCATGCTATCAAGGGGTATAAGCGGTATAAGGGGAAAGACTTTAATAATCAATCTGCCCGGAGGACCTAAAGCTGTGCGGGAATCTTTGGAATATATTCTTGAACCGCTGAAGCACGGAATAGAAGTGATCACGGCAGAGACTATGGAGTGTGCCAGATGATAGATAATCATGGGAGGAAAATACATTACGCAAGAATATCGATTACTGATTTGTGCAATCTCAGATGTCGCTATTGCATGCCTGAAACCGGTGTGACAAAGAAAGATTGCGGGGAAATTTTAAGAATTGAGGATTTCATAATAATCTCGAAAGCATTAATTGATCTCGGTATCGATAAAATAAGGCTGACAGGGGGAGAGCCTCTTGTAAGGAGAGGCATCGTCACTCTTGCAAAAGCCATCGGCAGCATGCCCGGCCTAAAGGATTTTGCAATAACAACCAACGGTATTCTTTTACCTAATTATGCAAAAGACCTCTATAATGCCGGTATGAAGCGTGCAAATATAAGCGTAGACACCCTTAAAAAGGACAGATATCGGGATATTACCCGAGGTGGAGATCTTGAGGCTGCACTTGCTGGAATTGAGGCGGCGCTGGATGCAGGATTTAAGGTCAAAATTAACGTGGTACTCATGAAGGGCTTCAACGAGGATGAAATTTCAGATTTTATCGATATAACAAGGGACAGGCCCATAGATGTACGTTTTATCGAATTAATGCCTTTTACAGGGCAGCAGAATTTTGCGTACGGGAAATTTCTTCCCGGTTCAGAAATCCTTCGACGGCATCAAGATCTTATGCCCATGGAAAGGGATGATCCGTCTGCGCCTGCAAGCTATTATCAGCTTCCGGGGGCTATTGGAAGGGTTGGTTTGATTGAGCCTCTCAGCCATCGGTTTTGCAGTCAATGCAATCGTTTAAGGGTAACGGCGGACGGACATATATTGAGCTGTCTTCACAGCAAAAATGAAATTGACCTTAAAAGCGCTCTTCACGATTTTGATCTGCTTAAATCAGTTATAAGGCAATCTGTCAGAGAAAAACCCATATCTCATCATCTGGCAGAGGGTGTATTAGTAGAAAGGGATATGGGCAATATCGGCGGATAAATTATTAAGCGAAGGCAAGGTGATACTATGATGCAGAAATTTACACACATAAACAAAAGCGGCAGACCCAGAATGGTGGACGTGGGCGACAAAGACATCACAAAGAGAAGGGCTGTTGCCGAAGGAGAAATACTGATGGCCCCCTCTACCGTCAGGCGGATAAAAGATAAGGATATGAAAAAAGGGGATGTGCTTTCTGCAGCACAGGTTGCCGGAATATCGGGGGCAAAAAAAACCTGGGATTTGATCCCTATGTGCCACAACATCGCAATAACGGGCTGTGATATTGATTTTACGATAATGGATGATCGAATTAAAATTACGGCTACTCTTTCTACCGCGGGAAAGACCGGGATAGAGATGGAAGCCCTTACCGCTGTGTCAATAGCCGCTTTGACTCTTTACGATATGTGTAAAGCTGTGGACAAGGCCATGAAGATAGAAAATATTAGGCTGCTTTCTAAAATGGGGGGACAATCCGGTGACTGGGTCGCAAATGAATAACCATATAAAGGGACTTAAATAGGGCATGCTGAAAAGAATAAACCCGGCTTTCTTGCAATACTATTAATAAGAGGATGCAAGGAGGGGGGTTTTTTGATTGTCTCGATGGATAAGGCGGCTGGTCATTCCCGCATGTGTGGCTTTTATGGTTTTTGCTTCGCCGATATATTGTATCGGCGAGGGGACCGATACAGAGGATAGTGAGCACAGTCTTGTCAACTTCGCAAAAGGCGCAGTATTGTTAGATGCCGGCAGCGGTACATTTTTGTATGAAAAAAACAGCCATGATAAATTGCCGCCGGCCAGCATCACAAAGATTATGACGATGCTTCTGGTCATGGAATCTATAGAGCGGGGACAGATAAATTTAGGCGACATGGTCACCATTAGCGAGAGGGCAGCCAGTATGGGCGGAAGCCAAATGTATATGGAAGCTTCCGAGCAGCAGACCGTAGAAACCCTGCTTGCCGGTATGGCTATTGCCAGCGCTAATGATGCTTGTGTGGCTTGTGCAGAATACGTGGGGGGCACGGAAGAAATCTTTGTGGATATGATGAACAAAAGGGCAAAGGACTTAGGCATGGAGGATACACACTTTGTTAATACAAACGGTCTTCCGGCTTTGGATCATTATACAAGCGCTTATGATATAGGGCTAATGTCGAAAGAGCTTCTAAAACATGAAAAAACCAAGGATTGGTTTACTACCTGGCAATCCACGGTACTGGTAGGGCAAAAGACCAAAAAGCAGACTGAATTGGGGCTTACCAATACCAATCGGCTGATTAAGCTTTATCCCGGAGCAAACGGCATAAAAACAGGATTTACTCAAGAGGCGGGTTACTGTCTGGCGGGATCGGCAACTAAGGGTGATTTGACTTTGATATCCGTGGTTTTAGGCTGCGACACTACAAAAAACCGATGGGCGGAAAGCATTAGACTTTTAGACTATGGCTTTGCAGCTTATGACAGCACAAAAATCGCGGCCAAAGGGGAGATTGTCGGGACTGTTACCGTTGAAAAAGGCGAGCCCTCATTAGTTAATGCCGTTACGAAAGATAATATCAGTGTGTTAGTTAAAAAAGGCGAAGCGGAGAAAATAAGTAGGGCGGCCATATTTTCGGATAAACTAAAGGCCCCTTTGGCTAAAGGGGACCCGGTGGGGGAATTGATCGTTTATAAAGAGGATAAGGAAATAGAAAGGCACACGCTTGTAGCAGAAAGCGGAGCTGAACGCGCAGGTTTTTTTGAAATATATAAGAGAATCCTGAAAACCCTTGTATAGCTGTAAATAGGTCCCGAAGCAGGGCTTCAGGACCTGATATCTATTTTAGGTTTTCGGGGTTAAGGCATAAAAGTTCGGGAAGAACGAAAAGACCGTCTTTCCGGATCAGTACATCGTCAAAATATATTTCTCCTCCTCCGTATTCGGGTCGTTGGATCATCACAAGATCCCAGTGTATTGCCGATTGATTTCCATTGTTCGCATCTTCATATGCGCAGCCCGGAGTCAGATGAAAGCTGCCGGCGATTTTTTCGTCGAACAAGGTGTCTTTCATCGGATTTAGTATATACGGGTTTACCCCAAGTGCGAATTCTCCGAAATAGCGGGCGGATTCGTCTGTGTCTAAAAGCTCATTTATTCGTTTAGTATCATTTGCCGAAACATCAACTATTTTTCCGTTTTTAATTTCAAATCGCACGTTTTCGAATACAAATCCCGATTCTTCGGAAGGAGTATTGTAAGCTATGTTGCCGTTTATCGACTCCCTGACCGGTGCAGTATATACCTCTCCGTCGGGTATATTTCGCTCTCCGCTGCATTTTACGGCCCCTATCTCCTTTATGGAGAAATTCAAGTCCGTATCCTTACCTGTGATGCGAACCTTATCCGTTTTATTCATAAGGTTTACCAAACTATCCATGGCCTTATCCATTTTTCCGTAATCCAAGGTGCATACTTTGAAATAGAAATCTTCAAAATTCTCCAAACTGGTATTTGCTAGCTGGGCCATCGCGTTGTTTGGATACCGCAGCACGACCCATTTAGTATGATCTACCCTTTGTCTCAGTACAGGGCGTGTGATTTTGTTGTACATATTTTGCTGGGCCGTTGGAACGTCAGCATGTTCGGAGGCATTTTCCGTTGCTCGGATTCCGATATAGGCTTGCATTCCCTCCATTTGTTTCATCTGGTAGTCCTTCATAAATTCCAGTTGGTCCTCAGTGCATCCCAACAGTATCTCCCGCGATATGGAAGAGTCTTTGACTTCTGCGTAGGGAAGGCCTCCGCAGGCATAAACTTTCTTTATAATTTGTTTTGCCAGTGTCTTTGCAGATTCTCCGTCATAATGTATTAAAACCCGTTCACCTTCTTGTATTTTACAGGAATAATGCACAAGGACTTCTGCCAGTTTATCGATTCTGCTATCCATATAATGATGTATCTCCTTTGTTTTGTTTTATAGGCTGATTCTACCATAAAAATGAATATACAGCCACTGTTGCAATAAAGGTTGATTTTCTTATTGTGTCGTCACATCCAATATGTTACCCTATTTTCATATAATGAACCAAGGATATATGGCAGATTCCTTAAAAGAAAGGACAGCAGATGAAGCATGTTTTTATACTGAATCCGATAGCGGGAAAATCTGATGCAGAGAAGCGGGTTCTTCCATCAATACTTGAGGCAGTAAAAGAAAAGAAAGCAGATTATTCTATTCATAGAACTATCAACAAAGGAGATGCATGCCGCTATGTAAGAGAATATTGCTTAAAAGATCCTGATGCAAATCTTCGATTTTATGCGGTTGGAGGTGATGGAACGCTAAATGAGGTGGCTAACGGTGCTTTTGGATTTAAAACAGCGCAAATAGGTTTTATCCCCGCCGGAACAGGCAACGATTTTGCCCGGGTCTTTTCTAACCGTAGATATTTTAAGGATATAGGGCGGCAAATAGACGGTGAAGCGATTCAAATTGATCTGATAAAATACAATGATCGTTATTGTGTCAATGTTTTAAATATCGGTCTGGATTGTCAGGTGGTGGAGAAGGTATTAAAATTCAAAGGAAATCCCTTGCTTAAGGGTGCTTTGGCCTATGGAGCAGGAGTCGCCGCGGTTTTTATTAAAAATAAGGGGTATAAATTGGAGGTCAATCTTGAAGATGGCAGCAGTTATAGTGAAGATATGACGCTGGTAGCAATAGGGAACGGCCCCTATTACGGTGGCGGATTCAAGGGTTTGCCCATGGCCAAACCGAATGACAGACTTTTAGATGTAAGCATTATATTTAAAGTCGGACGACTGACCTTTGCAAGGCTTATTAGAAGATACAGAAAAGGAACCCACCTTCAGCCGCAAAAAGATTTTATTCGGTATAGCCAAGGTACATCTTTGACCATAGGTTCCAAAGAGGGAATGAAAATATGTGCAGACGGGGAGATCGACAGTGCGTATGAACTTACTGTTTCGATAGAGCCTTCCTGTATGGCTTTTTGTGTGCCTTTGGGTTGTGAACTTAGCTATGAAAAGAATGATGGCGGTGATGATTGAAAACATTAAAAGTCTGTGCTATAATCAATTTCGCTGCTGCGTCCTTTGATATCTAGTAATATGGCAATCTTTGTTTGATACATGTATCCATTTCAAAGGATGTATTTTGAACTAGATACCTTTAAAACCCTGATATAATAGGGTTTGTTGAGTTTTGAAAACTGAAATTTGTGCTTAGTTCTTTCCATGAGTTCTCTTCAATTTCCAGAGAATATCTGAGGGCTAATGTTTAGAAATAAATATTGGAGGGTTGTCCGAGTGGCTGAAGGAGCTGGTCTCGAAAACCAGAATACCCTATTTAACGGGTATCCAGGG
>CAYRNC010000060.1:0-10693 GCA_964425645.1 uncultured Oscillospiraceae bacterium | reverse complement strand
ATTGGATTTTCTGAAATCAAAGGACCTGTTATAATTATTTCCGGTGCGGGGAAGATGTTTTCTTCTCCGCCATTAACGTTTCGTTTTCCCTTGTCATAGCCTGGGCATTCAGTGTATAATAAATAAAAGACATGAAGGGGGCGATTCCGTTGGTTAAGCTGCTGATAGGCCACAAAGGATCGGGCAAAACAAAGAAAATGGTCCAGATGGCCAATGACATGGTGGAAAAGAGCGATGGCAGCATCGTATTTATAAGCAAAACGCACAGACTGACATATGACCTTAAATACAGGATTCGAGTCGTTTGTATGGAAGAATATGAATTCATTACAAACATCGATGAGTATACCGGATTTATATACGGTATCATCAGTTCGGATCATGATATCGAGGTCATTTTTATAGATGGGCTTCTGCACCATAAGGACGTAAATATTCCGGATCTTAAAGAGTTCTTCGTAAGGATCGGAAAGATATCCGAGCTTTATGACCTGGATTTCGTGGTAAGTGTCAGTGCAGACCTGGATGAACTCGGCGATACCACAAAAGGGTACGAGATCATATCCTGATGTGCAAAAGCCAATTAATATTCTGGGATATAGACGGCACGCTGATGCATTGCGGCAGTGACGGCAGGAAGGCCTTGAACCGCACTTTTGCCGAGCTCTACGGCATCCACGAAGCCTTCGGGCAGGCAGTCATCGGTGGTGCTATGGATTATATGATAATACACAGCATCATGGAAGCCTTTAGCATAGATTCGGATGAATTTGATAGAATTGCCAAACATTATAAGGTTGTTTTGGCAGATGTTTTAAAGCAGAACGAAAAGAAGCGAATTTTGCCCGGGGTGGTATCTCTTCTTGATATTATAAAAAAGCATTCTTATGCGGTAAATGCCCTGTTAACAAGCAATCTTAAATCAGGGGCGGAGGCAAAGCTGAATGCTGTAGGGCTTTGGGACTATTTCAAGATAGGTGGATTCGGCGATGAACCGGGTGAAAAATGGCATGCTGCGGAACGCTGCATAAAGCAGGCTGAAGAACAATGCGGTGCTGTATTTCCCAAGGAAACAATTTATTTGATCGGAGACAGCACCTACGATATGTTCTGTGCAAAAAAAATGGGAATAAAGAGCGTTGCCGTGGCTACAGGCTGGGGGAAAGAGGACGCTTTAAAGGCCTGTGAACCGGATTTCTTTTTTAAAGATTTAAGCAAGACAGAGCAGGTTTTAGAGGCACTGTCCATCTGATTTAATAATCGAAAAGAGAAAGAACTCCCAATTGGAAATATTTTGGGGGTTCTTTTATTGGGATGAATCCCCTATACTAAATTATATTAATTCAAGCTTGAATTCCAAACCGAAGTACAAAGATTCGAAAGCAGGTTAATTCATATGCTTTATCGAAACACTTAGGAGGGAAAAAAATTGAAAAAAAATATACGTTACTATATTTCTTTGTTTCTTCTTGTATCACTACTTATTCCTTCTGTTGCATTCGCAGCCTCCGAAGGACAACCCACAAGCAGTAAAAATCAGCATTTCAGCAAGGCAACTTGCGTAAAGATTCTAAATGTCTGTAAAAAATTTGATACTGTAAATTTCTATACAGGTAGTAAATTTAAATTAGCGCCCGATAAAAAATATGTGAAAACTAAGCAAAATGAAAAGAATGTCAAGATCGTTCAACCTGAAAAACCGGCCGGGAGCGGGACTGTTGACAGCGGGAAAAATGTCGCTGCAAAGGGATATGAGGCCCAGGTTGCAGACCTTGTAAATAGAGAGAGGGCCGAATACGGTTTGCCTGCCCTTAAATACAATAGCAGCCTGTCAAAGGTTGCTGAAGCTAAGGCCGCCGATATGCGGGATAAAGGCTATTTTTCTCACACCTCTCCCACCTATGGTTCACCCTTTGATATGATGAAAAGTTTCGGCATCTCGTATAGGGCTGCAGGTGAAAACATTGCAAAGGGTTATAAAACCCCTTCTGCGGTCATGAATGGATGGATGGGCTCAGAGGGCCACAAGGCTAACATTTTGAACAGCAGTTTTACTGAAATCGGAATAGGTTATGTTACAGATAACAACGGCACTGCCTATTGGGTGCAGATGTTCATCTTACCGTAAATCCTTTTATAGTCTGCCCCCGTCAGATCGGTTTAGACCTGTCTTGATAGGGGGCCTTTTTTATTGTATAATCACTCGGTAAGAGGAGGATAATTTCATGAAGTATAAACTTGGACTATGTCAGATGACAGTCGTAAAAGATAAAGACGAAAATTTAAAAAAGGCTGAGGCCATGATAATTGAGGCTGCACGGGCAGGCGCCGATGTTGTCTCACTCCCTGAGATATTTAACTGTCCATATTCAAGTAAATTTTTTCGTGAATATGCGGAAGACAGCCGGGGCCCTACCGTAAAACTTCTGTCATCCCTTGCAAAAAAACTGTCAGTTTATCTGATCGGGGGATCGATCCCTGAAAAGGACAGCGACCTGATTTACAACACAAGCTTTATATTTAACCGTAAGGGTGAAATAATCGGCAGGCACAGGAAAGTCCATTTGTTCGACATCGATTTAAAGGGCGGAATTACAATGAAGGAGTCGGACACCTTGACCGCCGGGGACGAAATAACAGTAGTCGATACCGAATACGGAAAGATAGGCGTCGCCATATGCTATGATGTGCGGTTTCCCGAACTGATCAGAAATATGGCTTTGGCAGGGGCAAGGTTGATAGTGCTTCCTGCAGCCTTTACTTTGGCCACCGGCAATGCGCACTGGGATATTACAATGCGAACCAGAGCCCTTGACAATCAAATCTATTTTGCGGCAGCATCTCCTGCGAGGGATCCGGTGGGTAAATTTTATCAGGCCTTTGGGCACTCTTGTATAGTCAGTCCCTGGGGGGAAATGTGTGCCAAAACCGACCATCGCGAATCCATCGTTCATGGAGTGATAGATTATGGATATCAGGATGAAATCCGAAGTCAGCTTCCACTTCTAAAGCATATGCGTCCTAGGGTTTATGCAAAAAGTTGCGAGGTAGATCTATGAAAAAACTTGCAGTCTTGTTAATGTTTGCGGTTACAGCGGTCTTCACCCTGACCGGATGTCTGCAGGAGATATCTCCTAATTCCGATAATGTACCGTTAAATGTCGTTATGGTGACAACGGAATCGGGCTTAGAAGACGAATCTGTAAACAGCATTGCTTATGAAGGATTGATTTCAGCTTCACGGGATTTTGAATTGGCGACGGAAGTTATCGAGCCTGAATCGAATAAAGAATATGAAGATTCAATTATCAAAGCCGCTGATGAAGGAGCCGATCTGGTAATAGCTCTTAAAAGTCTGTCGTCGAATAAAATGAAGGGCATAGCGAAGGATTTTCCCGACACATGCTTTGCTGTTACAGGCAGTGCAAAAGATCTGGGCGATAACGTAATGAGTCTGACTTTCAGAGTGGAGGAGGGTGCCTTTTTAGCGGGAATAATAGCCGCTTCAATGAGCGAATCCCATACCGTAGGTTTTGTAGGTGTGTCCACAGATAAATCATGTGAATACGGTTTTCGAAGCGGCGTAAAGACGATAGATTCTGACATTGTGGTTCTGTCTGACTATGTTGATCCGTCAGTCAAACCTATGCAAGGTCGCGAAATTGCCTTGTCCCAAATGGGGCAAGGGGTTGATATTCTCTTTCACACGGCGGGAACATACGGTGAAGAGGTGATAAGGGCGGCTGAGGATATAGGGATTTACGTAATCGGTTCAGATAACGATCAATCCAGAATAGACCCGAAAGCCCTGCTTTGCTCCGTATTTAAGCGCGTTGATTATGCGGTATACCTTGCGGTGCAGACACTGCATGAAGATCGATTTAAAGGCGGTGTATATGATTTCGGCATAGATTTTGACGCGGTAGGCTATGTGGACAGCGTAAAAAAACTTCCTAAAGAGGTGATATCCCTGGCAAATGCTTATAAGGCGTTGATAGCGGCAGGCGATATTGATGTACCTAAAAACAGAGCCGATTTTGAAAGCTTTAACGTGCCGGAGGAGGGTTTCCCTGTACGAATAAAGGCTGGATAAAGGCCGAACAGGAGGCTACTATGAGTCTGTTAAACAAGATACCTAAAATAATGGAGGGCAGCCGGGAAATATACCTTAAGGCAAAGGAGGAATTGCAGCGGGAAGATTATTATCTTACTGAAAGTTTTAAGTTTGAAAATAAGTCTGATAAGGGGCTTGATAATATTCTTGCCAAAGCAGAAAATTTGTCGTTTATGAAGTTTCTTTCTGAAGAAAAAGGGCTAGCAGACAGTATCGATCTCATATACATCGATCCGCCTTTCTTTTCAAAAACGAACTATAAAACAGAAATTAAGCTGATGGGAAAGGATAATCTGAAGATACCCGCATTACGGCAGAGTGCCTATCCGGATATTTGGGCAGGCGGAATAGAAGAGTATCTGTGCATGCTGATCCCCAGGCTACTTTTTATGAAAGATCTGCTTAAGCAGGACGGTTCTATATGGATTCATCTGGATTGGCACGCCTCCCACTATGTGAAAGTTATATTGGACGAAATTTTCGGTGAAAAGAATTTTATCAATGAAATCATTTGGCACTATAAATCCGGCGGCGCAAGTAAGCGTTCTTTTGCAAAAAAACATGATACGCTTTTGTTTTATTCTAAATCGAAGGACTACTATTTTAAACCCATGCAGGAGAAATCCTATAACAGGGGTTTTAAACCCTACCGCTTTAATGGAGTGGAAGAATACAGGGACGAATTGGGTTGGTATACCATGGTGAATCGCAAGGATGTTTGGCTGATCGATATGGTCGGCAGGACATCAACTGAAAGGACAGGGTATGTAACCCAGAAGCCGGAGGCATTGATTGAGCGGATCTTGGAAAGCTGCACAAAAAAGGGCGACCTTTGTGCCGATTTCTTTGGT
The DNA here is from genome assembly GCA_964425645.1 of uncultured Oscillospiraceae bacterium. Taxonomy (GTDB): domain Bacteria; phylum Bacillota; class Clostridia; order Peptostreptococcales; family Anaerovoracaceae; genus CAYRNC01. The sequence goes on along the minus strand of CAYRNC010000060.1, from coordinate 5,728 downwards.
GGTTCCGGTACTATGGCTGCCGCAGCCGATAGAATGGGAAGAAGGTGGATATCCTGTGATATCAGCAAGCCGGCATTTATGAACTCCCAAAAAAGATTGGTACGGCGGGGGGCCTGTTTTGACGTTTACGAGGCTTCCGGTCAAAGTGAAGGAGGGGTGATCAGCGCAGAGGCTGCTGTAACCTCTACCGGGCTTTCCGATACTAAAATGCTGAAGGTTAAACTGTTGGATTATCAGATTAACCCTGAAATTCCGATGCCGGTTGAGGAAAAATATATGCCGGAGATTAAAAGGATAATGGAAAAGGATCCATTATCTTTACTGGCCTACTGGAGTGTGGATTGCTGTTATGAAGGGCCGGTTTTAAAGCCCCGGGCCTTTTTCAGCAGGGATCGACTTTCGTTAGAATCCTCGTATGAGACGATAGGTACGGATTTCGGTTCAGTCGGAATAAAGACGATGGATCTTTTCGGAAACAGCAGCTTTTTTCAGATAAAGCCTTCGGTAAAATAGTATTAAGTATATGGCAGTCAAGGGGAAGGGTTTAAACGTGAAATTAAAGAAAAAGTTCAATAAAGATGCAGTTAAAAAATTCAGTATCGATATGCTGTTTATCGTCATTGGGTGTACGCTCGGAGCTTTCTCCACCATATGCATTCTAATTCCCAATGGTCTTTCAAGCGGCGGCATTACCGGGATATGCCGCATCCTGCAGGAAACCCTGGGGTTCAATTTTTCTTTCCTTTATTACGCCTTTGCGCTTGTAATTCTGCTAATATGCGCTGTTACATTAGGGCTTAGAGAGGCGAGAAAGATATTGCTTTTGACAATACTTTTTCCGGGATTTCTATTTTTGTTTGAACAGTTTGATTTCAGTCTCTTGGAAGAAAAGGATATCATCCTTGCCGCAATATATTGCGGTGTGTTCAGCGGAGTATGCACGGGTCTCGTTTTTACACGAGGATATTCTTTTGGCGGAACGGATACGGTGGCAAAGATCGTTAAAGAAAAGCTGTTTCCTACCGTGTCCATATCAAAGATACTTCTTGTGATCGATGCTGCTATAATATCTGCGTCGGGGATTTTTTTCGGTCGCAATATCGCTTTATATGCGCTTGTCACTCAAATTATAATATCCAGAGTGATAGAATATGTCATGTATGGATTCGATACAAAGGTGGTCCAGCTCGAAATAATAACAGATAAACATGATGAGGTAGCCTGGTTCATAATGTATGAGATCGGACGGGGTGTTTCAAACGTCGAAATAGTAGGTGAATATACCCAGATGCCCCGGGACAAAATCATCACCCTTTGCTCTCCAAGGGAAAGCATGCTGATCAAGCAACACGTGGCATCTGTAGACAGCGAAGCCTTTGTTACGGTCATAAGGGTGGAAACAGTCTGGGGCACCGGGCCCGGATTTCAGGAGCTAAGGCCGGAAAAACTTAGATAAAGATATGTGCTATTTTAATTCCAAGGAACCTAGTTTTGTAAAATCGTCATAATTGTAGGCCTTTATGATTCCATCCTGAATATAATAAAGGATATCCCCGATATAGATGATTCGCCGTCCTGCGGGAATATATTTTCCGTAAACCTCCGGTTGTGTATAAGGCAAAAGGGCTTTTTGTGCGATCTTTTGATTGTTGAGGCTTATCACCAAGGCTCCCTGCTTCGATTCCTTCCGGTCCTTTTCATTTGAAATGTAGGCGTCAAATGCTATAGTCTTTCTTTCCGGATCGACCATAATGGATTTGTGGTTGTACATAGCCTCCGCATGGCTGCCGCTATCGCCTATTACATAGCTCGATAGTTCTTTTGGTTTTCCCATATCCGAAACATCAAAAAGAGACAGCTTAACACCTGATTCCCTGGTACCTATTACTATTTCGTTGCCTTTTGGATCCTTTGTATATATTTCTTGTGTGTCGGCTCCGATGCCCAGGATCAGACCGTCAGATACAGGATGCAGATAGTTACTGAATCCGGGAACCTTGAGCTCTCCAACCAGCTTCGGGTTTCGGGGATCAAGTAAGTCGAAAACGAAAAGCGGGTCTATTGTTCTAAAGGTGACTATATAACCCTTATCTCCCAAAAATCGCACTGAATAGATACTTTCACCCTCTGCAAGACCTGTTACAGAACCGATTATGTTTAGGGATTCATCCAGTACATAAAGGGCATTATCGTCTTGCCAGGTTGTAGTGGCAATTCGCAGATTCCCCTGATATTCATCCATTGAAAACTGATTGAGAATGCCTCCTTTGACTTGGCCTCCCCCTGCATAGCCGATATTCATGCCGTCAATTTTAAATTTTGTTATCTCTGTATTATTGTTATGGGAACTGTCCGCAAAATAGATGGAGGATTCATTCATATACATTATATAGCCTGAGGCCGTAACAGCTTCCACCTGGGTTTCAGCTTCCCCCTCGATATCGATTGCAGAAAGTACTGTGTACCCGAAGGATCTGCAGCCCTGTATGATCATGACATCGTCTATCGACATTCGAAAAGCCTTACTGTCTTTAATCGTATCTTTCATGATAGGCAGTATCCCAACCGCAGGATAGCTGTTTGTGACAAGGTAGATGTGTGGTCCGGATTTTCGGCTTGTCTGATAATGTCCTTCCATCTCATGGCTTTTCAGCAATGCAGGGTTTTTCGGATCTTTAATGTCATAGACATCCGCATAGCTGAAGGATTTTGCGGGAGTCGGAGGCATGATATCTAAAGCGGCATCTTTAACAGCCGGGTAATATTTATTGTCATCGTCGTCATAGCGGTTTCCGAGAACGACCAATCTTGTTCCATCTACATAAATCTCCGCAATATTTTTTTGATCAGGCAGTTTAATTGCAGCCGCTTCACTGAGGTCGGGTCCATCCGCCTTGACGATGCGAAGAGCATTGCTTCCTGCAATATAGATGTATTTGCCATCTGTTTTAACGATATCGGCTTCGTCTATGCCTTCCACTTGAACATTAGTTTTTGTATAGGATGCTTCATTCCCAGAGTCGAAATCCATAGCGCTGTGTTCCTTGGGTGCCGAGGCTATATTCATGCTGTATCTATTTATATCTATAAAATGAACCTTTGCATTGGATCTTCCCGTCAAATCGATAAGCTCTTTTTCCGATCCCGCTTTTATTGCGGTCCCGATTTTGGATTTAATTTCTGACACCAGGTCGGGTTCGTTAAGGTTAACAATTTCCGATGAAATTGCGATGACATCGTTTCGGTAAGAAACTTTCTTGTTAAGAATATCTTCTGCTATAGTGCGAAGAGGAACCATGGTCCGATCTCTTATTAACATAGCATGTGTATCAAGCGCCGTTAATTTTGTTTTTCCCTTTTCTTTAACTTGATAGTATTTCTTTCCGATGGGGAAAATATATTCTTTTCCGCCGTAATGTATGATTGCATTCTTTTCTTTGTCTTCGTATGAAACATCAGCCCCGAAATATTCTGCTATCGATCGAAGAGGAATAAGGGTCCGCCCGTTGATGATTGCAGCGGCCACATCGAAGTTTTTCGGATCTAAAGGAAGTATCTTGTCTCCCGATAAAATCAGAGGACTTCCTCTGTGCAGATATATTGTGGCGCTTTCACCTATAACACTTTTATCTGTTTCCCCCGAGCTTGGATTCTGTCCGAAGGAAATGGGTGATAGGCCGATTATCAGCAAACCTGATAAAATGAAGATGAGATAGCGAATCTTAACTTTTTTCACATTAAGCACCCCTTTCTGAAAGGTATGGGATTTACAGTAAGACGGTGCAAGCATTCAAAATGTTCCATATCCTATTCTTTTCTTTTAAATAGCGCCTGTTTGATCAATTCATGACCAAATACCGTCACAGCGGCGATCAATACAGCTTCAATTGCTGCGGCGACAAGCACAGGGGGTGAAAAACCTTTGCCCATCAGGATGCTTACGTATGCTAAGGTGATCACGAAACTTATTGCAAGAAGAATATACGGGATCATCCAGGTTTTATTGAAACGTTCACAAAGCTTTAAGAACAAACCGATGCAGTATAAAAAAGCTACGAGAATAAACAGCTCGGGCTGTATAAATGATACGATATATTCCATTTTCTATATCCTCCTTTTGCTACAATATATGAAAAACAATCACCGATAATTCTGGCATGTCTTTGAAATATTGATGTAATAGCACAGGCTAGAAAGTGGAAATTGATAAAATTTACATGAATGCTTTTTAATTATCTAAAAATAACGGATAAATTCTTGAATTATATCGGTGTCAATGTTATACTATTGCCAGTATTTGCCTAAGAAAATGAATCACAAAAAACTTTTCATGTTTATTATATTTAAAGGAGGGAAACGAAATGAGGAGTAAAAGGATGCTGGCAATTCTGCTGTCTGTATTCATGGTCTTTACCGTAAATCCAATGACAGCTTTTGCCGAAACCGGTAGTCAGGAATTAGGTTTTGCAGACATGCCGGATAATTGGTCAACGGCTGCACTGAATAAGGCGGCGGATAACGGTTTGCTTATGGGTTATGAGGTTGAAGGCAAAACGTTAATCAAGGCAGAAGATCCGATTAAAAGGGCGGAGATGGCTGCTGTTGTAAACCGTGCTTTCAATGCAAAAATGACTAAGGAACTGAAGGGGGTCACAGATATACCTTCCTGGGCATGGTATGCGGAAGATATGGCGAAAGCAGTGCAGATGAAAACATTTGCCCTGGATAAAAAGATGAGGCCTGATGATAAAATCACCAGAGAAGAGGCCTTTGCAGTTTTGGCCAGAGCCTTTAAACTTACAGGCACCGACTCTGAATACAAGGCGCTGGACAAGTTCTCCGATAAAGCGGAAATATCATCCTGGGCACTTAAGGATCTTGACGGATTATCTGAAGCTGGTTATATACAGGGGTCAGGGGAGAAGCTAAACCCGAAGGCGAATATAACAAGAGCGGAATTTGCGGTTGTGATGGACAACCTGATAAAGCAATATATAGATGAGGCGGATACAGTAACAGAAGTAACCGAATCAGGGAACGTAATGGTTCGTGTCCCCGGTGTCACTCTAAAAGATGTCACAATCAAAGGGGATCTTTTCATAGCTGACGGCGTCGGTGACGGAGACGTCACCTTGGATAATGTGAATGTTGAAGGCAGAACAGTGGTAAGAGGCGGCGGCGTCGATTCCATTATTATAAAAGGGAATTCATCTGTCGGAAAAGTAGTCCTTGCAAAAGTTGATGGCGAAATAAGGATAGCTGTCGATGAAGATTCCGATGTGGAATATATTTTCGTAGATGACGGATCTGACGATGTTATTGTGACAGGTGCCGTGGGAACAATTGAAATCGCGGGAGATGATATCAAAGTTACCGCAAGACAGGCCACGATTAAAAACGGAATAGTAAATGGAAACAATTCAAATATATTGGTGGAAAAAGATTCGACAATAACGAATATAACCGTAAGCGGTTCTAATACAAAGATATCAGGTGAGGGTGAAGTTAAAGAGGTCAAGGTAGCCGAGGGCGGCGACAATGCAGCTATAACTACACCGAACACCAAGGTAGAGGTAGCAAAGAAAGTTGAAGGAGTCACCGGAGGAGGAGGCGCTGAAATAGAGGCCGGAACCACCATCATTAACAGCAAAGACGGTATGGATGTAGTTGCCCCTCCAACACCGAGCGGCGGGTCATCAATAGAGAGTGTAAGTGCTATTAGTGTGGA
>CAYRNC010000059.1:0-10942 GCA_964425645.1 uncultured Oscillospiraceae bacterium | reverse complement strand
TAGCATAAACATGGTTGGTAGTAAATGGTGGGCAATTAAACTTGCAATCTCCCTAAAAGATAAAAGGCTTAAAATTTTCATTGACTACATAAATACATTGTGGTATTATAGTTTATTGCCACGCAAAGTAGGGTGTTTACTGTACAAGGAGTGATGAATATGCCAGAGCCCATTAAAATCGGTAACAAGACACGCATGAGCTACTCAAAAATTCACGAGGTAGTTTCCATGCCCAATCTTATTCAAATTCAAAAAGATTCATATGACTGGTTTATAAAAGAAGGACTTAAGGAAGTTTTTGAGGACGTTTCCCCAATCCGCGATTACGCAGATAATCTGGTCTTAGAATTTATCGATCACTCTTTGAACGATACCCCAAAGTACGATCAAGAAGAGTGCAAGGAAAGAGATGTTACCTATGCGGCTCCGCTTAAAGTAAAAGTCAGGCTTGTGAATAAAGAAACAGGCGAGGTAAAGGAGCAGGAAGTATTCATGGGGGATTTCCCTCTGATGACCGATAAGGGAACCTTTATCTATAACGGCGCCGAGCGTGTAGTCGTTACACAGTTGGTGCGGTCGCCGGGGCCTTATTACGACGTTACTACGGATAAATCAAACAATAAGCTGTTTTCCACCACGATTATTCCCAATCGCGGAGCTTGGCTTGAATATGAAACCGATTCAAATGAAGTGATTTCAGTTCGCGTCGACCGTACAAGAAAGCAGCCGATCACTACGCTTTTGCGAGCCTTGTCATATAAGGCCGTTGAAGCTAAGGAGAACATAGAAAGGGAAAAAAACTCCGGGTCCGGCGGGTTCGATTTTTTGAAAAAAATCCGCAGATACGGTGAATTCAGAAGCGGCACCGCGAATCTGCTGTACGAGGGAACAAACGATGAGATTATTGCAGTCTTCGGAGAAAATGAGCGATTGCAAAAGTCCATAGCCAAGGATACCACGGTCAACTATGAAGACGGCCTGAAAGAAATATACAAAAAACTGAGGCCGGGTGAACCTGCCACATTTGAAAGCGCCTATGATTTGATAGAAGCTTTATTTTTTGATGCTAAAAGATACGATCTGGCAAAGGTGGGCAGGTATAAATACAATAAAAAACTGGGGCTATCCAATCGCATTGTAGGCTGTACCGCTTTCGAGGATATCATACATCCCAAAACCGGTGAAATATTGGTTGAAAAGGGAACGAAAATCAATCGTGAACAGGGACTGGCAGCGGAAAATTCCGGTCTGGAATACGTATATGTCCATAGCAAGATCGATGAAAAGCGATCCGTGAAGGTTGTGGGCAATAATTTTGTAAACCTAAAGGATCATATCCCTTTCGATATAAGCATGTTAAAATTACCCGATAAGGCCTATTATCCTGCATTGAAATCCGTCCTTGATACGGTCAAAGAAAAAATGACAGCCCCGGAAAAAGAATTCATAAAAGAAAAACTTTTGACGATGAGAAATCAATTGTCGCCTAAGCATATAATATTCGATGATATCATCGCCTCCGTAAGCTATATCATAAATTTGTCGGACGGCATAGGGTCTGTTGACGATATTGACCATCTTGGCAACCGGAGGCTTCGAACCGTGGGCGAACTCCTTCAAAATCAATTTCGAATCGGTTTGGCTCGCATGGAGCGTGTTGTTAAGGAGAGAATGACAATACAGGATATAGAGGTTACAACTCCTCAGGCCTTGATGAATATTCGGCCGGTGACAGCCGCCATAAAGGAGTTTTTCGGAAGCAGTCAGCTTTCTCAGTTTATGGATCAAACAAATCCTTTGGCTGAACTGACCAATAAAAGAAGGCTTTCCGCTCTAGGCCCCGGAGGCCTTTCTAGAGAGAGAGCCGGGTTTGAAGTGAGAGACGTCCATCATTCACACTATGGGAGGATGTGTCCCATAGAGACACCTGAAGGGCCGAATATAGGCTTGATAGGATCTCTTACCACCTACGGAAGAATCAATGAATACGGCTTCATTGAAACTCCCTACAGGAAGGTCGATAAAAAAAGAGGGGCTATTACCGATTTCATTCAGTATCTTACTGCGGACGAAGAAGAGCAGGTAATAATTGCCCAGGCTAATGAACCTTTGGACAGCAAAGGACATTTTGTAAACAGCAAGGTTGTTGTCAGAAAGCCCGGGGGACAAATAGATATGATTCCCTGCGAGGAAGTCGATTTTATGGACGTGTCCCCAAAACAGGTCGTTTCTGTAGCTACGGCAATGATTCCGTTTTTAGAAAACGATGATGCAAACCGCGCTCTTATGGGATCCAACATGCAAAGGCAGGCGGTTCCTCTCCTTATTACCGATACACCTATCATCGGTACCGGCATGGAATCTATCGCGGCAAAGGATTCGGGGGTGGTGGTGCTTGCAAAGAATGCAGGTACGGTTGAATATGTGGACTCCACGAAAATTAAGGTAATAAGGGACAGCGACAGCGGAATTGATGAATATAAATTGCTTAAATTTAAGCGTTCAAACCAGGGAACATGCATTAATCAAAAACCCATAGTATGTTGCGGAGAAAGAATTACAAAGGGAGAGGTCATTGCGGATGGGCCTTCTACCGATAACGGTGAGGTGGCTTTAGGGAAGAACCTGCTGATCGGGTTCATGACCTGGGAAGGCTTCAATTACGAGGATGCCATCATATTGAATGAGCGCCTCATAATGGAGGATTCTCTTACCTCCCTTCACATTGAAGAATATGAATCCGAGGCGAGAGATACTAAACTCGGACCTGAGGAAATAACCAGAGATATTCCCAACGTGGGAGAAGACGCTTTAAGAGACTTGGATGAAGAAGGCATAGTTCGAATAGGAGCCGAGGTGAATTCTTCGGATATTCTTGTGGGAAAGGTCACGCCCAAGGGTGAAACAGAACTCACTGCCGAGGAAAGGCTCTTGCGTGCGATCTTCGGGGAAAAGGCCCGCGAGGTCAGAGATACCTCTTTAAGAGTTCCCCACGGCGAGACAGGCATCGTAGTCGATGTCAAGGTATTTTCCAGGGAAAGAGGAGACGAACTTCCTCCAGGTGTAAATAAGCTTGTAAGAGTTTATGTGGCAACAAAAAGAAAAGTCAGCGTAGGCGATAAAATGGCCGGACGTCACGGAAACAAGGGTGTTATATCCTGCATTTTACCTGAAGAGGATATGCCCTTTATGGACGATGGGACGCCGCTTGAGGTAATGCTCAATCCATTGGGGGTGCCTTCACGTATGAATATCGGTCAGGTGTTGGAAGCACACCTTGGCCTGGCCGCCAAATATAAGGGCTGGTATATTTCCACCCCCGTGTTTGACGGTGCAAGCGAACTTGAAATAATAGATCTGCTGAAAGAGTGCGGCTACCCGGAAAGCGGTAAGTTAATTTTGAGGGACGGGCGGACAGGGGAAGCCTTCGACAATCCGGTCACCGTAGGATATATGTATATGATGAAACTGCATCATCTTGTAGATGATAAAATCCATGCCAGAAGTACCGGCCCCTATTCCCTTGTTACACAGCAACCTCTCGGCGGCAAAGCACAGTTTGGTGGTCAGCGTTTTGGAGAAATGGAAGTGTGGGCGCTTGAAGCGTATGGGGCCGCTTACACTCTTCAGGAGATTTTGACGGTTAAATCCGATGATGTGGTCGGAAGGGTAAAGACGTATGAGGCTATTGTTAAAGGGGAAAACATACCCGAACCGGGCATTCCCGAATCTTTTAAGGTATTGATTAAAGAAATGCAAAGTTTGGGTCTGGATGTCCGGGTCTTGTCCGAGCAAAATGAAGAAATAGAGATCAGGGAATCCATGGAGCTTGAGGGCCTGTCTGAATTGGAAGGCTTGGAGGTAGAAAATGTAACCGACGAAGAGGAGCTCTTTTATGCAGATTCAGGGTTTAGCGAAGAGAAATCCGGGGACGACGAAGATTCTTTGGGGGGCGACAATGAAGATGCCGACTTGGAAGATGATTTAGATGCTGACGAAGAGATCCTGTAGGAGGTAAGATATGCAAGAATTAAATAATTTTGAATCACTGCAGATTGGTCTCGCATCCACAGAGAAAATAATGGGTTGGTCGAGAGGCGAGGTTAAGAAACCCGAAACCATAAATTACAGAACTCTCAAACCGGAAAAGGAAGGCCTGTTCTGTGAAAAGATTTTCGGGCCGACAAAGGACTGGGAATGTCATTGCGGCAAATATAAGAGGATACGCTATAAGGGAATTATCTGCGACCGCTGCGGTGTTGAGGTTACCAAGGCAAAGGTGAGACGGGAAAGGATGGGCCATATAGAGCTGGCAGCTCCGGTATCACATATATGGTATTTTAAAGGTATACCAAGCAGAATGGGCCTCGTTTTGGATATTTCTCCAAGAAATTTGGAAAAGGTACTTTATTTTGCCGCCTATATAGTCATTGAGCCGGGCGAGACGGAATTAGCATATAAGGAGATTCTTACAGAGCAGCAGTACCGGGAAACAAAAGAGCTTTACGGAAGCAGTTTCCGGGCTGCCATGGGAGCGGAAGCTATAAAGGAATTGCTTGCAAAAATTGATCTGGAAGAGCTGTCCGAGGATCTCAGGAATAAGCTTAAGGAAAGCACGGGACAAAAGAGGATACGAATAGTAAGAAGAATGGAGGTTGTAGAGGCCCTTAGGCTGTCGGGCAACAAGCCGGAGTGGATGATAATGGAATGTATTCCGGTCATACCGCCGGATCTGCGCCCTATGGTGCAACTTGACGGGGGACGTTTTGCAACATCCGATTTAAACGATCTTTACAGAAGGGTAATAAACAGAAATAATCGGCTTAAGCGTCTTTTGGATTTAGGCGCTCCCGATATCATCGTAAGAAATGAAAAGAGAATGCTGCAGGAGGCGGTGGATGCTTTAATAGATAACGGCCGTCGGGGTAGGCCTGTTACGGGGCCGGGTTCAAGGCCGCTTAAATCTCTATCCGATATGCTTAAGGGCAAACAAGGCCGTTTTCGCCAGAATCTGCTTGGAAAGCGGGTTGATTATTCGGGACGTTCCGTAATCGTCGTAGGTCCGGAGCTACGCTTTTATCAGTGCGGCCTTCCCAAAAAGATGGCGCTGGAGCTTTTTAAACCTTTTATAATGAAGAGACTGGTGGAGGACGGATATTCCCATAACATAAAAAGTGCCAAGCGAATGGTGGAAAAGGTAAGGACAGAGGTCTGGGATGTGCTTGACGAAGTCATAAAGGAGCACCCCGTCCTGCTAAACCGGGCCCCAACTCTTCACAGGCTGGGGATTCAGGCATTTGAACCCGTTTTAGTCGAGGGCAAGGCTATAAAGCTTCACCCTCTTGTTTGCACCGCATATAATGCTGACTTTGACGGGGATCAGATGGCGGTCCATGTCCCTCTTTCGGTTGAGGCGCAGGCAGAAGCAAGGTTTCTTATGCTGTCTGTAAACAATATATTAGCCCCCAAGGACGGATCCCCTATCACGACTCCCACCCAGGACATGGTTTTAGGCAGCTATTATTTGACCCATCCGGGCACTGAAAAAAGAGATACTTCGGCGGAAAAAGGTGACAGTAAGATCTTTTCCGATTACGATGAAATGCTGATGGCCTATCGCAACGGGGTTGTCGGCCTCCATGCCAGAGTTAAGGTCAGAAAAAAGCTAGATGATAATGACAGAGGAAAGCTGGTGGAATCCACGGTGGGCCGTTTTATCTTCAACGAAAATATACCTCAGGATCTGGGTTATGTGGATCGCAGCGCAGATCCCTATTCCCTAGAGGTTGATGATCTGTGCGATAAGAAGAAATTAGGACAGATCATCGATAAATGCTACAGAAGGTTCGGAAACACCGCTACGGCCAATATCCTTGATCACATCAAGGATACAGGATTTCATTACTCCACCATGGGAGCGATAACCATAAGCGTTTCCGATATGGAAATTCCGACAGCAAAAAAAGATATAATAATGAAAGCCCATGACAAAGTGGATAAATATGAATCCGCTTACAGAAAGGGATTGATGTCGGAAACGGAACGCTATGAAAAGGTGTTGAGGACATGGAACATGGCAACGGATGATGTTGCGGATGCTTTGATGAAGTCCCTCAGTACGCTGAACAATCTGTACGTTATGGCTCATTCGGGTGCGAGGGGAAGTAAAAAGCAAATTCAGCAAATTTGCGGGATGCGGGGCCTAATGGCCAATGCTTCCGGTTATACTATAGAGATCCCAATCATATCCAATTTCCGAGAGGGTCTTTCCGTCTTGGAATACTTCACTTCAACAAACGGCGCCCGAAAGGGGCTTGCCGATACGGCATTGCGCACAGCGGACTCGGGATATCTTACCAGAAGGCTGGTCGATGTCAGCCATAATGTAATCGTAAGGGAGATGGACTGTGGCACCAACAAGGGAATAGAAGTTCGAGCCTTTACCGACGGGAAAGAGATCATAGAGCCCCTCTATCTTCGGATCGTGGGAAGAACCGCTTTGATGGATATAAAGACGGAAGACGGGGAAGTGATAGTTGAGGCCGGCAATGAAATCCTTGAAGAGGATGCCGAAAGGATAGAAAAGGCAGGAATTAAATCCGTGGCTATACGTTCCGTCATGACGTGCAGCAGCAAATACGGAATATGTGCTCAATGCTATGGCCGCAATCTTGCCACAGGTGAGGCAGTAAATATCGGCGAAGCGGTCGGAATACTGGCAGCCCAATCGATAGGGGAACCGGGAACACAGCTAACTATGAGGACCTTCCACACCGGCGGTGTTGCAGGAAGCGATATCACACAGGGTCTTCCCAGGGTCGAGGAGCTTTTTGAGGCAAGAAAACCCAAAGGTCTTGCGGAGATCTGCGAGGCGGACGGTACTGTGGTTTCAATTGAAACAAGAAAAGATAACAAAATTGAGGTTAAAGTTCAAGGTGAGGAAGAAAAAAGCTACGTTATTCCCTACGGAGCCAGGCTTAAGGTTTCAAAAGGAGATTTTATACTGGCGGGAGATCCGATCACCCAAGGTCCGTTAAATCCCCATGACATATTACGCCTTAACGGAGTTGAAGGGGTTTATCAGTATCTCCTTAAGGAAGTTCAAAGAGTATATAAAAATCAGGGCGTTGACATAAACGACAAGCATATTGAGGTTATCGTCAGTCAGATGCTTTCCAAGTATAAAATTGAAGAGTCGGGCGACACAACTCTTCTCCCGGGGGGACTTTACAGCCACCATGAACTTGAGGACGCAAATAACCGGGCAGCATCAAAAGGCGTGGATCAGGCTAACGGAAAGAGGGTTTTGCTTGGTATCACTAAAGCGTCGCTCGCAACAAATTCATTCCTGTCGGCGGCCTCTTTCCAGGAGACTACACGGGTTCTTACGGATGCCGCTATCAAAGGGAAGACCGATAATCTGATGGGCCTTAAGGAAAATGTAATTATCGGCAAGTTGATTCCGGCGGGAACAGGCATGAAAAGATATAAGGATATCGCCGTAGATTACGGTATTAATACCGAGTATATGGAATCCTTCAAAGTTCATGACGACGAGGAAGAGGAGTTTGTAAAGCAGACGGGCACGAATGAAGTTGCTTTGGCGGAACAGGATGCCGCCCAGGCCATGCTCTACGCCGAAACCGCCAATTTGAACGAAACTCTCGAAAACAATTGACAACGAAGCAGATATGGTGATATACTTTTCGACGGTTGTTTTAAACCTTTGGGGTTTAAATACTATGCATTTTTGCAGTCCTTTTTTAGAGGCTGCAAGGAAAGGAGAAGCGTAATAATGCCTACCATTAATCAATTGGTAAGAAGGGGCAGGGAAAGGTCTGTCAAGAAGTCTCAGGCGCCGGCTTTGCTAAAAAGCATGAACACCATTAAGAGAGAGCCTACGGATACAGAGGCTCCTCAGAAAAGAGGCGTGTGTACTTCGGTAAAGACTGTCACTCCGAAGAAGCCGAATTCTGCATTAAGAAAAGTGGCAAGGGTGCGGCTTACAAACGGAATCGAGGTTACGGCCTATATTCCGGGAATCGGCCACAATCTTCAGGAGCACAGCGTCGTACTGATCCGCGGAGGCAGGGTCAAGGATCTGCCCGGGGTAAGGTATCATATCGTGAGGGGAACTCTGGATACAGCCGGAGTTTCACAAAGAAACCAGGCCCGTTCGAAATACGGGGCGAAAAGAGCCAAGAAGTAATATGTCGGGGAAATGTGCCCTTAATTATAGATTGAGAGGCACCGCGGCCCTTTATTAAGGGTCGAGTACTGAATTGTAACAAGGAGGGAAGAGAAGTGCCAAGAAAAGGTAGCATACCAAAAAGAGAAGTGCTTCCGGATCCGCTGTATGGAAGCGTCGCCGTTGCAAAGCTCATTAACAGCATCATGCTCGATGGGAAAAAGGGAGTCGCTCAATCCATCGTATACGATGCATTTGAAAGGATCAAAAAGGCTACAGGCAGCGATCCGCTGGAAATATTTCAGAAGGCAATGAACAACGTCATGCCGGTTCTGGAGGTGAGAGCGAGACGTGTAGGCGGGGCCAACTATCAGGTTCCGGTGGAAGTGCGTACGGAAAGACGTCAAACCCTAGGACTGCGCTGGCTTACAAGATATACAAAAGCTAGGGGTGAAAAGACCATGTCTGAACGATTGGCAAAGGAACTGATGGATGCGGCCAACGGAACGGGAGCATCTGTTAAGAAAAGAGAAGATACCCACAAAATGGCGGAGGCCAACAAGGCTTTTGCACATTACAGGTGGTAGCAATATTTATTATCAGAGGATATTGAAAGCGGGTTGTTGTGGAAAGGAGCTGACATATGCCTAGACAATTTCCAATTGAAAAAACAAGAAATATTGGCATCATGGCGCATATAGATGCCGGTAAGACCACAACTACGGAGCGCATTCTGTTTTATACGGGTAAAACCCATCAATTAGGGGAGGTCCATGAAGGCGCGGCGACGATGGATTGGATGGCCCAGGAGCAGGAAAGAGGTATAACGATTACCTCTGCCGCAACATCTGCGCAATGGAAGGACCACAGGATAAATATAATCGATACTCCGGGTCATGTGGATTTTACCGTCGAAGTGGAGCGTTCCCTTCGGGTTCTTGACGGTGCTGTCGCCGTTCTCTGCGCTAAAGGCGGTGTTGAACCTCAGTCTGAGACTGTATGGAGGCAGGCGGAAAGGTACGGAGTTCCGAAAATCATCTTTATAAATAAAATGGACATTATCGGGGCGGATTTTCACCGTGTCATTGACGTCGTAAGGGATAGACTTAAGGCTAATGCCGTGGCCATACAGCTGCCTATCGGCAGTGAGGATAAATTCAGCGGAATGATCGACATCGTTGAGATGTATGCAGAAATTTATAAGGACGATCTTGGGAAGCAGATTGATATCGTGGAGGTTCCGAAAGAATACCAAGAGAAGGCCAAGGAGGCCAGACAGGCTTTGATAGAAGTCATTGCGGAATCGGATGAAAGGCTGCTGGAGAAGTATCTTGAAGGAGAAGAACTGTCTATAGGCGATATAAAATCGGGAATACGGAAGATGACAATAGCCGGGGAGCTCGTTCCCGTGCTTTGCGGGGCATCCTACAAGAATAAAGGGGTTCAGCCATTGCTTGATGCGGTGTTGGATTATCTTCCTTCACCTGTAGATATTCCCCCGATTGTGGGTATCGCCCCAAGAACCGGAAAGGAACTGGAAAGACCTGCTGACGATAAAGGGCCGTTTTCGGCACTTGCCTTCAAGATTATGGCTGATCCCTTTGTGGGTAAACTGGCTTTTTTCCGTGTCTATTCCGGAAGCCTTAAGGCAGGTTCGTACGTTTACAATTCCTCAAAGGAAAAGAAGGAACGCATGGGCAGGATATTGCGGATGCATGCCAATCACAGGGCGGAACTTGAAGAGGCTTTTGCAGGAGATATAGCCGCCGCCGTGGGTCTGAAAGAGACTACGACAGGTGACACTTTATGCGATGAAAAACAACCGGTCTTATTGGAGACCATGGAATTCCCGGATCCTGTGATTGAGATAGCCATAGAACCGAAAACTAAAGCGGGCCAGGAAAAAATGAGCATAGCCCTTTCGAAGCTGGCAGAGGAAGATCCCACATTTAAATCTTTTACGAATGCCGATACCGGTCAGACGATTATCGCAGGCATGGGGGAATTGCATTTAGAAATTATTGTAGACAGGCTTCTTCGTGAATTTAAAGTGGAGGCTAATGTGGGCAGACCTCAAGTTTCCTATAAAGAGACGCTTGCAGGCGAGGCAGATGTAGATTACAGATATATTAAGCAGACAGGGGGACGTGGCCAGTACGGTCACGTGAAGATTCGCGTCTATCCAAGAGATCCCGGTGCCGGATATGAATTTAAGAGCACCGTAGTCGGAGGCGCTATTCCGAAGGAGTACATCTCTAAGGTCGATGAAGGCATTCGGGAATCCATGCACAGCGGCCCGATAGCAGGATACCAGGTGGTTGATGTGGGCGTGGAATTGTACGACGGTTCCTATCATGAGGTAGATTCTTCCGAAATGGCCTTTAAAATTGCAGCATCCATGGCATTTCGTGAAGCGGCAAAAAAAGCTAAGCCTGTGCTGCTTGAACCTGTCTTCAAGATAGAAGTGACGGCTCCTGAGGAATATATGGGGGACATCATAGGAGATATCAGCTCAAGGCGGGGACGCATCGAAGGCAGCGATATGTTAAACGGCGCTGTAATAATTCGGGGCCTGGTGCCCTTGGCAGAGATGTTCGGTTACGCCACCGATCTTCGCTCAAAGACTCAGGGCAGGGGAGTTCATATAATGCAATTTGATCATTTTGAAAAACTGCCCGAGCCTCGGAATTAAAGAAAAACAGGAGGAAATCAAATGGCAAAATCCAAATTTGAACGTACCAAGCCCCATGTGAA
>CAYRNC010000058.1:0-10967 GCA_964425645.1 uncultured Oscillospiraceae bacterium | reverse complement strand
AACTGCATAAATAAAGACTTTATTGATAAAAGTAGGTACCGGCACACCCTTAAAATCCGATGCAGAGAATGCGGAGTCGGAAATTACTCAGGCGGAAATTCTGGCAGGCGAGGCATCCGGATTAATGGACGGGAAAAAAGCAAGTGTTGCGGAAAAGGAAGAGGATATTACAAAAGTCAGATTAGCTTTAGAATCTGCAAAAAGCGAACGAAACAGCATAAATAAGATTTTGGGCAGGATAGAAAATTCTATCAGAGAATATGCAGAAGAAGAAGGCTGCAAAGGAAAACAGCGAAAACAGCTGGATTTTGAAAAGGAAATATTAAAGGAGAAGGTAAGAAGGCTGAGGGCTGAATTGGGGGAAAAGGAAGAAAAAAAGGAGTCGATAAAGCAGCAGCTGTCACAGGTATCGACGGAGCGTGAAAGCATTTTTCGTTATACAGACGAAATTGAAAAAAAAAGGGAAAGGGCAGATACCGTACTTTCGGGTTTTCAAATGCAAAAGCATGAGCTGTCAATGAAGCTTACAAAGAATGAAACCCAAATCGAATCTCTTAAAGAAAGATTGTGGGAGGATTTTGAAATTTCCTATATTCAGGCTATGGAGTTTCAAAAAAAGGAGTTTGTCATGGCGGTGGCTGTGAGGGACTCCAGGGAAATTAAAAGCAGAATGCAGGAGCTGGGAGATGTCAATACAGGAGCGATCAAGGAATATGAAAGCGTTAAAGAGCGTCATGAATTTCTTGTTGCACAAAGGGACGATCTCCTGTCTGCAACCAGCTCACTTCTTGAAATAATAGAGGAAATGGATCGGACGATAAAAAAGAATTTTAAGGAAAGCTTTGATCAGATAATGGTGAACTTCTCCCATGCATTTCAAGCCCTGTTCGGAGGCGGTGATGCGTTGCTGCGTTTGGAGGATGAGACTAATCCTTTGGATACGGGCATTGAAATTGTTGCACAGCCGCCGGGTAAAAAACTGCAGAACATCAATCTTCTTTCTGGAGGAGAAAAAGCATTGACAGCCATTGCATTGATGTTTGCAATGCTGCGAACAAAACCTACTCCGTTTTGTATTCTTGATGAGGTGGAGACGGCGCTTGACGATACTAATATCAGTCGGTTTGCTGAATATCTGAAAGGCTTTGGAACTATTCAGTTTGTTTTGGTAACCCACCAGAAGGTGACGATGGAATATGCTGATATTCTTTACGGAGTGACGATGGCGGAGCAGGGGATTTCCAAGGTGATATCCCTGAAACTGGGCGATGAGTTTGAACTTTAACCATACGGAGGGTATATCGTGGTTGATCAAAAAAAGAAATCCTTTTTCAGCAGGCTTCAGGAAAAAATAGAGGATGTTATCCTGATGCGTCCTGATATTGATGAAAATATGATGGATGCATTGGAGGAGGCCTTAATAGTTTCAGATATCGGTATGGATACGACATTCAAAATTATGGACAGGCTAAAGGAAGACATTAAAAGCAACTATATTCGGGATCCGAAAGATGTAAAGGCTCGCATAAAACTTATCCTTCGCGACATTCTTGATAAGGGTGATGCCCATAAGCTATCATCCGACATGCCTTTAGTAATAATTGCTGTCGGGGTAAACGGCTCCGGCAAGACCACATCAGTCGCAAAGCTTGCCCATCGCTTACAGCTTGAGGGACGAAGCGTGCTTTTGGCAGCCGCTGATACATTTCGGGCTGCCGCAAGCGAACAGCTGTCTTTATGGGGAAAACAGATCGGTGTGAACGTCATCAAACACAAAGCGGGGGCAGATCCTTCCGCAGTCATTTATGATGCTGTCGGCGCCGCCAAAGCCAGAGACATAGACGTGTTGATATGCGATACGGCAGGCAGGCTTCAAAATAAGAAGAACCTGATGGCGGAATTGGCTAAAATGTACAATGTGATAGATAAAGAGTACCCGGAGGCGGGAAAAGAAGCACTTCTCGTTCTCGATGCTTCCACGGGTAAAAACGCTATTTCCCAGGCAAAGGAATTTCGTGAGGCAGCCGAGATTACCGGTATTATTTTGGCAAAGATGGATGGCACTGCAAAAGGCGGTATTGTGGTCACCATAGCCGATATGTTCCATATACCTGTAAAATTTATAGGCTTAGGCGAAAGTATTGCGGATTTGGAACCCTTTAATGCCGAGACTTTTGTAGAAGGATTGTTTTAGCCTCTTTTCGCTTCCTTTTTTCTTTTTTATCGGCTGCCGATAAGGTGTTGCGCTTATATTATCTCCATGGTATGATAAAAGGGAATAAATGGGAGGGGGAATAAAATATAGATGCTAAACGGCGATCGTTTAAATATACACCGTATTGAAAGTGCTTCCGAAGTTTATCCGGCTCTTTTAAGGCTGATTAAAAAACCGCCCAAAACTTTATATTATCGCGGGGATATATCCTTATGCAATACCCCATGCTTGGCTGTAGTAGGTGCAAGAAAGGGGACAGCTTACGGTAAAGATGCGGCATATCGTTTGGCAAAACGGGTAGCCGAACTTGGGATTACCGTCGTAAGTGGTATGGCTTTGGGTATCGACTCTGCTGCCCACCAAGGTGCCTTGGATGCAGGCGGAAAGACAATAGCGGTATTAGGATTCGGGATGGACGTTTGTTATCCAAAGGCAAATAAAAAGATGATGGATGATATTATTTCAAAAGGGCTAGCGCTTTCAGAATATCCGCCTGCGACACCGCCTTTGGCGTTTCACTTTCCCGAAAGAAACAGAATTATCAGCGGTCTTTCCCAAGCAGTAGTCGTTGTGGAGGCCGCTCTATCAAGCGGATCCCTTATTACTGCGGAATTGGCGTTGGAACAGGGCAAAGAAGTGTATGCGGTTCCGGGCAGCATAAACAGTATATACAGTCTCGGAACCAATAAGCTGATACAGGACGGCGCAGCCCCGCTTGTAGTAATTGATGATGTGCTTGAATGCTTTCCCGATATGCAATTTTGTGTTAAAGACAGGCAGCCTTACGAATATGACCGGCTCGGCAGCGATGAAAAATGCATACTTTCTCTCGTTTCGAATGGCAAAGAGGTTACGACAGTTTGTCTTTGCAAAGAAACCGGCAGGTCGGCAGAACAAATAAGCGCAATTATCGCCGGTTTGGAGATGAAAGGATGGGTGCAGACAGCTTTAGGTAAAGTTTTTATTGCAAAACATAGGTAAAGGCAATATAATCAGGTATTGTAATGAGCGAAATCGGTGAAATTTTTATGTTGCTACTAATATATATATATAATTTATGTAATCAATTGGGAGGTATGAATGGGTACTAAATCCCTGGTCATAGTGGAATCGCCTTCAAAGGCAAAAACAATCGGAAAATTCTTAGGAAGTAAATACAAGGTTATTGCATCGGTAGGGCACGTGCGGGACCTTCCTAAAAGCAAACTCGGGATAAACATAGAAAAAAATTTTGAACCGGAATATATTTCTATTCGCGGCAAAGGTGATGTGATCAAAGCGATGAAAAAGGAAGCCAAGGCTGCCGGAAAAATCTATTTGGGTACTGACCCGGATCGTGAAGGGGAGGCTATATCGTGGCATATAGCCCACCTTTTAGATATCGATGAAAAAGAGAAATGCAGGATAGTATTCAACGAGATAACAAAGAAAACTGTACAAAATGCTGTAAAGAATCCCAGGGAAATAGACAGAAGGCTGGTGGATGCACAGCAGGCCAGACGAGTGGTAGACCGTCTTGTCGGCTATAAAATAAGTCCTTTGCTTTGGCGAAAAGTGAGGCGCGGGCTTTCGGCAGGCAGGGTCCAGTCGGCTGCTTTGAAAATAATTTGCGACAGGGAAAAAATAATAAGGAATTTTGTTCCTAAGGAATATTGGGTTTTGACAGCGCTGCTGGAAAAGATGCAGGGAGTCGATGATGGCGAAAGGCGCCGGTTTGTTGCAAGGCTGATTGAGTGCAAAGGAAAAAAAATAAATGTAGACAATAAAGAAAAATCGGACAGGATTTTATCCTGCCTTGATCCTTTAAAGTTCAGGGTAAAAAAAGTGGAGGAAAAGGAAAGGGTTAAAAGACCCCTGCCACCTTTTACAACGAGCACGCTGCAGCAGGAAGCCTCAAACAAGCTGGGGTTTTATACAAGAAAAACGATGTTTGTTGCCCAACAGCTTTATGAGGGAATTGACATAAAAGGATACGGTACTATCGGGCTTGTTTCCTATATTCGAACCGATTCAGTCCGCGTTTCTTCTGATGCTGATGCGGCAGCCGTGCGTTATGTAAGCGAAAAATATTCTGAAAGATATGTGGGCAATCACACCTATACTAACAAAAAAAAGGATGTCCAGGATGCTCATGAGGCTATACGTCCAAGTGACGTTTACCTGCACCCTGACGAAATAAAGGGCTCTTTAACAAAAGATCAGTATAACCTTTATAAATTGATATGGTCGCGGTTTATAGCGAGCCGAATGGCCTCTGCGGTTTTTCAAAACAATATTGCAGAAATCGAAAATGGAGATTATCTGTTCAAAGCCACAGGGAGTCATCTGAAATTTGACGGATATTTGAAAATCTACAACAATTCAAGTGAGGAAGACGAAGAAAAAAACCTGCCTCCATTGGAGGCGGGGGAAATATTAAAGCTCCTCAGCATGCAGGGTGAACAGAATTTCACGCAACCCCCGTCACGCTTTACGGAGGCATCCCTTGTAAAGGATCTAGAGGAAAAAAATATAGGAAGGCCCAGCACTTATTCACCTATTATAGCGACTCTGATCGACAGAAAATATATTGTGCGGGAAAAGAGGATCCTTTCGCCTACCGAACTTGGCTTTGTTGTTACGGATTTGATGGAGAAATACTTCCAGGAGATTGTTGATGCCAGCTTTACGGCCGCTATGGAGGATAAGCTGGATGCAGTGGAGATTGAAAATATCAATTGGAAGGACATAGTCAGTGACTTTTACGGGACATTGAAAGAAGAGCTGGAAATAGCAGATAAAGATATTGAAAAAATTAAAATCGAAGATGAACTGACGGATGAGGTTTGTGAGTTTTGCGGAAAGCCTATGGCTGTTAAGCATGGGCGTTTTGGAGAATTCTTAGCATGCAGCGGGTACCCCGAATGTAAAAACACAAAGGCCAAGGTCCAGAAAATCGATGTAAAATGTCCCCGCTGCGGTAAGGATATCGTCGCAAGGAAAGGCAGAACCGGCAGGCTTTTTTACGGTTGCAGCGGCTATCCCGAATGCAATCAGATGTTTTGGAATCGACCGATCGAAAAGGGCTGCCCCACATGCGGTTCCCTGCTCATGGAAAAGAAAACAAAAACCACAAAATATGTTTGTTCAAACCCCGAATGTGGGTATAAAGAATAATTGAAACAATCGACTGATCCAGGAGGGAAAAATGACGGACTTTCAAGCGACGACGATAGTTGCGGTGAGACGCGAAAATGGTGAGGTATGCATCGGAGGCGATGGACAGGTAACCATGGGTCAGACCGCTATAATGAAACGATCGGCAAAAAAGGTGAGAAAAATCTATAAAAACTCTGTGATTACCGGCTTTGCGGGTTCCGTGGCAGACGCCTTTGCTCTCACCGAAAAATTTGAAAAAAAATTGGAAGAACATGCGGGGAATTTAAAGCGGGCGGCTGTGGCTTTAGCACAGACATGGCGTTCAGATAAAGCTATGAGGAATTTGGACGCTTTGATGATAGCCGCAGATAAGGATAATCTTCTTGTGATATCGGGAAGCGGTGAAGTTATCGAACCGGATGAAGATTTCATTGCAATAGGTTCCGGAGGCAACTATGCTCATGCAGCCGCTTTTGCTTTGTACAAACATACGGATATGAATGCAGAGGAAATTGTACGGGAGGCATTAAGTATTGCCGCCTCCATCTGCGTTTATACTAATGATCATATCAGCATAGAGAAACTGTAGCTATGCTCGGACATCATATGGTTCAGGGGGGGATCACATTGGGTAAACTATATTCCATGACGCCGAAAGAAATAGTGCAGGAGCTGGATAAATATATCATTGGGCAGGACAGCGCGAAGAAATCTGTTGCCATTGCGCTGCGCAATCGCTATCGAAGAAGCAAACTTCCCGATGAAATGCGTGAGGAAATTACGCCTAAGAACATATTGATGATGGGACCTACCGGTGTAGGGAAAACTGAAATTGCAAGGAGACTTTCCAGGCTTATGGATGCTCCCTTTGTTAAGGTTGAGGCGACGAAATTTACCGAGGTCGGCTATGTAGGAAGAGACGTGGATTCCATGATCAGGGATTTGGTAGAGGCGTCAATACGTATTACGAAGCAAAATCGACTGCAGGAGAAATATTCCATAGCCGACGATATCACGGAGGAAAAAATAATCGAGGCGATTATTCCGGGCAAGAAGAAGCCTGCTCAAAGTGGAGGAGGAGTCAGGGGGCCTTTCGATTTCATATTGGGCGGAGGTTTTCAGGCCGGTCCTCAGCAAGGCACATCCAAGACAGGAGAGGCAGAGGAGGACAGGACGGAGCTGGAACTTGCAAGAGAGCAGGTCAGGCAACAGCTCAGGGACGGGCTCTTAGAAGAGCAATTTATAGAAATCGATATTGTAGACAACCCTGTAGGCTCGCAGCTTGATTTGGGCAATGAGGATATGAGCATCGCTATCGGCAGCATATTCGGTAATATGATGCCTCAAAAGAAAAAAAAGAAAAAGGTTCGAGTAAAAGATGCCAGAAAGATTTTAAGAGAGCAAGAAGCCCAGAACCTTATAGATATGGATCAGGTAACCGCCGAGGCCTTGGAAAATGCCGAACAAAACGGCATTATTTTCATCGATGAAATCGATAAAATCGCTTCCACTTCGGGATTTAAATCCGGTCCCGATGTATCAAGGGAGGGTGTTCAAAGGGATATTCTTCCCATAGTAGAGGGCAGTGTGATAAAAACCAAACACGGGCCGGTCAAGACAGATCATATACTTTTCATCGGAGCCGGTGCCTTTCACACTGCAAAACCTTCCGATCTCATTCCGGAGCTTCAAGGAAGATTTCCCATTCGGGTGGAGCTGGAAAACCTGACCAAGGAGGCCTTTGTTAAGATATTAACCGTTCCGGAGAATGCATTGATCAAACAGCATAAGATGTTACTGGAAACGGAGGGAATAAGAGTTAGCTTTACGGATGATGCGATAGACGAGATAGCTACAATGGCGTTTCTGACAAATGAACAGACAGAGAATATAGGTGCCAGAAGGCTCCACACGGTTATGGAAAAACTTTTAGAAGATATCTCTTTTAACATTCCTGAAATGAAGGAAGAAGAGATTATTATCGATAAAGAATACGTTAAAGAAAAGTTTATGGATCGCATACATGCCGATGATATTGATCGATTTATACTATAAAATGTCGGAATTGTATTAAAACAAGAAAGTTTTTTGAAATATCAAAAATTATGTTTCATCTTGTTAAAATATAAGCTATAATAAGATCATAAACATTACAGGATGGAGGATAAAGAATGGAATTGTTGGAGAAGGTGCGCAAGCTGAATTGGGTGCTGCAGGAAAGTTCTACAGGGATGTTTTCCTTTAATGAGCTGTGCTCGATTTTGAGTGATCTTATGGATTCAAACGTCTATATCATAAACAAAAGGGGCAAGGTAATAGGAGTTCATTACAAGATACGTTCTGACAGTTCTGCAATTACAGACCCTGTAACGGGTACCGAAAAATTTCCGCAGGAATACAATGATGCTTTGCTCAAAGTTTCGTCTACAAGGGTAAATATGACCGATGATGAAGCTTTGGAGATTTTCAAATATGATTACGATACTTATGAAAAGCTCCATACCATCATCCCTATTACCTGCGGAGGGCAGCGCCTGGGTACTTTAATAGCTACCCGCTACAGACCGCCTTTTGCGGATGAAGATATAATTTTAGGCGAATATGGGGCGACTGTGGTAGGTTTGGAGATTCAAAGAAGGAAAACTCTTGAAATGGAAGAGGAAGACAGAAAGAGCCAGGTAGTTCAGATGGCTATCGC
Organism: uncultured Oscillospiraceae bacterium; assembly: GCA_964425645.1. Classification (GTDB taxonomy): domain Bacteria; phylum Bacillota; class Clostridia; order Peptostreptococcales; family Anaerovoracaceae; genus CAYRNC01. The sequence goes on along the minus strand of CAYRNC010000058.1, from coordinate 2,916 downwards.
TACACTGTCCTATTCCGAGGTCGAGGCTGTAAGGCAGATCTTTAACGAACTCAAGGGTACGGAGGGTCTTCTGGTGGCCAGTAAAATTGCTGACAGGTCAGGGATAACGAGATCTGTCATAGTAAATGCCCTGCGAAAGCTGGAAAGCGCCGGGGTGATTGAAACTAGATCTTTGGGTATGAAAGGTACCCATATCAGAATATTGAACGATAAGTTTATGGACGAGCTTGGAAGATTGGCCAGATAATTGCAGAATCTATAAAGACATGCACGAAACCTCCACGATTATCATACGATAAACCGACGGGGGTTTTTTTATGAGAAGACAAAGGAAAATCAAATGGCTTTTTCTGATGACCGTACTATTCATCATGTGTGGATACGGTTTCTTCTTCCTTGAACAAGTCGTTAAGCCGGCAATAGCGTCAATAGGTGAAATTAAGGCGAAATCCATGGTGGTTCAAACCATAAACAAGGCGGTTCGAACTAAATTTTTAGAGGAATTGCATTCTTTGGATTTCTTAGATATAAGGACGGATGAGAACGGAAGGATTACCCTTATTCAGGCCGATTCAATTGCGATGACGGAGTTATCATATGATCTTGCTGTGCAAATACAATCGGATATCAGAAATATAGAAGAAGAGAAGATACTGGTTCCGATCGGAACAATACTGGGCAGTCAGATCCTGTCACAAGTCGGGCCCAGAGTGAGGATGAAGGTGCTTCCGCTCGGTACCAGCAAAGTGGGTTTTACGACTGAATTCGTTGACGCCGGAATAAATCAAACAAAGTATAAAATATATTTGAAAGTAGAAAGCCAAGCCAAGGTAATAGTTCCTTTTTCCACAAACGGAATAAAAATTGATACAGAACTTTTAGTTGCTGAAGCTGTTATTGTCGGCGATGTGCCTCAAACATATATTCGTGTTCCGGGAGAAGATATGATGGATGCCTGGAATAATGCGGATTGATCTCATTTTCGGGTTTTTAAGTAAAATGATCATTTCTTATGATATAATAAATTCATGATGACAGATAATGAAAACAGAAAATTTACCGGGATCGGACACAATCGCGCCATACTTACGGGGTTGGACCAAGAGGATATTTCTTACTATATGGAAGAGCTTGCGGGTTTAGCTGAGGCGGCCGGGATTCAGGTGGTCGGAAGTACCTTTCAAGCTAAAGACCGTCCTGATCCCGCTACATTTATCGGTTCCGGCAAAGCGAAGGAACTGGCAATCTTGTGTGGAAATCTGGATGCCGATACGGTTATTTTTAACAATGAGCTTACCGGAGCGCAGATCCGTAATTTGGAAGATAAATTGGAAGTCCGGGTGCTGGACCGTACCATATTGATTTTGGATATCTTTGCCAGCCGCGCTATTTCAAGGGAGGGTAAACTTCAAGTTGAATTGGCTCAGCTTGAATACCGCCTACCGAGGCTGGTGGGGTTTGGTAAATCTCTTTCGAGGCTAGCAGGGGGTATCGGCACCAGGGGGCCGGGCGAAAAGATGCTTGAAGCTGACCGACGCCATATTAAACGGCGCATGGATGATATTAAAAAGGAAATCGAGGCAATAAGAAATAATCGAAAGGTGCAAAGAACGAGAAGAGAGCGATCCGGCATACCACTGGTTGCCTTAGTAGGGTATACAAATTCAGGTAAATCCGCATTGATGAATCGGTTTTTATCCGACAACCTGAAGGAGAGAAAGACCGTTACAGAAAGGGACATGCTTTTTTCTACTCTTGATACCTCCCACAGGCTGATAAAGCTTGACAGCAAACATGAATTCATTCTGATAGATACGGTAGGTTTCGTAAGCAATCTTCCCCACTCGCTCGTAAAGGCCTTCAAGGCGACTTTGGAAGAGGTTAATTATGCGGATTTGCTTTTACATGTTACAGACGCTTCTTATCCTGACAGCGATTTTCATATGAAAGTCACCGATAAAGTTTTAGGGGAGATAGGCGCTAAAGAGAAAGATAAGATCATCGTCTACAACAAAATAGATTTGCTTGGAGACTTGGATCGAATGCCTTTTGAAGGCAAGAACAGCGTTTGCATCTCGGCAAAATACGGTGAAAATATGGATCTTCTTTTGAAGATGATAAAAGACCGACTGTATGGGGACAGGGCTAAAACATCCTTGTTGATTCCCTATGAGCGGGGAGATATCATGTCCTATCTGTGCAGCAAATATCAGATGACACTCAATATATTTCGACACGACGGGATATACGTCGAAACGGAAATATCTGCTGATGATATAGGTCGGCTAAAGGAATATCGTATATCATGTATAAATACAGGACAATATTAAAAGAAGCAAGCTCTGAGCAAATAATTAATAAATCCAAATTTATTGCTTATGCGGCACCCGTCGATACGAAAGAAGAGGCAGATAAGTTTTTCACAAAAATAAAAAGTATTCATCGTTCGGCAACACATAATGTTCCGGCTTTCGTTATCGGGGAGAACTGTGAACATCAATGGGCGAGCGATGATGGGGAACCCCAGGGGACTTCAGGAGTCCCGATTGTAAGGATGATGACAAAAGAAGAGATAACCAATGCTGCGGTCATTGTGGCACGCTATTTCGGGGGGATAAAACTGGGTACGGGAGGGCTTATGCGAGCATATACGGGTTCAGCCAGGCTGGCATTGAAGGCGGCGGGAATCTGTCAGGTTTATGAATATCTGGCTTTATCCCTCAGGCTTGATTATGCATTTCACAGCAGGCTTTTAAGCATGGCGGACGCCTATGGATTTATGATTCAAAATGAAAGCTTTGATGATAGGGTAAGCATGGATGTTTTAGTCAAAGAACATGAGGCTTTCACTGTTCGAAATATGCTTTCGGAGCTTACCAACGGACAATATACGGAGCTTGGAGCTAAACAGGTCTT
>CAYRNC010000057.1:0-11081 GCA_964425645.1 uncultured Oscillospiraceae bacterium | reverse complement strand
GTTATTTACTGGAAAAAGTGATTCATATCACTTACAAAACTAATTATACGAGGAGTGAATATGAAGAAATCGGAAGCAAATATGCGGGACTATAACGAAAAAATTATTTTTTCCGATAAAATAGCCGATCGGCTGGACAGAGAAGGGATTTCTTTTGAAAATGTAATGGAAGTCCTTAATTATTGTGAGCATACAGGCCGAAAAGTTTATCATCCTGATCGGGATACCTACAGCGGGTATAAGGAAATAGGATATATAACCTGCTGGGCAGAATATATGAAGGACGAGAAAAAGGGACGCCTCAGACTTATCGATGTATATTCCCACAGGATGCAGATCAAGCTGTAACTTGTCTGAAATAAGAGAAAAATCAATCGGTTAAAAGGGTTTTTCGTTGACAAGACCTTGATAATATTATAAACTATACCTACATTGCGCGGAAATGAATATTAACTCTCTCCGATCTCAGATGCCTGTGACAAACGTTATGGCTAAGAGACTTGGGTTCAGTCGGAAACGGCGGGGCCTCCCGTGATTGGAAAGGAGAAGGCAGAGTATAGCTGGTATCAACATTACATTGATACAAGGTTGCATGAGTTCAATCAGTGCCTGTCCTTTCAAGGACAGGTTTTATTATTTATTATAAGTATGATAAAGGGGGACGATAAAACTGAAAGATGCAAGTTACAGTCGTTAACTAAGAAAATCTCCGATCTCAGATGTCTTAGACAAATGTTATGACGAAGAGACTTGGGTTCAGTCGGAAACGGCGGAGCCTCCCGTGTTTGGAAAGGAGAAGGCAAAGTATTGCTGGCATAGTATTTACAGCGATACAAAGTTGTATGAATTCAACTGGCGCCTGCCCTTTCGGACAGGTTTTTTATTAATTACTACTATATATAGGAGGGGAACAATGAAACAACTAAGTAAAATGACGCTTCATATTAATGGGGCGGACCGCATGTTCATTTATGATCCGGAAAGCGATACTCTTGCCTCTGTGTTAAGACGTATCGGTCTTACCGGGCTTAAAGTCGGCTGCGGTACCGGTGTTTGCGGATCGTGCTCCGTCATATTAGACGGGAAAGTAATCCGTTCCTGTACAAGAAAAATGAAGACCGTGAAAGAGTTCAGTTCTGTTATCACTGTGGAAGGGATCGGCTCGCCTATGAACCCTCATCCTCTTCAGTATGCAATGGTACATTGCGGAGCCGTACAGTGCGGATTCTGTACCCCCGGATTTGTAGTATCCGCATACGGCCTGCTTCAGGAAAACTCCAATCCTACAAGGGAGGATGTACGCGATTGGTTCCAAAAACATAGAAATGTTTGCAGATGCACCGGCTATAAGCAGATTGTCGATGCCGTTATGGAGGCCGCCGCTATTATCAGGGGCGAAAAAACTATGGAAGATATCACCTATGATTGGAAAAAGGATATCGGAAACTTCTACGGCAAACCCCTTGCCCGTCCCAATGCTTTGGCAAAGGCATGCGGCGTATGCGATTACGGTGACGATGTTGCCCTTAAGATGCCGGCTGAGACTTTACATGTAGCCTTGGCTATGCCAAGAGTCTCCAACCATGCAAAGATACTTAAAATCGATATAAGTGAAGCGGAAAAAATGCCCGGCGTCGTAAAAGTTATTACAGCGAAGGATGTAGAGGATGCAGGCGGAACGAATGCCTTAATGATGTATCAATTCTCACCGAGAACTATTGCTTTTGATCAGGTTCACAAGATCTTGGTAGACGACAGAATATATAACTGGGGCAATGTTGCGGCGTTGGTTGTAGCAGATACTGAACTGCATGCAAAAGCAGCGGCAGATAAAGTTAAGGTAGACATCGAAGAACTGCCTGAATATATGAATCTGCTTGATGCGGTAATGCCTGATGCGAAAAGAATACATTCCGGTATGGATAATATCGTTACCGATCAGCCGCTTTTGAAAGGCGATGCGATGAAAGTACCCGAGATGATAGACAATGCTCCCTACTCGGTAGAAGGAAGCTTCTATTCTCAAAGGGAACCTCATATGTCTATTGAGGGCGATACGGTTCAGGCATATTACGATGAAGATGGGAAACTCTGTGTACATTGTAAAGGCATGACCGTCTATTTCAATAGGGATGACATAGCCCAGGTAGTGGGGCTTTCCGAAGACGAAGTAAGGGTAGTTGAAAACCCCACGGGAGGATCTTTCGGCTGGGCCATGAACGCCGCATCCTTCTCGATGGCTGCAATAGCATGCAAAATTACAGGTATGCCTGTGGCACTCCACATAGATTATGCTCAATTTATGGCCTTGTCGGGCAAGCGTTCTCCGTCATTTATCAACGGGCGTCTGGCATGTGATAAGGATGGAAAAATCATAGCTGGTGAATTTGAGGCCGCTTTGGATCACGGATACGATCCGGCCCTTTGCGATGACAAACTTTCAAAGATACCTCGCTTTATGTTCTTCCCCTACCATGTGCCCCATGCATTAGGCCTGGGAAGGACGGTTTTAACGAATCATGCTTTCGGGGTCCCCTATAGAGGATATGGATCTCCGCAGGCCTATACCTGCAGCGAGGCCCTCGTAGATATGATGGCTGAAAAAATCGGCATGGATCCGTTTGATTTTCGCTACAAGAACATAGCCAGGCCCGGAGAAACCAACTTAAACAGCGTCGAATTCCTTCAATACCCGATGGAAGAGATGATGGACAAGATGCGTCCGCTCTACGATAAGGCTGTTAAGGAAGCCAAAGCCAAGGATACACCGAAAGTACGAAGAGGCGTAGGTCTTGCCTGGGGCGGATATAATGTCGGTGTGGGTTCTGAGGATGTGGCCGATGTGGCCATTGAACTTGCGGGTGATGGGAAGTTTATAAAATACGATACGTGGCAGGATCAGGGACAAGGCGGAGACCAGGGTTCTTTGATATGCACCCTGGAGGCTTTAAAGCCCTATTTTCCGAATGTGACTCCAAACGACATCAAGCTTGTTCAGGCAGACACAAAGATGTGTCCGAATACGGGTGAATCAGCAGGTTCAAGATCCCATTTTGCAAACGGCAAGGCCAGCATACTTGCGGCAGAAAGTCTTGCAAATGCTATGCGTAAAGAGGATGGAACATACAGAACCCATGATGAAATGATAAAGGAAGATATTCCTACCCGTTATGAGGGTAACTGGGCTGCAGAATCGGAATGGGATCACTTTTTAGCACTGGATCCGAATACCGGCGAAGGTAGTCCGACCTATGCTTATACCTATGCCCTTTATTTGTCTGAGGTGGAAGTCAACGTTGAAACCGGAAAGACAAGCGTAGTCGGTATGCATTGTGTTTACTGGATAGGAAAGGTCGGCAACATTCAGGCTGTGGAAGGCCAGGTCTACGGCGGAATGTCGCATTCCATTGGGTTTGCATTGAGCGAAGATTATGAGGATGTTAAAAAGCATACCAATATTCTTTCCGCCGGTGTTCCCTATATAAAGGACGTGCCTGACAATATGGAATTGATTAATATGGACGGATTTGACGAAAGAGGACCCTTTGGATCATCCGGAGCGGCTGAAGCATTTCAATCTTCAGACCATATGGCCGTTATAAATGCTATTAACAATGCCTGCGGTGTACGCATCTATGAATTGCCCGCATCACCTGAAAAGCTAAAGGCCGGACTCGATATTCTTGCCAAAGGCGGAAAGATTGAACCTCCCAAGAAATATTTCCTGGGTTCCGATTTCATCGAAGAATTGGAAAAGATCATAGCGAACCCTGTGGTAGAAGAATAGTCAGATGATGCATTTGGGCTAAAGCAGTCACATGCCGCATTTTAGCGGTAATACAGGCCACTATAAGGATTTCGCTTACAGTGGCCTGGTTTTAATTAGCCCTTGCTTTTCGCCTTATTTAATGAGACTATTAAAGTGAAAGTACTGACAAAGCAGGAGGCGTCATGGAGAGATATTACAGGCAATATGATCATTGTCGGCAAAATGAAAAGCCATTTTGTTCAGTAGCCTGTCCTTTTAATGTTGATGTGTTGGATTTTCAATACAGAATGGTAAACGGGAGCTATAATGCTGCATATAAGACTTACAGAAATGCAGTCGGCTTCCCCGATATCATCGCAGCCCTTTGCCCGGAATACTGTGCAGCTGTTTGTCCAAGGAAAGATCTTGATCAATCCGTTCAGCTGAATCTTTTAGAAAGAACCTGTGTTGCAAAGGCAACAAAAAAAGATCCTACTGATTATAATGTTCCCGAAAAAAAAGGCAGAATAGCTATAATAGGGGCAGGATTAAGCGGGCTATCGTGCGCTCTTAGGCTGGCACAAAAAAGATACGATGTAACAATTTATGAAAAATCCGAAAGGTGGGGAGGAAGCCTCTGGAACATTTTGCCTCAAGAATTGTTTTCGGAGGATTTCGACAGGCAGTTCCGGTTTGAGAAATACACTGTTCTTTTTAACAAAGAAATTAAAAATACAGGTGATATTCGACATGAAGGCTATGATGCAATATATGTTGCTACCGGTGAAGGGGGAAATGACTTCGGTATCATGTCGCAGGATGGCAGATATTGCATGATGGACGGTGAGATTGCACTTTTTGCGGGGGGCTCCCTTGCAGAAAGCGATAAAGTAAAGGCTGCGGCTAATGGACTTAATATGGCATGGTCTATCGAGGTTTTTCTAAAAACCGGATCGTTGAAATATCCAATTAAGGGCGGAGAATGCAAAGCCGTGGCAGATGCTGATAAATTAGTAAAAACAGATGCCTCAATTCCTTCGGATAACGGCCTGTTTTCCGATCCTGAGGCAAAAGCGGAAGCGGAACGCTGTATCAGGTGTCAATGCGATGCCTGCATGAAATACTGTGATATATGTACTTGGTATAAAAAATGGCCGCTGAAAATTAGAGATGATGTCATAGCCACCGTTGCTTTTTCTATGACAAAATCCATGATAAGAAAAACCCCGGCAAAACGATTAATCAATTCCTGTACTGATTGCGGGCTTTGCGATGAGATTTGCCCGGAAAGCATTGAAATTGGAAATATGCTCATTGAAGCAAGGCGGCATCTTCATAAAGACGGCGCTATGCCGGGAGCCTTTCATCAGTTCTGGATAAGAGATATGGAGTTCTCTAATAGCGAATTTGCTGCCTTAACAAAAAGCGCTCCCGTAAAAAATAACTGCAGCTATGCTTTTTTCCCCGGCTGTCAACTTGGGGCTGCCGATCCCGAATATGTCTACAAATCTTATAAATGGCTAGTTGATAAAAACCCCGAAACCGGTTTGATGCTTCGATGTTGCAGCCTGCCTGCAAAATGGGCCGGTGACGAAAAAAAGCACAGGCAGGCCGTAAAAGATATACTAAGAGATTGGAAAAGGCTGGGGGAACCGACGCTGATCATGTCTTGTGCATCCTGCATGAAGCACTTTGATCAGCATTTGCCGGAAATTAATATAATTTCCCTTTACGAGATAATAAGACGTTGGATGGGTAACGATCTTATGCGTGTGGAAGCTGCGTTCGACGATAAAACTTATTCCGTGTTTGATCCTTGCAGCGCAAGAAACAAGGGATCTATGCAGCGTGCGGTAAGAGACCTGTTGCGTTCAATGAAAACAGACTATGAAGAGCTTCCGAAGGGAGATATTCACGGGTGTTGCGGATACGGAGGTCAAGGGTCCATAGCCAATCCCGATTTTGCTAAACATGTAGCCCAAAGCAGAATAGAACTATCCGACAATCCTTATTTAGTTTACTGTATAAACTGCAAGGATGTGTTTAAGGAAGAGGGGAAATCGGCACTTCACATACTGGATCTTATTTTCGGAATAGATAAAGGGGACGGCCCTTTGCCCGGATTGACAGGGCGAAGGCGTAACCGGGTGGAACTAAAGGAAAGGATTCTTAAAGATATATTCGGAGAGACAATGGAAATAAAGCCCGAGGAGCCTGAATACAAGCTTAAAATCACGGGTGAGATACAAACAAAAATGAACCAATTAAAAGTCCTGGAAGAGGATATATGCAAAGTAATTGAGCTTGGCGAATCAAAAAGCCGAAGAGTATACAGCCAAAATAGGGATACGTACATATGTTACAGGGTGATCGGAGATATAACCTTCTGGGTTGAATATCGGCTGAAAAATGATGAATATGAGGTAGTCGATGTTTATACGCACAGGATGAGAATAAAATTGGAGGCAGTTTGGGATGGTAGAAAAACAACAGACATTGATATGTGACAGGTGCAAGGTTGAAATGGAGGATCGTGAGGTGGATTTTGCGTATCTTAATCGGTCCTTTCGGCATAAAGTTCCCCGCTGTCCTAAATGCGGCCAAGTGTACATCTCCGAGGAATTGGCCCGGGGCAGGATCAGCGAGGTTGAAACGCTTTTGGAGGATAAATGAAGGAAATAAAAAAAGTTCAAAGTATTTGCCCCGTTTGCCTTAGTCCATTGGAAGCATCCTATGTACAAAGTGAAGGGCAGGTTTTATTAGTTAAAGAGTGTAAAAAGCACGGAACATTTTCCTCTTACATATGCGGTGACAGCAATGAGTTTTCAGATTGGATTTCCCGTCCTTCGACGTCCGTCACTCCAAAGCACCACACAACAAAAGGTGCATCTGCGCTGAAAGGTTCAACAGAATGTCCACTGCACTGCGGCCTTTGCGACAACCATTTGCAGACCGCCTGCTGCGTTTTGATTGAAGTTACAAAACGCTGCAATCAGCATTGCCCGTATTGTTATGCAAGGTCAGAAAACTTCGTATCAGGTGATCCGGATATTTATGAGATAGATAGAAAATATGAACTTTTGCTTAAACTGGGGGAGGAAAGACCTTTTAACATTCAGCTTTCGGGAGGGGAACCCACCGTTCGAAATGATCTTCCCGAATTGATTCGCCTGGGTAAAGCGAAAGGTTTTGAGTATATACAAATCAATACCAACGGAAGGCGAATCGCATTGGAGGAAGGTTATGCTAATCAGCTAAAGGAAGCGGGAGCATCCGTTATTTTCCTTCAGTTCGACGGAACTACCGATGATATATATGAGGCTTTAAGGGGGGAACCCCTGTCGGCGATCAAAGAAAAAGCTGTTGAAAATTGCAGAAAGGCTCGCCTGCCGGTTACGCTTGTTCCGACTGTAGTAAAAACGATCAATTTATCCGACATTGGGTCAATGCTAAATTTTCTGCTAAAAAATGTGGATGTTGTAAAAGGTATACATTTTCAACCCGTAAGCTTCTTCGGAAGATATCCCGACAGTCTGTACAGGAATGGAGACTTCAGGAATCGGGTTACAATGTTCGATATTTTACATGAAATTGAAAGGCAGACTGAGGGTGTGTTTAAATACGCCAATTTTCGTCCTCTCGCCATAGGTAATCCCCTTTGCGGTTTTCATGGCACATTTCAAAAGATGGGAGACGGCAGCGTTAGGCTCCTTACGGAGGATGCCGTATGCTGTATAAAGAGCGAGCCCCTTAAGGCCGTTGAACAGCTTAGGGGTTTTGTTTTAAATAAATGGGATATCCCTGATATGGACCGTAGGTGTGATTGTAAAAGTCAAGAGCCGATGAATTTTGATCAATTTCTGATTGAAACGAAGAGCACTATGTTCACTGTTACCGGAATGCCGTTTCAGGACATAGGTAATCTTGATGCGGAGCGTCTAAAGCGATGCAGGGTACATGTTCTTTCACCGGATGATAGATTGATACCGTTTTGCGCCTATAACAGTCTATATAGAGAAGGGATAAAACCCAGTGAAAAGAGGAGGGATAATGATGAGTAATTTAAGGCCCGGCGGGTTCAGGCTTACGGACAGAGCCATGCGATATTGGAATTTACCAAAGAAATCAATTGTTCTTGACATAGGATGCGGACGGGGAGAGACAGTTGAATACCTGGAAAAGGAATACGGATTTAAGGTTAAGGGTATCGACTTATCAGACGATCTGGTTAAAGAGGGCCTTGCTCGTAACCCGGATCTTGATATTAAAAAAGGCGACGGGGAATTTCTGGAGGATTATCCTTCCCACAGTTTCAATGGTGCCCTTATGGAATGTGTTTTATCTGTTACCGATAAGCCAGATGAAGTTCTTCATGAGGTATATTGTGTGCTTAAAAAAGGAGGCAAGCTCTTTATCAGCGATCTGTATATAAAGGATCCGGAACCGGATCTGTATGAATATGCAAATAAAAAGGTAAAGGAGATGGCGGAAAAGCCTCATGATCACGATGAGTGCGGCATTTCTTGCGCTGTTGATCATCAAAAAAGGGCTGTTAATTTTAGAGTTAAGGGGAGGTTTTTAATGGAACCTCTCTTAAATCAGCTTAACGAAATAGGGTATAACAATATTTTGTTTGAGGATTGTTCTCTTGAGCTAGATAATTATGCAGCGGAAAAGGTATTAAAGGACGGAACTTTGGAAGGGTGCTTTTGCAAAGAGGCGCTGATACCCGTTAACGGAAAGACAAGCTATTTTATTTTGACAGCAGAAAAACCATTATAATGTGTGGAGGTATCAGTAACATGAACGAAGAACTACTACTGCTGAAGCTTAAAGGCTATTGCTGCAGTCAGATCATAATGGAAATGGGACTTAAAAGATTAAAAAAGGATAATCCCGATATGATAACTGCATTTGAGGGCTTGTGCGGCGGTGTACGCATAGGTAAAATATGCGGTATTGTTTCTGCTGCTGTTTGTTTATTTTTTCTTGCATCTCCCGAAGACGCCGAGGATTTATCTGCGGAATTTATCGATTGGTTTTCAGATTCATTCGGATATGTTGACTGTGAAGATTTATTAGAAGGAGATGATCAAAATAAAATAGATAAATGCCCTGTGATGGTCGATGCTTCCTTTGAAAAAATAACAGAGCAAATGGGTTGGGACTAATCAAAAAAAGGCCTTTGTGATGCGTCCTCTTCTAAAGCGCCCTTTTAGCCGCTTTGAAAGGGGAGTATTTTTTAGTTTGTTAGCGATGTATCGATTTGAGACATGTTATTAGAAGAAACTGGTTGTCTGTTGTCAATTACTATAGTAAAATAAATACAATATCGGATATAGCGAAAAGTGAAAGGGTGGGGCTATGGCAAAAGAAAACAGCGGAATGTGTGAGCGTCCGAAAATCGAAAACAAAAAAACAGAAACCACAGTCGAGTTTGATGGGGCTGTAATTCCCGGAAAGGAGATGGGTCAAAATATGATTAAGGTTGGAAAGACGGCACCGGACTTTACGGCACCGGCATTCTTTAACGGAAAATTCACAAAGGTAAGTCTTTCGGATTACAAAGGGAAATGGGTATCTTTGTGTTTTTATCCAGGTGATTTCACCTTTGTGTGAGCGACTGAAGTGTCAGCAGTTGCTGCCAAAAATGATGAATTTGAAAAACTCGGTGTTCAGGTGCTATCTATTAGCGTTGACAGCGTTTTCGTTCATAAAATATGGAATGATATTGAGCTTTCAAAAATGATAGGAAAAGATATACCATTTCCTATGTTATCCGATCAGGATGGAAGCATAGGAAAACTTTATGGTATCTACGATGAGGATTCCGGTGTCGAAACCAGGGGAAGATTTATAATCGATCCGGATGGGAATGTGCAGGGCTATGAGGTTCTTACGCCACCGGTAGGGAGAAATGTAAGTGAAAGTATAAGACAGGTTCAAGCCTTTCAGCATGTCAGAAATGCCGGTGGAAAGGAAGCGACACCTTCGGGATGGAAACCCGGGAAACCCACTTTAAAACCGGGACCTGATCTTGTGGGAAAAGTTTATACTGTGTGGAAGGTGGAGCAGGCCTTTGAAGAATAAAATATGATGTTACGTCCAGTTGTTAAGGAGGGAAAGTCCATGAAAAAGATCTTAATACCTGTAGATGGTTCTGAGTATTCTGATCGGGCTGTTGAAGTAGGCAAAAAAATAGCTGAAGCTTTCGGAAGTAAGGTTGTCTTGCTTAATGTAACCAGCATCATAACCTCGATGAACTACTATCCGACAATGAGAATGTCGCAGGTTCAGGGAGTTATGGATTGGGATGGACTTATAGAAAAATCAAGAGCGAGCTCCTGTAAGACTCTGGAGGATGCAAAAAAAACATTTGAAGGCATGGAAGATAAAGTTGAAACCGTGTGCATTGACGAGCTGGGTAGCCAGGTTGCAGGATCCATAATCGATTATGCAAAAAAGAACGATATAGATATGATAATTATGGGTTCAAACGGAATGGGTTCGCTGAGTCAACGCATGTATATGGGCAGTGTAACTAATAAAGTATTGCATATGATTGCAAAGCCTGTTCTAGTTGTCCAATAATATGCATGTAATTTTGCCGATCGGTGATAAAGCCTATGAGCAGAATTAAAAATCGGATATCAGTCGTGCTGATCATAGTGGGTGTTGTTTTGATCGCGATTCCGTCTGTTAAAAGTTTTTATACTTGGTATTGGCAGAATCGTGCTTTGGAAAGTTATGAGCAGTTAAGTGAGATCTTTACAGAGCAGGAGAACATCGGCGGCATCGATATTGAGGGAGAAATTGAGGATAATTCGCCCGGAAATTCTGATGTGGAACCGGAAAACGTAAAGCCTCAAATGACTGTAAAACCTATCGGGATAATTAAAATTCCAAAGATCGATGTGAATCTCCCTATATTAAAGGATGCGACAAAAAGGAATATGCTGATAGGCGCCGGTTGGCTTTCAGAGACCTCTAAGCCGGGAGATATAGGAAATGCGGCATTAGCAGCCCATAGAAGTTATACGTATGGCCGTTTTTTTAATCGTTTAGATGAGATTGACATAGGCGATGAATTTCTGATTGAATTCGGTGGTGAAGAATATCGATATACGGTCTTTAACAAACTCGTTATTGAACCTACGGACAGGTCGGTGCTTGCCAGAAATAAGGAAGACAAAATAGTGACCTTGATCACATGTACCCCGATCAAGGTCGCTACCCATAGGTTGATAATTCAGGGGAGAATTGATGAGCCACAGTAGAAAGCCCGCTTTTAGCGGGCTATACTATTTCCCGATCGAAGCGAGGTTAAATATTT
>CAYRNC010000056.1:0-11724 GCA_964425645.1 uncultured Oscillospiraceae bacterium | reverse complement strand
AGCATAAACATGGTTGGTAGTAAATGGTGGGCAATTAAACTTGCAATCTCCCGTCTAAGCGATAAAATAGGAAAAGCCGTTGATTTTTCGCTGTAATTATTGTATATTGTATAAGCGTCATTGAAGGCGACATAACGATAGGGAGAGTTGACCGAGTGGCTAAGGAGCTCGCCTGGAAAGCGAGTAAGGCGCAAGCCCCGTGGGTTCGAGTCCCATGCTCTCCGCCAAGTAGACAAACCTATTTTTTTAACTTAGTTAAAAGTGGGTTTGTCTTTTTTATGCCCTTAAATGGCGGTTTTGTATAAGCTTTACCCTTGAAATTGTAAAAAGTAAAGGCTTACCCCTTCTACAACTCAAATTTATAACATGATTTAATGCGGGTTTTAGATCGCGAGGAGAATATTTCAGCTAATGAACTCACAAATAACAATGTTTAAGGAGGATATCTTCGATGAAATTTCCTTATGGTTTTGCTGTAGATAATGATGGCAAGGTTACTATCGACCAAGCACAAGCGCAAGCTATTCAGATGATTTTTGGAGAATACCTTAACGGCAATAGCCTTGGAGGATTGGCAAGAATGCTAGAAAGCCGGGGTATCCCATCGCCATCAGGAAATACATGTTGGGGGCGGGCCGCGATTGATAAGCTGTTGTCCAGTTCAAAGTATGTTCCGCTCATTATTAGCTTGGAACTGTATACCGCAGTACAATTTGAAAAAGCGGCGCGCTCAAACCAAGAACTTAATAATGACGGAAGCGCACAGCGGAGGGCCACCCGGTACAATTCCAAGAATGTACTGAGCGGCCTTTTAGTTTGCTCGCAGTGCGGTGCGAATTATCGCCGGATTACACGTGCCTCCGGAGAAGCAGTATGGCGTTGCGCTAATCGTGTGGAACGCAGAAGCTGCACGCAGTCCCCATCAATTACAGAGAGGGATATCATTCAGTTAGTTTGCAATGAACTCGGTATGGACACTTTTGACTCAGAGCATGTCAGAGAGTCACTGGACCGAATCCAAATTGACCATTCTGGTTCTATCTCTTTCGAGTATAAGCATACTCAGCGCTTTTCCTCTCTCTAATTAGCACTATTCAAACTCTCTCGAACAAAGTATAATATGAATATATTCAGGTTTTGTTTGGACGGGAGATGAGCATGGTGACCGAGGAAGAAAAGCGTGCGGAAGCGATTTGGACATATTGCATATCAAGGGAAAAAGTCTTCAAACATTTAGTTTCAAAGAATCTTATGGAGCAGGATGTTGCGGATAGGCTTTCCCAAAGGATGCTTGAGGAGATGAATGCAAGTTTTGTCCCCGGATTCCGCCGCTCATCAATCGGTGAAGCCATGATTGCTAAACATATTCAGATCGTTTCTCCAGACGATACCTACATATCGCTGACTGAAATAGCCCGGCAGAAAAATACCGATGCGCCCAGCTATGTGATTCAAAGCTGGCTGCGCAACTATGGAACAATTGAATTCCTCCGCCTATGGGAAAGGGAAAGCAATCCCAAATTCATAGATGAAGAATGCACGGCGCTAACCGAAAGAATGAAATCCAGCTCTTTTACACTGACGCTTAAGCAGTGGATCGCCAATACAGGTGCGGTAGGGATTACATCGAAGCAAGGCAAAAACGGCGGTACCTTTGCCCATCCGGACATTGCCTGTGAGTTTAGCATATGGATTGATCCGGCATACAGGCTGGACGTCGTCAAGAAGTTTCGTATGGCAAGTATAGAGAAATAGTATGTCTATTAAAAGTGCACATTAAAAAGTAAGTGAAAAAATATATGATAGATGCAGGAGGTGCGGCAGATAGTAAATTATCTTAGTGTGAACGGAACGCAAATGCTCGACGCGGCGGTTTATTATTTGGCTCTGGGAAAAAAGGTTTACAATGTCTATCCATGTCCATGTATGACTAATTATTTCCCCCAAATGGCTTGACTTCGACAGATTTATATGGCAAAATATTGTAAGTATAGTTATCGGGTGGAGGTGGAATAGTGCCGGACGAACTGCTGACAGTCGCACAAGCCGCTGAATATCTCAAGCTGTCCGAAAAAACGATTCGTCGCTTAATCAAGGGCCATAAGCTCACCGCCTCCAAAGTTGGCGATCGTTCTTGGCGTATTAAGTCGTCCGACATTGAAAGCTATCTCAACGCCCACACCAACGGAGAGGGAGGAGCGGAGTTGACATGAGTGAAGAACTTATTCAACGCAACCTAATAGAAGCTCCCGAAACGATGGGGGCTTGGAGTTTCTATAATATTGGCAACACAACCCTCAAGGCATTGAAAGGTGCCAAGATTATCCCCAACAGGGACTACGACGAGTTTGAGGGCAAGAAGCCCGACGCACTGATTGTGAAAAAACCGCAGGTTATCGCTGCGATTGAGTATAAAACGCCCGCCCAACTGAAAACGCAGAAACTCATCCAAGCCGCCATTGCGCAGGAAATTGATGTGGCACGGGTGTTGGGTGCTCGTATCTATATCGTCACCGACGGCAGAAAGACGTTCTGGCTCAACCCGCTCACGGGCAATGAAATCACTGCCGAGGATGGCTCCCGTATCGCCCTGAACTTCAGCAAAGACGACGTCGAGTGCATCAAGTTGATCAACAAGGCGATTGCGTCTATATCCGCCACCAACGACACTATCCTCGCGTCCGCCATTGTTGACCCTCTGCCGCTGGCGCAGCGGGTGTGGCAGGACTTGTGGTCGGTTTCTGGCGCAACGCCGGAAAACTGCCTGTATACCTTCGTTGAGATATTCATCTTTAAATACCTCAGTGACCTCGGTGTGCTGACTGGGTTCTATTCTTTCCCCGATTTGCTCAACCGCTATAAAACCAACTCAGACAATCAGGTTATCGAGTATTACGCCTCGACCGTGCGACCCGAAATCAAGCGGCTGTTCCCCGGCAACCCTAAGGATAAAACAACCATAATCAACGGCACCATCTTCGTTTCCAAGGATGATAAAGCCGTTTCAGGGTATGCCACGGTGTTCAAAAAAATCCTATTGCGCTTCGAAGAGTTTGGAACGCTCGAAAACATTGACTACGACTTCAAAAGTAAGCTCTTTGAAACCTTCCTCAAGGAGTCCATCAGCAAAAAGAACTGGGGGCAATTCTTCACGCCGCTCAAAGTTGTCCGTGCCATCGTCAGTATGGCGGACATCAGTGCGGGGATGAAACTTTGCGACCCAGCTTGCGGCGTTGGCAAATTCCTGCTGGAGCCAATTCTCCATGACATCCATAGATACTTCAAGGTGGAAAACGGCGAGTTAAAGCCGTTGGTCACGCTCTCCGGCTTCGACAAGGGCTTTGATAAAGATGAGCAAAAGACCATCATCCTCGCCAAGGCGAATATGCTGATTTACCTGTCCTCCCTCATCCGGGAGAATTCCAACATCACGCAGCAGTTTGCCCAGTTGTTCAACGATACGTTCCTGCTCCAGATCAACTCCATTCTGGGGACGCTCGCTCACCCAACGCAGGACGAATATGATTTGATACTGACTAATCCACCCTATGTCATGAGCGGTTCCAGCAACCTTAAAGATGAGATATCCAAGGACATCGACTTAAAGCGGTATTTCTCCATAAGCGCGATGGGTATCGAAGGCTTATTTATGGAGTGGATTATCCGCGCCCTCAAGCCCGGCGGAAAGGCGTTTGTCGTCGTGCCGGACGGCATCATGAACCGCAGTAACGACAAACGGCTGCGCGACTTCATCTTGGAAGAATGCTTTATCGATGCAGTCATTTCGCTGCCCTTGAACACCTTCTTCACCACCAATAAAAAGACGTACATCATGGCTCTGACGAAGAAAGTTCCCAATACCTCCGGCGGGGTGATGACGAAAGAACGGCAGACCACGCCAGTTTTTACCTACCTGTGTTCCGAGATTGGTGAAACCCGCGACGTCTACCGTTTTGACATAGAGCAGAACGACTTGGACGTTGCCGCCGTAGGTTTCAATATGTTCAAGGGCGCACGGGCGAGGTATACGACAACCGACAAGCGGTGCAAAATCGTCAGCATCGACGACTTCTACAATGGTTCACACTGGTCGGTCGAGCGGTGGTGGACGCGAGAAGAGAAGATTGAACTGGGAATTGAAGAAGAGAAGAACACCACTACGCTTGATGAATTTGCCGCCATGGTCGGTGATCTTTCAAACACACTGCTTGAGTATCAGGATATGATACAAGGGTTGCAAAAAAAAAATGACGTTTTAGAGTTTCGTCCTGTATCAATCACAGATGATGAGTGCTTTGACATACTTTCTGCATTCTATTTGGGATTGAATAATAAGGAGTTAGAACAGTTGCCTGCAGGGACAATCCCTGTCTATTCAGCTGCGAAGGAACCGATTGCATACATTCAAGAACAGCAAGTCCCTCCAATCGTTGCGAGTATAGAAAAACCAATTTTATCTTTTGCAAATGATGGCGACGGCTCTGCAGGTCGCAATTTCGTTTTGCACACGGAACCATTTTATGTAAGAGCAAAGCGGTATGCTTTCAGCCCAAAACATTACGATGATATCTCCCTGAAGTATATCTGGTACAGCTTGCTTGATATAAAAAAGCGGTTCGGGTTTAGCCGAACATTCATTGCAAACAGAAAGAATCTCTCCGCCGTTACGGTCGACATCCCTGTAGATGGAAATGGGTGCTTTCTTAAATCCGAACAAGATATTATCGCCGAGCAGTTTTCGATGCTAAGCGCAATGCGTGAGGAATTGCAACAGAAGTATCACGAACTTGATGATTGTGCAATTACGGCCACTTTGGATGGGTACACGATGCGCGGATATCCTCTCGGTGACATTCTTGCTCCAATCAAGGGTAAAAGTATGTACACCAAGAAATATGGCGAAACCAATAAAGGGGAGTACCCCGTTTATTCGGCATCAGCAAATCGCCCGCTGACACATATTGATACCTATGATTTCTGTGGTACTTACTTAAGTTGGTCAACAAACGGATTTGCCGGAACCGTTTCAATCCTCGCTGATCGTTTCTCCATCAACGGTGACCGGGGCATTCTGTTGCCTAAGCGCGAGGATGTCGACATTCAGTATCTGCGCTATATCCTTCAGCCGCTATTTCGCAGACTGGCAAAAGGGCGCATCGGTGACCGGGGTTCGGATGAGTTCACAAAGCTCTATCCATCCATGATTGCCGATGTGCAGATTCCTCTCCCCGTCGACGAGAAGGGCGAGATAAGCCTGACGGCGCAACAGGAGATTGCGGCAATCTACGCCACCATCGAGCAGTACAAGCGGGAGGTTCTCGAGAAGCTCAACATGCTCATCACGCAGAAAGTGGAGTTGTAGCAGGAACGATAACGCCAAGTAACGGGTGGCATCTATATTTACCTAACTTCTCAGTTCCTAACCATCTGTTGATAATAAGCTTTATCAGTAGGTGGTTTTTTATTTGCAGTGAAATGACTTGGAATCGATAGGGGTGGTATGCCACAATTCGATTCCGGGTCATTTTAGACAATCTTAAATTTGTGCAGAAAGTTGGAGGATTGGAAGCGTTATGTGCATTTCGGCTCCTTATCAAAACGCAGAGTAATTAAGTTTTGTATGCTTTAATGAGCGTGTGGAAGAAACTCTGTAAATTAGATTTCTATAATAAAATCTCTTTAAAAAGTTGCTAATAAATTACCGTATTACATCCCGGCATATTCGAGTCCTCCCTGTCGGTTGACAGTTCAGCCGCTACATTATGTTTAATCTTCAGACTGCTTCATTATGCCATATTGAAAGAAATCTATCAGCTGACCGATAGTTTCTTCAAAAGTTAAGCTATTGGCAACAATGAATTCTGGGTTTGCTACAGCCTGAATCGATGCAAGCACCGCGGTGGTAACTATGCGAGGATCCAGATCTCTGATATATGCTTTGTCGTCTTCATTTGTCTGTAAAATAGATTGAATTATTTGTTCAGCCTTTTCCATTCGGTATTCGTCAATCTTTTTCCAGTAATGTGGGTAGCGTCGGCGTAAATCGTCCAATAATAAGGGGCTGTTGATCGTTTGCCCCACTTGACACATTATTTCAAGAAGACGGGAGACCGTTTCCTCCGGTTTATGCCGGGTGGAAATAAACTCATCGATCTTGTCAGCTATATCATCCATAAAGCTATCCAGAGCAGCTTCAATTATTTCATCCTTACTGTGAAAATATCGATAAACTGTACGTTTACTTAAACCGGCATGGGCTGCAAGTTCATTCATTGTGGTCCGATAAAACCCCTTTATTCCGGAAAGGTCCAGAAAAGCGGAAAGTATTCTTTCTCTGATTGGTATGCACCTCCTAGGCCATAGCCCGCACTAAATTATTTTTTTCTTAAACTTTAAAACGCTGGCAATTAACAATACTACCGAAAATACCAGCAAAGATATTACCTGTCCTGCTAAATAAGGAAACCCAATTCCCTTCAGCATTATCCCCCTGATGATATCCAAATAATAAGTCAGAGGAATAAAGTTGCTTAAGTAATAAATAAATCGCGGCATGGCATCTCTTGGAAACATAAAACCTGACATCATAATACTGGGCAGCATAACAAAGAACCCCATCTGCATAGCCTGCATCTGAGTTTTAGCCACATTGGAAATTAAAATACCTAACCCCAAGGAGGCTGTAATGAAAAAAAGTGTCAAAAAATAAAGCTCTGCAACACTGCCTTTAATAGGCACATCGAATATTGCAACACCGATAATAAGTGCCACGGTTATCTGCAAATATCCTAAGGCAATATAAGGCAGTATCTTTCCTATCATCAGCTCTATGGGTTTAATGGGTGTTACCATTAACTGTTCTAAAGTGCCCTTTTCTCTTTCCCGCACAATGCCCATGGAAGTGAGAAGAACCATCGTCATAGTAACGACTACACCCAAGATAGCCGGTACCATATAATAAGCCGTGATACCGTCCGGATTATACCAGGGGCGCACTCTGATATCATAAGGCGGACCAGGCAGTTTAACGGTTTTTGTTAATATCTCTTGCGACTTAATAAGTCCGATGTGATTTGCGATAGCGATGGCCTGATTGGCTACCATATTATCGCTGGCATCAACCAGAACCTGAACCTGGGCGGGATTGCCTCTATTGATGTTAACGTTAAAATCAGGAGGAAAAACGATGCCAACCTTGGCTTTACCGCTGTCAATCATTTTATTGACCTCGTCATAGCTATTTGCCGCATATTTAATGTTAAAGTATCCTGAAGCGCTGAAAGAATCCAGCAGGGCCCTGCTTTCTGCTGTTAGCGATTGATCGAAGACAACTGTAGAAATATGTTTAACCTCCGTTTGAATGGCAAATCCAAAAAGTAGCAGTTGGACTAAAGGAAGCATAAAGATCAGGCCTAAAGTCATCTTGTCGCGCTTCATTTGGAAAAACTCCTTTTTTAATACCGCCAAAACCCTATACATCTTGTTCCCCTGCCTTCCGCTTTCCGGCTAAAGCAATAAATACATCCTCCAGGGTGGGCACAATAGGTTTTGGCCAAACCCCTGCAAAATTATATAGATCCCTGCTGTATTTTTCATTGTCCAGTAGCACATGCAATAATCTTCCGTGGACCGTGCATTCTTTAACATAGGGCAATTTCCCAACAGTGCTGATTTGTCCTATTGGCTGGGGCATGGCTAATTCCACCAAAAACCCTTCAAGCGTATTTTTTTTTAAATGATCGGGCGTCCCTACCTTCATTAGCTTCCCTTCGGAAATAAATGCTATTCGGTGGCAGAGTTCAGCCTCGTCCATAAAGTGAGTTGTAACCATAACAGTCATACCGCTTTCAGCTAATTGACGTATAATATTAAAAAACTTTCTGCGGCTTGTAGGGCTTACACCGCTTGTTGGTTCATCTAAAAAAACAATTGAGGGATTAGCAATTATAGCGCAGCCCAAAGCCAATCGCTGTTTCCAGCCCCCGCTTAAATTGGCTGTCAATTTTTTTTCGTGGCCTATTAGGTCCGCCATAGCTAATAATTCTTCTATTCTTTTCTGCCGTCTGTTTTTCGGTATACTGTAAATAGCGGAATAGAAATTTAAATTTTCTAAGACTGTCAGATCGTCATAAAGGCTAAATCTTTGGGACATGTAGCCGATTTGATTTTTGATCCTTTCTGTCTCCCGAGAAAGATCATAACCTAAAATAGCGGCAGATCCGGCGGTTGGTTCTAAAATACCGCAAAGCATCCTGACGGCTGTAGATTTTCCAGCTCCGTTTGGTCCCAGAAAACCATATATTTCGCCCTGTTTAATTTTAATATTAAGCCTGTCAACGGCTAAAAGATTGCCAAAGGCTTTGGTTAAATCTCGTGTTTCTATAACATAATCCATCAGACCACCTCTTTTTCTGCCAGAGATACGAAAACATCATCCATTGAGGGTTCAGTCATTTTTAGCGACTTAATGGAAATTCCCATGCTTTCAAGAATAGATCTGATTCTTTTTTCCTCAATATTTTTCTTAAGTACTAGATGATAACGATCGCCACAGGGGTAATAGTCCTGCAATTCACAAAGGTCCGAAAGAATATCCGGATTCAAATCGGCTACCAGTTCGGCGATATTAAAGGAAAAGCTATCTTTAAAGTTTTGAGGGGTGTCGATTTTCACTATTTTGCCCTCGTCAATAAATGCAACCAAGGTGCAAAGCTCGGCTTCATCCATATAGGGAGTTGAAGCTAAAATAGTCATGCCTTCCCTGTTTAAGCCATAAAGAATCTTCCAGAATTCTTTCCTGTATTCAGGATCTACTCCATAGGTGGGCTCATCCAAGATCAATATTTGAGGTCGGGTCACCAAAGCACAAGTTAGGGCAAGCTTCTGCTTCATCCCGCCGGATAAATTATCAGCAAGACTTTTTTTAAAAGCAGCCAAATTAGTGATTTCTAAAATCTCTGCTGCTCTTTTATTTATAGTTGATTTATTTAATTTATACATGGAACCAAAAAATAAAATATTCTCCATAACCGTTAAATCTTCATATAGGCTGAATTCTTGGGGCATATATCCGACGCCTCCCCTTTGTATAAGCTTATCGGGGGCAACATCCAAGATCTTTATTTCACCTCGGTCAGGGATAACAAGGCCGCAAACCATACGGATCAAGGTGGTTTTGCCTGCCCCGTCCGGACCGACTAATCCGAATATCTCTTGTTTGTCAACAAGGATATCTACATCCTTAATCGCCTGGATTGCACCAAAGGATTTATTCACCCCAAGCACTTTAATCATTTATGTTACCCCTTGGGAAAATCACATCGGCGGGCATTCCCGGCTTTAGGATGCCGCCCTCGCTGCTGATCCTGACTTTTAATCCAAAGACTACATTTGCCCTTTCTTTTTTCGTCTGTATGGTTTTAGGAGTGAATTCCCCCTTTACGGCAATTTCCTCTACAACACCATAGAAGTTTTGAGGTAAACCGCTCACTGAAAATGAAACCTTTTGACCGAAGGCTACCTGGGGCAGGTCATCAGTGGGGATATAAACCTTTATCCAAAGGTTATCCAAGCTGACAACAGTAGCTAAAGATAGGCCGGGGGTAACATACTCCCCTAATTCATAATTCTTTGACATAACTATTCCCTCAATCGGAGAGCATATCTTCAAATCTTCAAGCATAGCATCGGTTGCTTTAAGAACAGCTTTATTTCGTTCAACCTCCATCTTTGCAGCATTAATCAATTCTGAACGGTTTCCCGTCTTTAAAAGGGCTAAGCGAGATTCTGCCGCCTTAACCTCGCTTATGCAGATATTGAGCGCTGCCTGAGCGTTTTCATATTCTACCCGCGTTGCAGCCCCTTCTTTAAACAGAACTTTTAATCTTTCAAAATTATCCTCCGCTTTTTTGGAATTTGATAAGACAATGTTCAAGTCTGCTTCAGCTATTTTAATTTCATCGGACCTCGCGCCGGACTCAAGATCCTTTAGGTTGGAAATGGATTTTAAAACACTTAGTTCATCCCTTTCTTTTTGGGCGGTTAAATCGTTTCTGTCTAATTCAACTAACAATTGATCTTTTTTTACGGCTTTGCCTGCTTCAATTGACAAAATCTTTATTGTCCCGGCAAGCCTGGCGGTAAGATCTACGCTGGCGGCCTCTATATTGCCGGAGGCTTGTATATCATTTCGTTCATTGCGAAAATTCACCCAGAACCAAAAAGAACATGCTGATATTAAAATCATCAAGGAAATAATTATTCTTTTTTTCTTCACCTTAACACCTCCTATATAAATGTTTACGGTATACTATTGGTACCGGGCCGGTATACATGGCCTCATCATATCATTGGCTTGCTTTCGGAGCAATCTTTTAAAAAAATATAACCCTTATGAGTTTTATATAAAATCACAAGGGTTTGCAGACTAAGTCCAATAAACTTTGCAGAAATAAGATTCAAATTTAAAACTTATTTTTTAAGGAACGCAAAAATTAATGTTGCTTGAGCACATTAAACTATCCCTTAAGATGCCCGGGCAGGCTATCAGTTTAATGTAAAACTGACTTTTCAGTTTAAATCTATCAGTTTCGCTCTGATGCCCTCTAACTTATTGAGGTCGTCCATCAAACCGTCAATCTCTGTCTTTGTTCCGTTAGGTTGCAGAACAATGAGGCCGTCGTTTGCACATGTTTCTGCGTCTGCTTCATGCAATCCTAAACGGGACTTGATGTTACACCCGTTTCTGGTTAAAGTATCCTGCAGTTTCAATGAATTGCCCGTTCTGTTATCCATTCTTATGGCTATGATGTAATAAGACATGTAATTTCTCCCCCCCATACTATTAATTGCAGTATTTATACCCTTTTCAAGGACTGTATGCTGTATTTATTAGGTTTTAGTTAGTAATAGTTCCAGATGCCATAAAGGAGCTGCGCATAAAAATTTATAGGCGTTACGTTACGCAATTATTAAGTTTAGGTCAGTGATTTACAAATAGTATATATGTTTTAGCAGAGATTACAAGTGACAGATGATTCCCGGACAATTAACTATAATATAAGGAACAATAATAAAGCTCATGAAGCGGTTCGCCTTCAAACAGGCACAATTAACGGCAGAATTCATACAATATAACCATAAGGGGTATAAAGTGCAGGATGGAACAGTACATAAATCCTGCTTTGAAGTATATTTGTTTATACATACAATTAAATGCACTTTAAAAACTGAATAGAACACACTACACCACCTTGACTAAACGTAATGCGATACATCGGGCTTATGGATAATAAGATTGATTCCCGTATCTTGTGATATTTTGCTGTTTTAAAAAGAATATAATTTGAGGGAGTGTAAGCACCCTCTTTTTAATAATTACCCAGCGCTACCGCTTAACTGTCAGAATGGAGGAAAATATGAAAAATTGGCTTATCAGCTTAAAAACTAATACTCCTCAGGAAGGTTTTGAACTGGCAATTAAACTTTCTCAAAAAGGGGTTGAATACACACAGCCATCCGAAGAGATTCGCAAAAGGCTGCGTCCGCAATACTCTAAAAACGCGAACAGCTTGATAGCTGCTTCACAGGTGGTTGCTATCAATTATCAAACGGTTGCTGCCGCCAACAACTACTGGAAGGATAGGTAAATGAATTTTTTAGAAACATGATTAGAGACTGTGAAAGAAAGTCTGTAAATATAAAAGATAATAGCCTTCTGTGGTA
>CAYRNC010000055.1:0-11761 GCA_964425645.1 uncultured Oscillospiraceae bacterium | reverse complement strand
GAGATATGACATAAGTGACTTTTGTGTTGTGTTTGCCTCCCCATCTCGTTATAATTAAATAATATAAAAGCAGGAGGATTGCGAATTGCCGGCAATATTACAGATAGACAACCTTGACAAGCATTTCAGAGGATTGAAGGCGGTAAGATCTTTTTCCGCGGCTTTGGAAGAAAACAGAATATACGGTTTGATAGGTACCAACGGTGCGGGGAAAACTACGGTAATAAATATGCTTTCGGGTGTCCTGAAGCCTACGTCCGGAACGATTTCATTTTATGGGAAAGACATAACCGGTGAAAGGCCGGATAAAATTGCACGGATGGGCATTCTCAGGACATATCAAAACCTCAGGCTGTTTAAAAAGGCAACGGCTCTGCAAAATGTGATTATCGGAGCCCAAATGCATAAAACATACAGCAATGCGGAGGCTATATTCGGACTGCCGCGTTTCAGGGCCGAAGAGGAGGGTTTAGCCGGCAAAGCGATTGAAATGCTGCAGGTCCTGGACATAGAAGGCTACGCTAACGACAGGGCGGACTCTTTGCCTTACGGAGCCCAAAGAAAGCTTGAGATAGCTAGAATATTGGCAGCTTCCCCAAAACTGCTTCTTTTGGATGAACCCGCGGCGGGTATGAACCCCAAGGAGAGCAGAGAGTTGGTACGGATTATTAAGGATATCCAAAAAAAATTCAGTCTTACCGTTCTGCTTATAGAGCATGACATGAAAGTTGTTATGGGTCTTTGCGAGTACATTTACGTCATGGCCGCAGGACAGATTATCGCTGAGGGGGAGCCTGAGGAGGTAAGGGATGATCCCAAGGTAATAGAAGCTTATTTGGGAAGCGGGAGAAAAAATGCTTGAAATTAAGGATCTGTGTGTGAAATACGATACCATACAAGTTTTGCACGATGTATGTCTGAGAGTCGAAGAAGGGGAACTGGTAGCACTGATCGGCGCAAACGGGGCAGGTAAATCCACTATGCTAAAAACCATTTCAGGTCTGTTGCGGGCAGAGTCGGGGTACATTAGTTTTAAAGGCAAGGATATAACTAACAGGCCTGCCCACAGCATAGTATCCGCCGGCATCATCCAGGTTCCTGAGGGGAGGCAGATTTTTGCCAAAATGACGATAGAGGAAAACTTACTGCTCGGAGCATACCTGCAAAAAAGCAGCGAAAGGATGAGGGTAAACCTGGATATGGTATTTGAGCTGTTCCCATTGCTGAAGGAAAGGCTTCTTCAGTCGGCCGGAACCTTGTCCGGTGGTGAGCAGCAGATGCTTGCAATCGGAAGAGCTTTGATGGGAGAGCCTAAACTTTTGCTTCTTGATGAACCGTCTATGGGTTTGTCTCCTCTGATAACGCAGCAGGTTTTTTCTGTACTTAAGACGTTGAAGGATGAGGGAATTACCATGCTTCTTGTGGAGCAAAATGCCTATGATGCCCTTGAAATATCGGATCGGGCATACATACTCGCTACCGGAAACATCGCCATGGAAGGCGAAAGCTGTATTTTGGCGGAAGATTCAACGGTAAAAGAGGCTTATCTTGGGGGTGCGTAAATAAAGTGGAGCAGGCTGTCTATTTTTTAAGCCAATTTGTAAACGGGCTGAAGCTCGGCAGCGTATATGCCATGGTGGCTATAGGATATTCCATGGTCTACGGCATACTGCGTTTGATCAATTTTGCACACGGGGATATAATGACTGTCGGGGTGTATACTATTTTAGTTCTTTCCACGGCTTTCGGCATGCCTCTTTGGGCCGCGGTTGCTATTTCTGTTATCATAGCGGTTGCTGTAGGGCTTACGGCGGAAAGACTGGCATACAGGCCATTGAGGTCGGAAGGGGAGGAAACAACCTTAATATCGTCATTGGCCGTTTCGATTTTTATTCAGAACCTGATGATGATGTTGTTTTCGCCTCAAAGAAAAGCCTTCCACCTCCCGGAAAGACTTACGGTTCTTCATTCAGTGGGCACCGTAAAGCTTTCCACGATGAATATAATAACATTTATTTCGGTGTTTATCATTCTTATGGCACTAACATATGTGATAAAAAAGACGCGAATCGGTATGGCGATGAGGGCATGTTCAGACAATATGAACGCGTCGAAGCTTATGGGCATCAATATTACGACGGTTGTGGTTACTGCATTCATCATCGGTTCAAGCCTTGCAGCTCTTTCCGGACTGATGCTTGCAGGTGAATACAAAACGATAGATCCTTTAATGGGATTTGTACCTGGGCTTAAAGCTTTTTGTGCGGCGGTGCTTGGAGGTATCGGGAATTTAGGGGGAGCGGTGCTGGGAGGTTTTGTGCTTGGAATAGCCGAGATGCTCTTTGCAGGACTTATGCCTACTGGTATAACGCCTTATAGAGATGCTTTTGTCTTCACGGTGTTAATAGGCGTTCTTCTGATCCGGCCTAATGGGATATTGGGCACGAGGGAAGGAGGAAGAAGCTGATGAAGTTAAGCGAAAACAACCTGTTTCGGTTTATACTTTTTATTCTTATTCCTTTGCTGGTGCTTATAAGAAGCGGTATGGACAGCTACGGTTATTACACAGGGCTGGTCAATCTTTTCGGTATAAATGTAATATTAGTTGCTAGCCTCAACCTTGTAAACGGGTTTTCAGGCATGTTTTCCATGGGCCATGCCGCATTTATGGCCATAGGGGCCTACGCTTCGGCTCTGTTCACGCTGACTCCGGCGCAGAAAGCGGTGAACATGCCGGCATTGCCTGACCTGCTTATGAATGTGACCCTGCCTTTTCCTTTGGCGTTGATAATAGCGGGGATACTGGCATCAGCCGCCGCTTTGGTCATAGGGTTTCCCGTGTTGAGATTTAAAGGCCATTATCTCTCCGTTGCCACAATAGGGCTGATAGTGATAGTCAGGGCTGTCTTGGACAATGAGGATCAAATTACCAACGGTGCAAGGGGAATAACGGGACTTCCCGCCTATTCATCCACATGGATAATTTTCGCTTCGGCTTTCTTATCGCTTTTTGTGCTTCACCGCCTTATCAACAGCGCCTACGGCAGAGGACTTACGGCGATGCGGGATGATTATGTGGCCGCTCAGACTCTTGGAATCAATTTGGCCGTCAAGAAAATATCGGCCTTTTGCATCAGCGCCTTCATAGCAGGAGTTGCCGGAGGGCTTTGGGGCCATATGATAAGCGTCATATCGGGAAAATTTTTTTATATTGATACCAGCTTTAAGATCGTTGAAACTTCTATTATAGGGGGAATGTTCTCAATAAGCGGTGCTGTAGTAGGTTCTTTGCTGATGACGTTTATCCCGGAGCTGTTGGCTCCGCTGGAAACCGGGGTGGTTGTGTTTTCGATAAGGCTTCCAGAACTTTATGGGGCCTCAAACTTAATACTGGCTGCTTTGCTTATAGCTATAATTATTTTCCGAAGACAGGGTATTATGGGTTATAATGAGATAATTACCGAAAGCCTGTTTTCTTTAAAGACGTATACAAGCATTTTTCGTAAGGACGAATATATTTCTTTAGCGGTAATATCGATAAACTATATAAGAAATGCTGTTCGCATTCTCATTTATATCGGTCCATTTATCTCAAAACTGCTTGAGAGTGGAAATAAATCAATGAGAGGAGAAAAAAGAAAATGAAACGATTTAGAAGATCCTTTGTAGTCTTGCTGGCTCTGATAATGGCTATATCCCTTTCCGGCTGCGGAGGCAACGGAGGACAGGAGGGGACGACAGATGATGATACTATAAATATCGGGGCACTCTTCAACCTTACCGGAGGCCAAGCCTCCCTGGACCAGCCTTCCCTGAACGGTTTCAAGCTGGCTGCCGATGAGATCAATCAAGCCGGAGGCATCGACGGCAAGATGATCAATGTTGTTTCGTACGACGGTAAAACCGAACAAACTACCGTTGCCAACAATGCAAAGAAAATGATCGATGTGGACAACTGCATAGTTGTGGCGGGTCTTTCCGATTCCAACTATGCGCTTGCTGCAGGCAATATCTGCCAGAGCAAGGGTATCCCCTTTATCACCTCAGGGGCGACATTGCCGTCAATTCCCGATCAAGTGGGAGACTTTGCCTTCCTTGCGCCGTTTGGTGACAATGTGCAGGCCTATGCCTGTGCGGAATATGCCTTCAACGATATGGGTTTGGAAAAATGCTATCTGTTGATAGACCAGTCAATGGAATTCACAAAAGCACTAGCCCATTTTTTCCAGGAAAGGTATACCGCTTTGGGAGGGGAGATAGTTCTCACCGATAATTACATGAACAAGGATCCCGATTTCTCGGCACAGATAGACCGTTTCCTAGCAGATAAAGGCGGAGCTGAAATTCTGTTCATATCCGGTGTTCCCGATGATGCGGGTGTCGTGGTTAAGCAGTTCAGGGATAAGGGAGTGACTTTGCCCATTATAAGCGGCGACGGGTTTGATACTCCGCTTCTTATCGAAGTTGCAGGCGCCGAAGCCGATAATACCTATGTGGGTACTCATGCCTCCCTGGAAAATAAGGATCCGATGATGGTGGATTTCATAGAGGCATATACGGAGGCATACGGTGTAGCCCCCGAGAACGCCTTTGCAGGACTTGGATATGACACTATGTATCTTATTGCCGACGCCATCTCCCGAGCTTCCGATCCTGATGATCCTGCCTCGATTCGGGATGCTATCGCAGAAACGGTTGGCCTTAAAGGCGTTACCGGGACTGTAACTTATGAGGATGGCAGTCATGTTCCGACGAAATCGGTGACAATCAACAAGGTTGAAGACGGTAAATTTGTATTTATGAAAGAAGTATTTCTGTAACGTACGCTTTTCCGATTCAACACGCAAGAAAGGAGAAAAGCAAATGGCAAACAACGAACTGCTTAAACTGACAGCCAATCAGGTGCAAAAGGGTAATTACGACAAGGTGATTCTTGCTCTTGGCTCCTGTGAAGCTCATGGCCTTCATTTGGCAGAGGGCACCGACACGATAGTTTCCTATAAACTGTCCTGCATGGTGGCTGACAGGGTAAAAGGGATGCTTGTGCTGCCTCCTGTGACAGTAGGCTACAGCGGTCATTATGATACCTTTCCGTTAACGATCACACTTTCCTATGATACGGTGACACAGGTGATTTACGACATAATGGAATCGGTGTTAAGAAACGGCATAAATAAGATTTTTCTGATGAACGGTCACGACGGCAATATCGCTCCTTTAGAGATTGCCTCAAGAAAGATAAAGGAGAAATACCCTGATGCAAGGATAGCAGCCCTTACCGAGTGGTGGGTTACTGCAGGAAAGCTTCTCCCTTCAAATACTTTTGAAGTTTTGAACGGACTTGGCCATGCCGGAGAAGGGGAGTCTTCTATTGCATATCATCTTTTCCCTGAATGGTGTGAAAAAGAACTGGCGGATTGTGTTGTTCCGGATAGGCTTCCTGATAAGGTGGAGGTAAAATGGGACTTCGCCGAAATAACGGATGCGGCTCTAACGGGGGATGCAACCAAAGGGACAGCTGAAAAGGGCGAGAAAATGACGAAAGCACTGGTTGACTGCGTTGCGGATGCGGTTAAAAAGCTGGATGCCTGCGGTTGGGATTACAGCTCTTCCAGAGCAAAGGTCAAGCTAAGCGATTAAAACGGAATGGGGGACAGAAACGTCCCCCATTCGACTGTTAAGAGGGTAAACATGCAAAAGAAGGTTTGTGTTATCCATACAGGCGGAACCATCGGTATGGCGAGAACCGATCACGGATATGCACCGTTGAAAGGGTTTTTCAGAACCGTACTTGCAAATATTCCTGAATTGAATTCACCTGAGGTGCCTGCTTTTGATCTGATCGAATACGATCCGCTTCTTGATTCATCCAACATCTCCGTAAAGGATTGGATAAAACTCGCCGGGGATATCGAAATAAATTATGACAGATATGAAGGATTCTTGATTCTTCATGGAACCGATACGATGGCCTATACGGCATCGGCGCTTTCTTTTATGTTTGAGGAAATATCGAAACCGGTTGTACTGACCGGTTCTCAGATACCCATGTGCGAGATAAGAAACGATGCAAGGGATAATTTTATCACCGGTCTTCTTATCGCGGCAAATTACAAAATCCCCGAAGTCTCACTTTATTTTGGAAACAGACTTTTGCGGGGGAACCGCGCTACCAAGGTGAGCTCTGATGAACTCATAGCTTTCGATTCTCCTGATTATCCCCATCTGGCAGAGGCCGGAGTCCGCATTGTTGCGGATCATAAGAATATTCGGGAAAGCGGGCAGGGGATTAAACTGTCACAATTCAAAGAGCACAGAATTGCGGTGTTGAAGATATTTCCGGGAATACAGTTTGATATCTTTGGAAATCTAATGACTAAAGATTTAAAAGGCATTGTTATTGAGGCCTTTGGGGCGGGGAATATACCGGAGGACAAAGGCGCTCTAATGGAGATTCTTGAAATGGCAAGAAAAAATGATACCCTTATCGTGGTTTGCACACAATGCCAGAGGGGATCTGCAATATTAGGGGAATATGAAGCAAGTCACGGGCTCATTAAGGCAGGTGCAGTAAGCGGTTATGATATGACCGTAGAGGCTGCGGTAACAAAGCTTTATTATCTGTTGAGCAAAGGTTACGGTATGGACCGTATCAAGACCCTGATGGAGACTAACCTTCGCGGAGAGATGCACGTATTTCCATAATCAGGTCCAGTATTCTATGAGATGCTTCCTGTTTTGTAAGAAGGGGCATGGGTAAAACGTCCTGTTTGGTAATAAGGGTCAACAGGTTGGTATCTGCAGAAAAGCCGGCTCCTTCATCTTTTAAGTTGTTGGCGGCTATCATGTCGAGGTGTTTTTTGAATAATTTACGCCGTGAATTTTCTATGAGATCCTGTGTCTCCATGGAAAATCCGCAAAGAAATTGATTTTTCTTTCGGCGGTCGCCCAGATATTGCAGAATGTCGGGAGTCCTCATAAGAGGTATCTCCATCGGGCCCTTATCCTCCTTTTTAATCTTACAGTTTTCCTGTTTTACGGGACGGTAATCCGCCACAGCAGCTGCCTTTATTATTATATCCTGGCTGTCGCTTACCGCCGTCACCGCATCAAACATATCCTGGGCCGATACTACATTTTGCGTAGACACAAACAAAGGGGGATCCAAGGCGGTTTTGCCGCTTACCAGGGTTACATCGGCACCTCGTCTTGCCGCCGCCTCTGCGAGGGCGTAGCCCATCTTCCCCGTGGAATGGTTGCTGATATAGCGAACGGGATCCAAAGCCTCTTGGGTGGGACCTGCCGTAACCAATACCTTCAACCCTTTCATATCCTTTTCAAAGGCAAGCTCATTGATGACATAGGAAAGAAGTATTTCAGGCTCTGCAAGCTTGCCGACGCCTTTATCTCCACAGGCGAGTCTTCCTTCCCCCGGAGCGATAACCTTCCAGCCAAAGCTTCTTAATTTTCTCATGTTTTCCTGAGTGAGCGGATTTTCATACATGTTTACATTCATGGCGGGTGCCAACATTTTTTTGCATGTGCAGGCCAGGGCTGTCGTGGAAAGAATGTCGTCCGCTATTCCTGCCGCCAGCTTTGCAATGATGTTGGCTGTGGCGGGGGCTATCATCACTAAGTCGGCTTTTTTAGCCAGTTCAATGTGTTCAACATCGAAGTAAAAGTCCCTGTTGAATGAATCATAAGGGGCTCTGTTCCCGGTAAGGGTTTCAAAGGTCATGGGTGTAACGAATTCAGTCGCATTTTTTGTCATGAGCACATGCACATTCAAATTATGCTTCACCAAAGATGAGGCTAATGCGGCTGCTTTATAGGCGGCGATGCTGCCTGTTACCCCAAGCAGCAAGGTTTTTCCCCGTAGCATACTGACATCCCCTTTCATGGGCGTAAACGATATGTGATCAGTATAGCAAAAGTAATAAATATATGCAATTTCACATGTATTTTTTCCGGAGAAACAAAGGTTTGATAAAGGCGCATCAGAAAAGTCTTGTAATTTTTGCGCTCTAAAGTTACTATAATGGTAAAAATATTGTATTGCGGCAAGTTAGAACGGAGATGCAGATGATCCTTGTAATTGATGTAGGAAACACGAATATTGTGGTGGGTTGCATGAAAGGCGATGATATTATCTTTACTGCCAGATACAGCACCGATCGGGCAAAAACCGAAGACGAATACGTGCTTATGTTTATGGATATGTTCAAATTCAATAAAGTAGATGCCGAAGATATTCAAGGTGCCATTCTTTCCTCGGTGGTTCCCGAACTTAAAATGGTTTTACGATTGGCGGTGGAAAGGCTTACGGGTATTTGCCCCCTTGTTGTAAGTGTGGACCTGGATATAGGGCTTCCAATAGCCATTGACAATCCTTCTCAACTGGGCAGCGACCTGATTGTCAATGCGGTGGCGGCAATTGAAAAGTACGAGAAACCTATACTGATCTTTGACATGGGAACGGCTACGACATTTTCCGTTATCGATGAAGCAGGTAACTATATCGGAGGGATGATCATTCCCGGTCTGCGCCTGTCCGTTGACGCTTTGTCGGCAAGGACTTCGCAGCTTCCCCGCATCAGTTTGGACAGGCCTGAACAGCTTATTGGCACAAACACGATAAACTGTATGAAATCCGGTGCAATATACGGGAACGCTGCAATGATAGACGGTATCATAGAAAGGGTTGAGGATCATCTTGGAGCGCCATGCACTGCGGTGGCTACAGGTGGCCTGATCGGTGAGGTTATCCCTTACTGCAGAAAAAAAGTCATATTAAATAAAAACCTTACATTTCACGGGCTTAGAATATTATATGAAAAAAACCACAGGAAATAAAAGTTAACCGATTTTTTTTCATAAATTTCATAAAGAAGTATATGTACTTCTGCAAATTGCGGAATCTGTCGGCGGGAACAACCGTACCCCGCCGATAATTTTTTGCATGTTACGTCGCTTAGAACAGATAAAATAATTGAATGGAAAGGGATCGGTAAAAATATGTTATACGGAGCATAGCTGTCACCGAATTGATGCTTACATATATTGTTGCCTTGCGAATCAGGTTTAAGTCTGATAACATTAATTGATGTATTTTGTAAAAGGATGACGAAAATGACGGATAGAAAAATGCTGAATGACATTTTAAAGAGCGCATCCGGGAAAAGAATTGTATACTTTCTCTTTTTTCCGCTGGCAATTTTCTATATTGAACTGATAGTAAAAATTGCATGCTTTGATAGAATCTCGTTGTCATCATTTTTATACACGGGGCTGTTTTCAATATCTTTGGGTCTGGGATGTGCCTTTCTTTCAAGCATTGCGAGGCGAAGCATAAATCGATGGATTTCCGCCATATTAATAGCTGTCATTTGGCTGTTTTGTGCTGCGCAAATACTATATTTTACCATCTTTAATACATTCGGAACGCTTTACTCCCTGTTTGCAGGAGCAGATGCGATTACCGAATACTGGCAGGCCACGGCGGGCGGGATAAAGGCATCCGCTTTTCCTTTACTGCTTTCCGCTCTTCCTCTTGTGCTTCTTTTAATTCTTGGAAGGGGCTATGTGCCGGAAAAAAGGATGGATAAAAAGCACCTGTTTCGTCTGGCGGGCTCATCGTTTGGTGCGTATCTGTTAGCTGTGCTTTTGATTTACGCAAACAGCAGCGGAGTAATGCCGGTAAAATATTTATACGGAAAATCCTTTGTGCCTGCTTTATCCGTCGATTTGTTCGGTGTTACCACAACTTTAAGGCTTGATGCTAAAAACCTGCTCTTGGGCGGGCTTACGGTGCACAATCCGGGGCCTTCACCGGATCCCGATGATCCTTCTAAGGAGGCCGCGCCTCCCGAGTATGGGTATAATGTCACGGATATAGATTTTGATGCTTTAATAGCCGGAGAAAAAAACGAAGCGATTAAAGATATGCATATCTATTTTAGTT
Source organism: uncultured Oscillospiraceae bacterium (assembly GCA_964425645.1). Taxonomy (GTDB): domain Bacteria; phylum Bacillota; class Clostridia; order Peptostreptococcales; family Anaerovoracaceae; genus CAYRNC01. The sequence goes on along the minus strand of CAYRNC010000055.1, from coordinate 1,800 downwards.
CTGTTACGCCTACTAAGAAAAACGAATATACGGGGATGTTTGCAGGCAAGAATTTGATATGGATAGTGGGTGAAGCTTTTTCTTCGTTGGCATTGAATGAGGAAACAAGCCCCACTCTTTGCCGCATGGCAAGGGAGGGATTTGTATTCAGCAATTTCTATAACCCTGTATGGAGCGTTTCTACAAGCGACGGAGAATATGTTACGCTTACCGGCCTGATTCCGAAATCAGGGGTGTGGAGCTTTAAGGAATCATCAAAGAATTACATGCCCTACTGTTTCGGGAATCTGCTCAGTCCTTTAGGCTATACCTGCAAAGCATATCACAACCACTATTATAAGTATTACGGACGCAATCTGTCCCATCCAAATATGGGGTACGATTATAAAGGGCTTGGAAACGGCCTTAACGTGAAGGAAACCTGGCCTGAATCTGATCTGGAGATGATGGAGCTTACCCTGCCGAAGGATATGAATGCAGCTCCTTTTCATAACTATTATATGACTGTGAGCGGTCATTTGAACTATACATTTTACGGTAACTACATGGCAGCAAAGCATAAAGACAAGGTGGATCACATGGGTTATTCCGAGGCAGGGAAGGCTTATTTGGCTTGTAATGCGGAGTTTGATCTTGCCGTAAAGTACTTGCAGGAGGAACTTTCAAGAGCAGGTTTGCTGGAGGATACCGTTATTGTGATTTCCGGGGACCATTACCCTTACGGTCTGACCGACGACGAGATGGATGAATTAGCGGGGCATACGCTTGAGAAGCGCTTTGAGAAATACAAAAGTACGCTGATCATATGGTGCGGCAGCATGAAGGAGCCTATCTCGGTGGATAAGGTTTGTTCCAGCCTGGATATTATGCCTACTTTGGCTAATCTGTTGGGACTTAATTACGATTCCAGGCTGGTGATGGGAAAGGATATTCTTTCTGATTCGCCGGGGTTAGTTGAATTTAATGATCGCAGCTTTATTACCGATCTCGGACGGTACAACGCGAAGACGAACGTATTTGTTCCAAACGCCGGCATTACCGTAGAAGAGGGATATGCTAAAGGGGTTCTTTCCGTGGTAAATAAAGAATTTTCATATTCGGCTAAAATTCTTGAAAAGAATTACTACAAGAAGGTATTAAATTAGGAATTGTTGAAAGGGTGGGTCATGAAGAAAATATATATGGATAACGGAAGCACCTCTTTTCCAAAGGCCCCCGGCGTGGGAAATGCGATGAAGGAATTCCTTGACAGCGGAGGGTTCAATATCGGGAGGGGGGGCTACGAAAGCTCCTATCGTCTGGCTAAGCAGGTTTTTGAAGCGAGAGAAAAACTTTGTACTTTCTTTCATTTTAACAAAGAAAGTAATGTTATCTTTACTTCGGGCGTTACCGGCAGTCTCAATATGATAATAGCGGGGCTCTTTCGAAAAGGGGATCATGTGATCTCCACGTCCATGGAGCACAACGCGGCTGCCCGCCCCCTTGAAAAAGCGAAAGAGCGCGGGGTTTTGGTAAGCTATGCAGCATGTAATGAATACGGTGAACTGAATCCGCAAGACATTGCAAAGGCTGTTTCGTCAAAGACCAAGGCGGTGCTGATGCTTCATGCCTCCAATGTTTGCGGCACGCTGATGCCGCTTGCAGAGATCGGGAGAATATGCAAAGAGCATGATATATTCTTCATTGTAGACAGCGCCCAGACTGCCGGAGCTTTTCCCATCTATATGGATGATATGAAGATAGATTGTTTGGCATTCACGGGTCATAAGGGTTTGCTCGGTCCGCAAGGAATAGGCGGGT
>CAYRNC010000054.1:0-11993 GCA_964425645.1 uncultured Oscillospiraceae bacterium | reverse complement strand
TGCCTGAAGTACATCAGGCCCGTGTAAATCGTCATTATCTTCGTCTTACCCAGGAGATACTGGGTAACGATATGACTCCCGATATTAGTCAGGGGACTTGTACCATGAAGTACAGCCCTAAGGTGCAGGAGCATATTGCCGCCCGCAATCCGAATATAACGGAGGTGCATCCGCTGCAGGATTCAAAAACAATGCAGGGCATGCTTGAGATCTATAAAAAGACAGAGGAAATGCTTTGTGAAATTTCCGGGATGGACGCTTTTTGCTTTCAAACCGGTGGAGGTGCTGCGGCCTGTTTTGCGGGAGCGAGCGTAATACGCGCCTATCATGAATCCCGTGGAGATACGAAGAGGGATGAGATTATAACGACTATGTTCTCACATCCTGCAGATGCGGGGGCTCCTGCAACTGCAGGGTACAAAGTGATTTCGCTTTTGCCTGATGAGGATGGATTGGCCGGTTTGGAATCCATGAAGGCCGCATTGTCTGAGCGCACTGCCGCCATATTTGTTACAAATCCGGAGGATACCGGGATTTTTAATCCGGCAATCAAGGAATATGTGGATGCCGCACATGCGGCGGGGGCGCTTTGCTATTACGACCAGGCCAATGTAAACGGCATTATGGGAATAAGCCGGGCAAAAGAGGCGGGTTTTGATCTTATACATTACAACATTCATAAAACATTTTCTTCTCCGCATGGAGGGATGGGTCCGGGCTGCGGTGCCCTGGGAGTTCGTAATGCCCTAAAACCTTTCCTCCCTATTCCCAGGGTTGAATTTGATGGGAAGGAGTATCATCTAAATTATAATTGCCCTCAAAGCATAGGTAAAGTGCGCCAGTTTATCGGCAATACCCACGTAATCCTTAGAGCCTATATGTGGATTATGCAGCTAGGTGCGGAGGGTATTAAAGAGGCTGCGATATGTTCTGTATTGAATAACCAGTATTTGATGAAAAAAATAAGCATGATCCGCGGTGTAAAAATACATTATGCCAAAGGTAAACGGAGATTGGAGCAATGCCGATACAGCTGGGAAACGCTCAAAGAGGATACCGGCTTTGGCACAGTAGATGTCAGTAAACGTTTGGTGGATTTCGGTATGCAGCATTATTGGCAGTCGCATCATCCTTGGATCGTGCCTGAGCCATTTACGTTGGAGCCTACCGAATCCAACAGTAAGGATGATCTGGATGAATATGCGGCCGTGCTTGCGGAAATATCGAGAGAATGCTATGAGGAACCCGACGTGATAAAAAATGCTCCGCACAACATGCCGATTCACGATACGGTTTCAGATGAGATTAATGAATTTGACAAAATTGCGGTCACCTATCGGCAGCTTAAAAAGCGCATTGCCGCAGGAACTATAAATCTGTAATCAGTGAGTGTGTAATGAAAAGACTTGGCTTAATTGTAAATCCTATCGCCGGGATGGGGGGAAAAGTCGGCTTAAAGGGTACCGACGGTGAGGGCACATTAAAAAAAGCCTGCGCCTTAGGTGCGACCCCTGAAGCACCCCTCAGAGCTGCTGCGGCGCTAAAAGAAATTTCTCGGTTAAAGGACGAAATTCAATTGATAACGGCTCCCTTTGAAATGGGAGAAAATTCTGCGAAAGCTGCGGGGTTTTTACCTTTGGTCATCGGGAAAATCAACAGTGGAAAGACCACGTATATGGACTCAATTGCTATTGCGAAGGAAATGGCAGCCGAAGGTGTCGATCTTTTAGCCTTTGCAGGCGGTGACGGTATGGCATGTAATATGTATCAGGCACTGGGTAATAATTTTCCGATGCTCGGAATACCTGCAGGCGTTAAAATACATTCTGCCGTCTATGCTGTTAATCCTAAAGGGGCCGGGAGGGCCATTGCCGACGTTTTCAGCGGAAAAAATATCGCGTGGAAAGAAGCAGAAGTAATGGATATTGATGAACAGGCCTTCCGTCAGGGCAGAATAGAGGCAAGGTTATGCGGATACTTGAAAGTTCCGGTAATTAGGGATTGCATGCAGAGCATGAAAACAGGGGGCTATTCCGAAAAAAATGAGCTGCAAAGCATTGCTGCCGAAATAAAAAACAGGATGGAGGCTGATGTATACTATATTTTCGGCCCGGGAACCACGACCCGATTCATAATGGGGACCATGGGAATTGCAGGGACTTTGTTGGGTGTTGATGTTGTGAGAAATAAAAAATTGAAAGCAGCCGATGTAAATGAGCAATATTTATTTCACCAGATTCAAGGTAAGAAAGCATGCATTGTTGTCACTATAATCGGCGGGCAAGGTCATGTATTCGGAAGGGGCAATCAACAGCTAAGCCCGCGCATCATTCGCATGATAGGGAAGGAAAACATTCTGGTTGCCGCATCGAAGAGAAAGATTGTTGACATCAGCCCTAACCCGCTTATTGCGGATACCGGCGACGAGGAACTCAATAAAGATCTCAGCGGCTGGATAAGAGTAATTACCGGACAAGATGACAGCGTTATGGTAAGGCTTCAGGCGTAAACTGAACAAAGGAGAGGCGAACTATGAGTAAACAAAACCCTATAGCACCCTATATGGCTATTGGAATATCCTCTGTCGTATACGGTATAAGCAAAAGAGCGGATATCCGGAAAAATCTCAACAACATAGAGAATCTCATTCACGGAGCGATATCGACCTGCAATATCAATATGCCTGTAAAGTTGATCGCTTTATCAGAAGGGGCGCTTACAGGATTTACAGACGAGGTATTTGATCTGCCCCATAAAATGTGCGCAAACGATTTATTTATCGATGTACCGGGTCCTGAGACCGACAGGCTGGGGAATCTTGCAAAAATGTATGATACATATATCATTGTGCAGTGCAAAGCGCGTTGGCCCGAAGTGATAGAAGATCGCTATTTTAATGTGCTATTCATCATCAGCCCTCAGGGAGAGATCGTGCATAAGGCCGCAAAAAATCATGTTTGGTGCCGCGAAAGATCCTGCACTCCCCACGATGTCTATGACAGGTGGATAGACCTCTTCGGAGACGGTATAGAAGCGTTTTATCCTGTTTATAAATCAGATGTCATTGGAAACGTAGGTACTATTTGTTGCAGCGATGGAGAATACCCTGAGGCCGTGCGTGCCTTGGCGTTTAGCGGTGCGGAAGTTGTATATCGCCCAAGTGAAGCCATGCCTATGACGGGAACCGGCTATCCCGGGGGCGGCGGCTGGATGACGCAGAACAGGGGCCATGCCCAATTCAATTCTCTTTATATGATATGTCCGAATGTGGGTCCGGTATATGTAAGTCCTGAAATGGAACACCCCTTTGATGTGGGCGGAGGCAGTTCACACATTGTGGACTATTATGGAAACATAATTTCCTATTCCGCTTCGGGAAGCAACACCGTTGTTGCAGCAGTTATAGATATCGAACAGCTCAGGCAGTATCGCGTAATGAATTTGAATTCCAACTGGACAAAGGATCTTCGAACCGAACTGTTCAAAACGATGTATGATAAACCTATACATCCTAAAAATTTATGGCTGCATGACGATCCGAAAGCCCACAGCGAAGTAGATGATATCTATCGAAGGAACATAGAAACACTGCTCAGGCGCGGCATATATACGGAGCCTTATTTGAAATTTGAAGGCTGCAAAAATATGAGCAATTCTATGAATGAGGAGGAGTGGAATAACTTCAGGAAAATCTGGAGGTCATGGGAAGACAATGATTATTAGCAAAAATATTTTATCTTTATTAAAAAAATATACTGGGGGTGATGTAAGGCGTTGATAAGGAAATGGTTCAAAGAAAAGTATAAGAGTTACAGGAGGAATGAAATGAAGAACATAAAACGAGTGTTAGTTTTTTGCCTGGTAGCGATAATGGCAACAGCAGTCGTGGGTTGCGGGAATCAGACCGAAACCTCAGGAGAAGGATCTTCCGTGGATATGGATAAGGTATATACCTTGAAATATCAAACCTATTTCGGCCGTGCTGCAGGGGCAGAGCTTCATGATGAGGTGGCGGAAATTTTAGAAAATGCCTCAGGCGGTCGCTTGAAAATTGAGGTCTATGCTGCCGGTGAAATCGTTGACTCCAGCTCTATGTTAGATGCTGTCGAAACGGGTGTGTTGGATATAGGGCACGGAATGGGCCAATACTGGGCGCCGGTTAAAATGGGCCCGATTGAAGCCGGGTTGCCTTTCAGCTGGGTAGATTTAGATGAAGCATTGGTTGTCTATAACGAGCTGGGTCTCAGAGAGCTGCTGGAAGAAGAATATGATGAATTGGGTGTGCGCTATCTTGGCCCGAGCTTTGAGGAACCGTATACAATCATATCTAAGAAGCCTATCAACAGCCTGGATGATATGCGCAAAATGAAGATAAGAATGCTGGGCGCTTTTGCCAACACAGCAGCCGGAGTGGGGGCTACCGGTGTAAATATCCCCTATGAGGAGATCTTTTTAGGTATTACCACAGGTACAATCGACGGAGGTTTGTTCGGAGGGGCAAACAGCTATTATCTGCAGCAGTTCCACGACATAACCGATTATTATTTGGCTACACCTTGGGTGAATCCGGTTACCTCTACTTACATAATGAATAAAGAAACTTATGAATCCCTGCCCGCTGATTTACAGACGATAATCGATGAGGTGTTCTACCATTGGGCGACGAGAATACGCACCCAAAACATGTATGGAGAATATTCTTACCTTGAGAATTGGACTGTAACTCAATTGCCTGCAAGCGACATTAAGGAATTAACGAAATCTGCAATGAAGGTCTGGGAGCAGGAAGCGGCCAAATCCGACAGAAATAAAGAAGCAGTTGAAATAATAAAGAAATTTAATCAGTTGCGCGGTCGTTTGGATTAGTTATTACAATGTACCCGGCAGGGCGCTGACGAAGCCCTGCCGGAAGTAATTGCCTCGGCTGATGGGAAGGGAGTGGTGTAATATGAGTGCTATAATTAATTTCATCAGCAAGCTTAATGACTGGATCAGTTCAATTTTCTGTTGGTTTGTCGTTCCGATGGCAGGCATCCTGGTCATAGAAGTCATTTGCCGTTACTTTTTCAACAGCCCGACCGTGTGGGCCTATCCATTGGCCACAATTTTCTATGCGGTATATATGGTTATGGGAGGCGGATACGCAGCTTTGACCAAGACCCATGTGAGAATGGACCTGTTTTATACAAAATGGTCCGATCGCCGTAAGGCTATAACGGATTGTGTTACATTTCTAGTTGCCTTGGCCTTCTTTATACCTCTGTTATATGCATCTTCAAAATACGGGCTGAAATCACTGATAACGCTGGAAACTCAACGGGGGGTCTGGGAGCCGTATACGTTCCCGTGGAAAATGGCTATTCCCATCGGTGTCATATCGTTAATGCTTCAGGCATTGGCAAAGTTTTTAGAGGATATTTATTGTGTCTTTACAGGGAGGCGGTTTCAATGAGTGCACTGACAGTTACATTAATAATGTTTGGAGCCTCCCTATTCTTGCTTGCATTTGGTATGCCGATAGCGTATGCAATAGGCTCGATCGGTATGATTACGGCCTTGGTTTTATGGGGACCTGAAGCATTATTTGTTACATATTTTTCAACAAGCGGTTTGTTGCAAAGCTTTATATTATTGGCGCTGCCTTGTTTCATTTTTATGGGCTGTATTTTACAGGAATCCAATTTTGCAGAAGATTTATTCGACTGCATATATAAATGGTTCGGCGGTCTGCGCGGCGGTTTAGCCATAGGGTGTGTCCTGGTATGTGTATTAATTGCAGCCATGGTCGGAGTCAGCTCGGCAGCTACTGTTTCCTTGGGTTTGATGGCTATTCCTCCTATGATGAAGAGGGGATATGATAAAAGGCTGATAACCGGGACAATCCAAGCAGGCGGTGCTCTCGGTTTTCTGATACCGCCAAGCATTTGCATGGTGGGCTATTCTTTTATCTCCGGTACCTCTTTGGCCCGCCTGTTTGCCGGAGGCGTTATTCCGGGTTTTATGCTTGCGGTAATGTATATCATATACATTATAATTCGCTGTCAGATCAATAAGGACATGGGCCCGCCGATTCCTGTTGAGCAAAGAGCTACGAGAAAGGAAAAAATTAAATCTCTGAAAGGTGTCATCATACCATTATTGGTTATCTTTATGGTGCTTGGCGGTATTTTTACAGGAGTTTGTTCGCCGACGGAGGCCTCGGGAGTAGGTGTTTTGGGTGCTGTTTTAGCCGCTGTAATAAAGAGGCGCTTAACCTGGCCCATGTTTAAAAATTCAATGCTCACAACATTTAGAATTACAGGAATGATAGCATGGATTGTCATTGCAGCCTCGGTATTCAGTAAAGTGTATACAGCCCTTGGGGCATCTAGTTTGATTCAAAACGTTGTTGCAAATGCCGGGATAAATCCTTGGATAGTAATAGTATTTATTCAGTTGAGCTTCTTCATTTTGGGAATGTTCTTGGATGATGGTGCGATTTTGTTTATTACCATGCCGGTGTATATACCGCTTATCACCAGCCTGGGATTTGATCCCGTCTGGTTCGCTATTCTTTATGTAGTAAATATGCAGATGGCATATCTTACGCCGCCGTTTGGCTACAATTTGTTCTACATCAGGTCTGTGGCCCCGCCAGAAATCACTCTTAAAGATATTTATTTGTCGGTCATTCCCTATGTGTGTATACAGGCTACAGCTTTGATACTGATCATGATTTTCCCGCAGATAGTACTATGGCTGCCCAATTTATTATTCAGTTAATAAGTTTAACTTTCAATATACAATCATAACATGGAGGTGCTATTATGAAAATCGTTATAACAGGTGGTACAGGCGCAATGGCCAAACCGGGAATAGTCTATTTTTTAGAACAGAAAGACGTAAAGGAAATAATTATAACAGGAAGAAATAAGGAAAAGGTTGATGAGGCAGTTGCCTGGTACAAAGATGACAGAGTAAAGGGTATGGTTCTGGATTTGATGGATATCGATGCCTGTACCAAGGCTTTTCTCGGTGCAGATGTTATCTATAACGCTGCGTACCTGTCAACCTGTCTCAGTGTAACCACTGCAGCATTGAAGGCAAAAACGAATTATGTTGATCTTGGGGGAAATGCACATTGGGATCAGATGAAGATGCATGAAGATTTTATAAAGATCGGTAAAACCGCTATGGTGGGCTTAGGTACTGCTCCCGGCATGTCCTGCATGATGCCCGCAGTGGTGATCGAGAAAATGGACAGCGTCGATACAATCGAAGTTAAAGATATCTGCAAAAATATGATTCCCCATTCTGAACACAGCCGCCCCTTGCATTGGGGGTATTCCCTTGAAGGGATATTAGATGAAGCCTCTATGGATGCTCCGATACTTATAGATGGGGAAATTGAGTGGCACCCCGCCCGCTCATTTAAAGAATATGTAGAGTTTCTGCCGCCGGCAGGGGGTGGGGAGGTAGGTATCACCATCCATCCCGAGGTGGAAATGTTTGTCCATTCATGGTCAAAGAAGGGACTGAAAAACGCATCCTGGAAGATCGGATTTGAAGAGGATTTTGAGAAAAAACTGAAATTTATTGCGTCTTTGGGGCTAGCCCATCCTGATAACAGAATTGTATTTAACGGGGAGGAGATCTGCCCAAGGGATGTGCTTTTGGCTTCCATTGATGCGTTGCCGAAGGAAAGTAAAAATGAACCTGATTTCCGCGGACATATGATCGCTTTTGTAAAAGGTATTGAAAACGGAGAGCCCGTTAATTACAAAGTTACCGAATATGCTACTTCTGAACTGACAGATAAAATGAGGAGCAAAGGCATTTACAGCTCTTACCGCACAGGGCTCTATGCCGCCATCGGCGTAGTAATGCTGGGAAGGAACATGGCAAAAGAAAAAGGAGTGCTTTTCCCTCAGGATTGTCTATCTGCAGATAAATATATGAAAGAAGTAATCGACCTTGGAATCGATGTCAGCATCGAAAGGTGTCAGCCCGTACAGATGTAGTCGGTCATATTTGAATAAGGACTAGCTGATTCCATATATGCGCCAAACACGGGCGAGACACATTCCTCCTGTTTGGCGCATTATATTGTTAATCTTGAAGGAGAATTGCTTTATATGAACAGAAAACAGAGAATTGGGCTGGCTGGCGCAGCAGTGATACTGATCAGTATATGGTTTATTCCTTCACCTGAAGGTCTGTCGCCGGAAGGAGTTAAAACTCTTGGACTGCTTTTGGCGGCATTGATGTTGTGGGTGACAGAAGCCATCCCTATTGCCGTAACGGCTCTGGCGCTGATAGCTTTGCAGCCTGTTTACGGGATAGCCTCGCCCGGTGTTGCTTTCACAAACTTTATCAATTCAGTATTCTTTTTCGTCATCGCTTCCTACGGCTTGTCGATAGCTGTCATGAATACTACATTTATTAATCGCATGGCTAACTTTTTGTTAAGAAGGACGGGAGGAAGTGCATTTAAAGTGGTGCTCGCCATGACATCGTCTGTTGCGCTGCTGTCCGCATTTATATCTAACGTGCCGTCATGTGCGGTGTTTATGGGGTTTGCTTTAGGGATGCTTGAGCCTTTGGAGGAAGGGCCGAGAAAGGAAGGCCTGACAAAAACCTTGATGATAGCCATACCTTTTGGGGCTATGATCGGAGGGCTTACCACTCCTGCGGGAAGTTCAGTAAATATTTTGGCTTTGGATCTCTTGGAATCTGCAACCGGAACCTCAATTTCATTTTTAGAGTGGATGCTGTACGGGGTGCCGATAGTAATTCTCTCGGTTCCTTTTACCGTTTTTGTGCTGATGAAATTATTCAAGCCGATGGAGATCGGCAAAGAATCCGTGGAGATAATCATCGGTAAGACGAGAATAGATAAACCGTTTACAGGTAAGGAAAAAAAATTAGTAATCATACTTATGTTTATGATGGGATTTTGGATAGCGGGTACGTGGGTTCCTGCTTTTAATATCACAATAGTCGCATTGGCAGGTCTCATAATTATGTTTATCCCGGGAATTGACATATTAAACTGGGACAGCTTTATGAAAGGGGTAAGCTGGGATGCGGTAATCATGATAGGGGGCGTTTCTTCAATCGGGTCTGCCGTAACCGCGACGGGGGTAAGCAGCTGGTTCATGAACGAAGCGGTGACGGGGCTGCTCGATATGGGCATGATTCCCCTTATAGCATTGATCGGAATGTTTTTGAATCTGATTCACTTAGTTTTACCGATAGGACCCGCTATTGTCGCTGTAGGCGCCCAGCCCTTGATCGATTTGGCCGAGGCTATGTCACACAGTCCCGTAACTTTTATTATAACGCTCAGCTTCATGGCAGGAATGTGCCTACTTCTTCCCCTTGATGCAGTTCCTTTAATTACGTATACAAAAAATCACTATACGATGTGGGATATGTTCAAGGCAGGTATTATAGTCAGCACTGCTATCGTTATCATGCTCGCTTTTTGGGGTAATTTTGCGGGTGGTTTATTAGGCTATTAACAAAAATACGTGCATATTCTCCCGGATTGGAGTAGTATTGATTGAGGTCGGCATTTATATAAGATTAAATGCAGATTCGGGAGGGTAGTATGAGATTCGATATTCCGAGTATAATAATGGACCCTTTTATTTTGATGTTTTTTACCGTATCTACCGGATTATTGTTTGGCAAAATCAAAATAAAAAGGTTCGGTTTAGGTGTTTCCGGCACCTTGTTTACCGGTCTGTTGACAGGATGGGCGATATATAGGTTCGGCATGAACATAATAGGGGAGGGAAAAGGCTCTCCGGGCTATGATGCTGCGGTAACAATGGTCGGAAACGGTGTCATCCACCCTTATTTTTTCAATGCATCCTTGATTTTTTTCGTAGCGGCGGTAGGTTTGCTAGCCGCAAAAGATATGGGCTTTGTCTTAAAAAAATACGGAGTGAAATTTGTTGCGTTAGGCATGTTGATAACATTGACAGGTGCAGCATCTACGTTCGGAGCGACATTGTTTATTTCCGATACAAATCCCTATGAAATTACCGGGGTCTATACCGGTGCGTTAACCAGTTCACCTGGACTTGGGGCCGCACTTGAAACAGGCAGAAACCATGCAGAGGGCTATGTAAGCAACTATTCATTTTATGATGAGGATAAAAAAGAAAAAATTTTATCCCTGATAGATACCACGGGCACTCTGAACCCGGAAAATACAGCGGCTTTAGATGAAAAGCAAAGAAAAACGTATGTCAATAATGCAGAAGCCGGTATCGGAGTAGGGCATGCTATAGGTTATCCGTTTGGTGTAATTGCAGTTATTCTTGCGGTGAATTTTCTTCCCGCTTTATTTAAAATGGATATAGAAAAAGAAAAGCGATGGTATATGATGGAGATGCGTAAAGCGGGCGGTTCTTCGGTTATGGCATCTGTTCCAGGCAGCAGATTCAGTCTTGTTTCTTTTGTACTCACATGCATTGCAGGATACCTTGCGGGCAGTGTTGAGATTTATATGGGTCCTTTAGGTTATTTCAGTTTAGGAGCTACAGGCGGAGTCTTGATAATAGGGCTGGTATTGGGCTATGTAGGGAAAATTGGCCCTCTCACATTCAGAATGGATCCCAAAATGCTTTCACTTATAAGGGAAATAGGTCTGGCGTTCTTCCTTGCTGTGGTGGGGTTAAAGTACGGTTTTATGGCCTTCGATACTCTGATAAAATCGGGTGCAATACTGGCGGTAGCCTCGTTGGCAATAGGTATGTTCTCTATTTTAGCGGGTTTCCTCGTAGGCCGTTATGTGTTTAAGCTGAATTGGGTTATGTTGGCGGGGGCGGTTTGTGGCGGTATGACCTCTACCCCGGGACTTGGCGCCGCTATAGATGCTTTGGACAGTGATGATCCTGCCGCGGGTTACGGCGCCACATACCCTTTTGCTTTATTGGGCATGATCATTTTTACAATACTGTTGCATAAATTGCCTGTTTATTGATGTGTTCAATCATTTATCATTCCCTTTTTCCTTGTGGGCGGATACAGACGATCGTGATAATAGCCCTCTGAAAGATAGATGGCGGCCAAAGGATTATGACCCATCACTCTATCCTTTACTGCCAGATATGTAACAGGAAGTTTGCAGTGCTTTATGAAAAGGGTATCATGTCCAACGCATAGGCCCATGATTACCGCCAGTTGGCAACCTGCTTTTTCCAAAGCGTAAGCCTGTCCTATCGGATTGCATATCCCGTCAAATCCCGATTCCAGCTTCCATTGCTGCATACCCATTTCCTCTTTAGGAATCATTGAGCATTTGCAGGATATTGTATCGACTTGAAATCCGTTGGCTTTAAAGATGCTTGATGCAAGGCCTGCTTCCTTTACAAATCCTACACAGTGGGCTATGCCCAGTTTGCTGAATCCCATATGTTCGGCAAATTCCATAATCTCTTCAATCCTTGTGCGGTTGCAGTAGCCCTCATATTCGGTTCTGCATGCCTGCAACGCTATTTGTTTATTCGAGTCGTCCTGGTATTTTTCCTTGCTTATATTACGTAATTCAGAATCCCTGCAAGGGCAATTCAACGGTGTGTTTTCCATTTCCCCAGTTTCGCACGCTTTCTTAGTGCAATGGCCGCATGTATACATATAGCTATCCTCCTCCGCATTATAAAGACAATTTGTTTTCGATATTACCATAATTATATCAAATTAATACTAAAAATACACTTCTTCCCCTGAAATGGGTAAAGGGCGGCAACAAATTTAAAAATGAAAGCTCCAAAAGGCTTTACAAATCCGATCCGATTATTGTATAATTTATAGCGTGCCTGCAAAGGCATCTATATGCGCCAGTAGCTCAGCTGGATAGAGTGCCTGACTACGAATCAGTAGGTCGGGGGTTCGAATCCCTCCTGGCGTGCCATGAAAACCCTGTCAAATGACGGGGTTTTTGTTACTTGTATGACGGGCATGCCGTCAATCTGTGGTGAAAGTCCACAAGGGGCGTAGTT
>CAYRNC010000053.1:0-12237 GCA_964425645.1 uncultured Oscillospiraceae bacterium | reverse complement strand
ATAAAATGGCAAACTAAAATTTAACTGGAAATATTCTGCAGTTGCTAGTATACTAAATTTAACTAAAAGGAGGCATAAAATGGCTGAAATTATTGTCATCGGCGGAATTATAATCAATATCGAGGGTTATCCGTCTGATCGGTTAATTTACGGTGATTTTAATTCGGGCAGCATAAATATGTATTACGGGGGGACAGGTAGAAATATCTCCGAGAATCTGGGGAGAATGGGGGTCCCTGTAAGCTTCTTTTCCATGGTCGGGGATGATTTTCCCGGCAGAGCGGCTGCCAGGGATCTCGGTTCTGTCGGTGTGGATATATCGGGGGTAAAGTTTATGTCTAAAGTGAATACAGCGGTCAGCATGTCCGTATTAGACCCTTTGGACAATCTTGAACTGGCTCTTTTTAATACGGATAATATGGAATGCGTTACGACCGGTTTCATTGAAGAGGTTGCAAAGAAGGTCGGCGCTGCGAAAATAATTGCGCTGGATACCGATCTTTTGCCTGATATTTTGGCTTACGCTGTGAAATCCTTTTCAGGAAGGCCTCTTTTTCTTGATATTGTATCTGCCTCTAAGGCGGGGCGGGCAAAAGATATTATCGGGAAAATCCATACAGTCAGATCGGACCGACCTGCGGCAGAGATTTTGTCGGGGATAAAGATTACGGATCCCGCAGCCTTGAATGAGGCAGCGCTATGGTTTACAGAACAGGGTGTCAGCCGGATATTTATCACTTTATCTGATGGGGGTGTATACTATAGGGATAACAATATTGCAAGCGGAGTTATAAGGCCAGCTGCGGGACCTTGCCCTTTGTCGGTGGCGGGGGCGGAGGATGCTTTTTCGGCTGCGGTGCTGTATTGCTTTTCCGGGGCCTGTGATATTCGCAGAATGGCAGCGGCTGCCATCGCTATGGAATCCCGGCTTGCAGTGAATCCGCTAATGTCTGTTGACGAAATCGAAGGGAGGGTAAGATGAAAAATTATCTGGATATATCCCGCGATGTTGAGCAGGCCCTTGATGAAAGAAAACCGGTAGTAGCACTGGAATCGGCTATCATAGCCCACGGGGTGCCTTATCCGAAAAATGTGGAAACTGCCGTGGAAGTTCAAGATACGCTGCGCAGTATGGACGTCGTTCCTGCAACAATCGGGATAATAAAGGGAAGGATCAAAGTGGGTCTTACAAAAGAAGATATCATTTATCTTGCGCAATCGAACCAGGCTATCAAGGTAAGCCGAAGGGATTTTCCTTATGTATCTGCAAGCTGTTTGGATGGAACAACAACGGTTGCAGGCGCTATGATAGCGGCAGAAGCTGCGGGCATACGGATTCTGGTAACAGGAGGTATCGGCGGAGTTCATAGAGGCGCAGCCGAATCTTTTGATATATCCGCAGACCTTGAGGAATTAAAAAGAACCAATACAGTCGTCGTATGCGGCGGTGTAAAATCTATACTTGATATCGGTGCTACCTTAGAATATCTGGAAACATCCGGAGTACCAGTGCTCACCTACGGATCTGACTGGTTTCCCGCATTTTATAGTAAGAGCAGCGGATTTCCAGCTGATTGCAGGGTTGATGATATCGAAATCATAGCCAAAATAATCATCGATAAATACGGTATGGGGCTTAAAGGCGGTATGCTCATCGCATGTCCCATTGCTCCGGAAGAAGAAATCCCATTTAAAGAAATGGAAAGCGTAATAGAGAAAGCACTGGCAGAATGCCGTGAAATAGGTATTACGGGAAAGCGGATCACTCCTTATTTGCTGGGTAAGATCAAGGGGCTTACGGAAGGGAAAAGCGTCGGGGCCGATATAAGTCTGGTCGTCGACAATGCAAAGATCGGCGGCAGGATTGCATTAAAATTAAGTTCCCTGGTTTAACATCTGTTTAAAGTGGTATATACGTCATACCTAATTTTAATTAAATTGTCACAGAAAAGAATATCGGGAGGGGATTGAATGAAGGACCTAAAGGGAACAAAGACATTGGAGAATCTGGTGACAGCTTTTGCAGGGGAGTCCCAGGCGAGAAATAAATATACATTTTATGCTTCCAAAGCGAGAAAAGAAGGATACGAACAGATCGCAAATTTATTTTTGGAAACGGCCGACAATGAAAAAGAACATGCGGAGATTTGGTTCAAACACGCTTTCGGTATCGGCAGTACGGAGGAAAACCTCATCGATGCGGCTTTGGGAGAAAACTATGAATGGACAAAGATGTATGCTGAAATGGCTAAAACCGCAAGGGAGGAAGGCTTTACTGAAATAGCACTTCAAATGGAGGCGGTTGCTAAAATTGAAAAAGAACACGAAGAACGTTACATGACACTTGCAAAGAACGTAAAAGACGGAAAGGTCTTTGAACGAGATGAAGATGTTAAATGGCAATGCGGTGTTTGCGGCCACACTTACATCGGTAAAAAAGCTTATGAAGTTTGTCCCGTGTGCAGGCATTCAAAGGCATATTTTCAAATCAAGGCCGATAATTATTGATAGGGATTTAAGCAAAGAAACGAGAGGCGCCGATATATTTTTCCGGCGTTTCTTTATTTTATTTTCCTGTGTTTTATGATAGAATCAAATTTACTGAATAAAACCTGATCAGAATTTCTTTACCAAGGTAGCGTCATGAAAAATTACTTAAAAGACTTGAATCCCGAACAAAAAAAGGCAGCCGTCCATAAGGACGGTCCGCTTTTAATACTCGCCGGAGCGGGAAGCGGTAAGACCAGTACGATGACCCGCAGAATAGCCCATCTTATACTTTCTGCGGGAGTGTCTCCCTACAATATTCTTGCCGTAACATTCACCAACAAGGCTGCGGGGGAAATGCGCGAAAGAGTTGAAAGTCTGATAGGTGTGCAAAAAGGCATGTGGATCGCGACCTTCCACTCTGCATGTTTGCGCATTCTCAGAATGTATGGGGACAGGATGGGATATGACAAAAATTTTGTAATCTATGACCCGAGTGATCAAAGAACGGTTATAAAAAATTATCTTAAAGATGCCGGTGTCGATGAAAAAGACATAACCCCTGCCTATGTCCTTTCCGTTATAGGCGATTGCAAGGAAAAGGGCATCAGCCCTTCAGAATTCGAAAGAAGCAGTATGAATGTGCATGGAGAAAAGCTTGCCCGGATTTTTTATGCTTACGAAAGGACCCTCAGGGCGAATAATGCCATGGATTTTGATGATCTCATATTGCAAACGGTGGGTCTATTTAAAAAAGATGAGGAAGTTCTTGCTTACTTCCGCAATCGTTTTAGGTACATAATGGTGGACGAGTATCAGGATACGAACCACATGCAATATCAAATAATTAAAATGCTGGCGGAGGAGCATAACAACATCTGTGTAGTAGGTGATGACGATCAGTGCATCTATCAATGGAGAGGGGCCGATATCAATAATATTCTCGATTTCGAGAAAGATTTCCGAGGGGCAAGAGTCATTAAATTGGAACAAAATTATCGCTCCTGCGGAAATATTTTAGCTGCTGCCAATTCTGTAATAAAAAACAATGAAAGCAGGAAGCCGAAAAAGCTTTGGACTAAAAAAAGGAACGGGGAAAAGGTAAAATACTATCAGGCAGATGATGATAAAGACGAGGCCGGATATACCGCTTTGCAGATCGATATAATTAAGGGCAGTGGTAAGCAGTATAAAGATTTTGCCGTTCTTTATCGGACAAACGCCCAATCCAGACGATTCGAGGAGGCTTTCATTACAAGGGGTATCCCGTACAGGGTTTTGGGAGGACATCGTTACTATGATCGAAAGGAAGTTAAAGATATAGTTGCCTATTTGAGGCTTCTTGTGAATCCGGAAGATGATCTGTCTATGGAAAGGATAATTAATGAGCCGAGGCGGGGTGTCGGCGAAAAAACCCTTGCTATGTTAAAGGCCGTGGGAAGGGAGAGAAGCGGTAGCATCTTCACTGTCCTTTCGGATATGTCGGTCCTTTCGGAATTGCCGGGTAAAGCATCCAAAAACCTTGAATATCTTGTGCGTACAATCAAAGAGCTGTCCATACAAAAAGAGGAAAGCTCTATTGCCGATGTCTATGACGAGCTGCTGAAAGAAACGGGATATTTAATGGCATTGCGTCGTCAAAATACAGTTGAAGCGGAAAGCCGGGCGGAAAATCTGCTCGAATTCAGAACAGTTATTTACGATTACGAAAAGGAAAGACGGGATGCCGACGAAGAAATCAGCCTTTCGGGATTTATGGAAAGCATTGCTTTGATGTCTGAGGTGGATAACCATGCGCCGGAAGAGAACGCCGTAGTTTTAATGACTATTCACAGCGCCAAGGGCTTAGAATTTCCTGTGGTGTTTATGCCGGGTATGGAAGATGGTCTTTTCCCCGGTTATCGGGCGTTGAATAAAACGGACGCGTTGGAGGAAGAAAGACGCCTGTGTTATGTGGGCATGACGAGGGCAATGGAGCGTCTGTACATGAGCAGTGCCAGACAGCGCATGCTCTATGGAAAAACTGAATACAATCCCGTATCTGTTTTTTTAAGGGAACTGGATAAAAGATTGGTTGAAGGAGATGCTATTTTCATCAATCGACGCTTTGACCCTTACAGTAGCAAAGGAGACTATGAATCCGAATGTGAAATCCATAATCCTTTTAACAGGCTAAATTTCGATAAAGGCAAAATCGAATCCGAAAGACCGGAGTGGCCGACGTTGTCGGGGTTTGATTTGACTGCAGGGGACCGGGTCAGACATACTAAATTCGGTGAAGGGGAGGTTACCGAGGTTGTAAAAAACACCGCGACAGTAATTTTCGATCAGGGAGGAACAAAAAAACTGGCTCTCAGCGTTGCACCCCTGACTAAGATATCATCGCAAAATTAAGCGAGGTTGTGCGTATGAAGGAGAAAAAAACCAGGATAGATAGGCTTACAAAGGAATTAAACCGACATAACAGACTGTATTATGAAGAAGATAATCCCGAAATAACAGACCTGGAATATGATCAGATGTTGGCGGAGCTTGCCGCGCTGGAAAAAGATATGCCTTTACTTAGAGGCACAGATTCTCCGGTGGACCGGATAGGCGGCAGGGTGTCCGGGCAATTTGAACGCGTCCCGCATCTTATACCTGTGGACAGCTTGGAGAACTCTTATGATAAGCAGGGACTTAAAAATTTTGATCGCAAAGTTCGTGAAACGGTGGAACCGATTGATGATGAGCCGCTGTATGTGGCAGAGCCTAAAATCGATGGTCTTTCCGTGGTTTTACAATATAGCGAAGGTGAATTTGTTAGGGGTGCGACAAGAGGCGACGGCATTGTAGGGGAGGATGTGAGCAGGAACCTTAAGACCATAAAGTCCATTCCCCTGAAAATAAAAGAAAAAAGTGAGCTTCACGTAAGAGGGGAGGTTTTCATTCCCAAAAAGGATTTTGAAAAACTAAACCGTCGGCAGGAGATGTCGGGAGGACAGATATTCGCTAACCCCCGCAACGCGGCGGCCGGCTCCCTTCGCCAGCTGGATCCGCGGATCACAGAAACGCGTCCCCTTGATATATTCGTATTCAACATTCAACATCTAAAAAACAAAAAACTTTTAACCCATGCTGAAACACTGCAATACCTTAAAAGTCAAGGTTTTTCGATTCCGGATTATGTGCTGTGCAATACTATTTCGGAAGTTCTCCTCCAGTGCGATATATGGGAGAAAAAAAGAAAAATATTAGATTATGAGATAGACGGTCTTGTGATAAAAGTGAATCGCTTGGACCATAGAGAGCTTCTCGGCTTCAGAGCGAGAAGCCCAAAATGGGCTACGGCATATAAGTTCAAGGCAGAGGAGGAGGAAACGTATATACGTGATATTATAGTGCAAGTGGGAAGAACCGGAGTTATAACACCTAAGGCAGTATTCCGGCCGGTGAGGGTGGCAGGTTCCGTTGTCGGCTATGCAACCTTGCACAATATCGATTTTATCAGGGAAAAGGATCTGATGGTGGGAGATAAGGTGATTGTCCACAAGGCCGGGGATATAATTCCGGAAGTGGTAAGGGTGAAAAAGGAATGCAGAACCGGAACAGAAAAACCCTTTTATATGCCGGAAAGATGTCCTTCCTGTGGAAGTAAACTTGTTCGGTTGGAAGGAGAAGCAGCTTTGCGCTGCGTCAACTCTAAAAACTGCCCCGCACAAAATATTAAAGGTCTTGTTCATTTTGCATCCCGCGAAGCCATGGACATTGATGGCCTTGGGGAATCGATTATGGTAAAATTGATATCGGCAGGCCTCATCAACACATTTCCCGACATTTACAGGCTGACTAAGCGGGAATTATCTGCTTTGGAAGGCCTTGGCGAAAAGTCTGCGGACAATCTGCTTCGCTCAATTGACGAATCTAAAAATCGAGGTATGGAAAGGCTCCTGGTAGGTCTTGGAATCCCTTTGATAGGAAGCAGATCGGCGAAATTGCTGACCGGGAGGTTTGGCAGTATTGACAATTTGGTTAAGGCGACTTTGAATGAACTCATTTCCATAGAGGGAATAGGAAATAAAATGGCTGAGGGTATCGCGGACTATTTTTCCGATCCTTTGAATTTGGCGCTTATAGAAGAATTAAAGAATGAAAGTTTGAACATGGAATCTTTGAATGCCCCTGATGATGTCCGTCAAACCAAGAAGGGTGTGGCGGGGAAAATCTTTGTTCTCACCGGCACGCTGGAAAAACACACAAGGGATGAGGCTTCGGCCATGATAGAATCTGCGGGTGGGAAAACTTCTAAAAGCGTAAGCGGGAAAACCGATTACGTGCTGGCCGGTCGGGATGCGGGCGGAAAGCTGGCAAGGGCTGAAGCCTTGAAAATAAAGGTAATTACTGAGGATGAATTTGATAAGTTGATGTCCTAGGCATTATTTGATGATGGAGGGGAAATGAAAACAGGGAAACTGGACAGCGGGCTGTTGGAGGAAATAGTCTTTCGAAACATAAGTTTCAGAAGGACCGAAGTTTTAACTCATCCGGGAGTTGGAGAAGATTGTGCTGTTGTGGATTTTGGCGACTATGATTGTGTGCTTTCTACTGATCCGATAACGGGAGCAGTTTCTGATATAGGTCATATAGCCGTTCACGTCTCATGCAATGATATTGCGGCAAGCGGGACAGAACCCCTAGGAATATTAATGACCTGCATGCTTCCTGAGGGCACAACCGAAAAGGAAATTGAAGAAATAATGAGACAGGCGGGAAAGACTTCGGCGGATCTGGGGGTTGAAATCATAGGAGGACACACAGAAATTACCGCTGCCGTCAATAAACCGGTCATAGTTACAACAGCCTTGGGAAGGACATGTAAAGGATGCGCGCAATCTGCTGAGAATATGAGACCAGGGGACTATGTATTGATGAGTAAAGAGGCAGGCCTTGAAGGGACAGGCATTCTTGCCTCGGACTTTGAGGATAGACTTTTAGGGATTCTATGCGAGGAAGAGTTCAGCGCGGCCAAGGCGATGCTGGATAAGATATCTGTTGTTAAGGAGGGTGTCATTGCGGGTAAAATAGGCACCGCAGGTATGCATGATATCACCGAAGGAGGAGTTTTGGGGGCCGTTTGGGAGATGTGCGAGATGTCGGGAACAGGTGCGGAACTGTGGCTTGAACGGATCCCGGTTTCCTGTATTACGAAGAAGGTATGTTCTCATTTCGGGATAGACTGGCTGAGGCTTATTTCAAGCGGGAGCATGATGATAATTGCACATCCAAAGCAAAAAGATCAATTGATGGAAAAGATTAAAAATGCCGGTATTGATATAACCTGCATAGGCAAGGTGACCGAAGCATCCTCGGGCAGGGTGCTTGTGGATAAGGGCAGACGAATCAATATAGACCCGCCTGCCCGCGACGAGCTGTACCGGGTCGTGGCCCCTTGACTTTATTGAGCGAAATCCATATAATTGCATTGAAGAAGTGCTTGCCCTTTGGCAGTCTCGCCTGGCATGGCCTGGGTCCTGCGCAATAAGAATCTGTGAACCTCGTCAGGTCCGGAAGGAAGCAGCGATAAGCAGAACCTCTTATGTGCCGCAGTAAAGCCTTTTCCATTTCCACGGCGGGACTGCCAAAGGGCAAGAATTTTTAAGGAGTCAGTATGTACCAGGCTTTATACAGAAGATTTCGTCCGGATACCTTTGAAGGTGTTCTTGGGCAGGAGCATATAGTAAGGGTATTAAAGAATCAGATTAAAAATGGTACGGTAGGGCATGCCTATCTGTTTTGCGGTACAAGGGGCACAGGTAAGACCACTATGGCCAGGTTGCTGGCAAAAGGGGTTAACTGTACCGCCACGGAAGGTCCCCGGCCCTGCGGCAATTGTCCGGTTTGTTTATCCGTAAAAAACGGAACCTGTATGGATGTCATAGAAATAGACGCGGCATCCAACAACGGGGTCGATAATATTCGAGAGCTCCGCGAAAGCGTTAGCTACCCCCCTGTCCGGTGCAATCGTAAAGTCTACATTGTGGATGAGGTTCATATGCTTACACTGCCGGCATTCAATGCGCTGTTGAAGACGCTTGAGGAGCCGCCCGACAGCATTATGTTTATACTTGCCACCACAGAACCCCACAAGCTTCCTGCAACGATACTGTCCAGGTGCCTGAAATTGGATTTTAGAAGGATACCCGACAAACAACTGAAAGAGTCTCTTTCGGATATTTGCAGAAAGTTGAATGTGGATGCTGCTGACAGCGCATTAGCGCTTATCGCAGCCAATTCAGACGGCTCTGCAAGGGATAGTTTGTCTTTGCTTGATCAATGTATTTTCCTGGGCGATATGAAGATAACCAAAGAGGATGTCCTTGAGCTTCTTGGAACGGGCGGAGAGGAAGTCTTTGTTGAACTTACCGACATGGTTCAAAATAGGGATACTGAAGGATTGATTCTTCTCATTAACAGGATACTTGAAGACGGTAAGGATGTGCGAAGAATTATCAGGGATTGGGTGTCTCATTATAGGAATTTGATGATAACTAAATTCATTAATAATCCTGTTGATCTTCTGTCCATGTCTTATGAAAATATGGAAAAGATTAAAGAGCAAAGCCAAAGGATAGACACCCAAGCTATCAGCGATGCCATTTTAACCCTGTCTGAATCGTTAGTAAATGCCAAATGGTCAACTCAACCCCGAATTCTGTTGGAACTTTCTGCGATCAAGCTGGCAGGCGGCTATGATGATTTCAGCGGCGGCGATAAGGGCGTAAAGGGGGCAGGCCGAGAGGATATATGGAACAAGGTGCTTTCGGATCTTAATATCGGCGAGGGGTTGTACGGCATGCTGAAAAACGGGAGCTATCTTGCCGGAATGGAGGATGACTGTTTTCGTGTCAGAACTAAAAATGATGTTGCAAGACAATGTGTTGAAAAGCATGAAGCTTTGATTGAAAGCGCCATGGAGAAGGTTGTCGGAAAAAAGCTTTCAATGAAAATCAATAAATGACGGAGGGAAACGATGGGTAAAGGAATGCGGGCCGGCAAGAAATCCGGTGGAAGTCAAAAAAACGTGCAGAAGAAGATTCGTCAGATGCAGGTTATGCAGGAGAAAATTGATGAAATGCATGCTGAACTGGAGCTTAAGGAAGTCACGGCAGCAGCAGGCGGTGGAGCTGTAAAAGCCACCGTAAACGGTAAAAAAGAGCTTGTTAATATAGAATTGAAACCTGAAGCTGTGGATCCCGACGATGTGGAAATGCTGCAGGATTTGATAACTGCGGCTGTAAATGAGGGTCTTAGACAAATAGAAGAGATGACCGCAAGTGAAATGAATAAAATCAGCGGCAGTTTGGGCCTGCCGGAATTTTAAAAGGTGAAATGATGCGGTATTATTCCAAACCCCTTGGAAATCTGATCCATCAGCTTTCAAGGCTTCCCGGTATTGGCGGGAAAAGTGCCCAAAGGCTTGCCTTTTATATTCTGTCTATGGAGGAAGAGGATGCGAAAGCAATCGCCGATGCCATACTTTTAGCCAAAAAAACGATGAAACGATGCTCAATTTGCGGCAATCTCACTGATGTTGATCCCTGCGGAATCTGCAGCGACAGAAGCAGAGAAGAAAATTTCATCTGCGTGGTGGAAAGTCCGAAAGATGTGGCAGCAATGGAAAGAATAAGAGAGTATCGAGGCCAGTATCATGTTCTCCATGGCGTTATTTCTCCGATGGATGGAATTGGTCCGGAGGATATTAACTTAAAATCTTTGATAATCAGACTGCAGCATAACAAGATAAACGAAGTTATATTAGCTACAAATCCAAACATTGAGGGTGAGGCCACCGCAATGTATATTGCCCGGTTGATAAAACCCTCCGGAATTAAGGTTTCCCGCATCGCACACGGTATCCCTGTAGGTGGTGACCTTGAATATGCGGATGAGGTCACTTTGGCCAAGGCGATGGAAGGAAGAAGAACAATTTAAATGATCTATTTGCTTGTCTTTGCCTGTTTAATCAGATATTCATATCTGGATTTGGCAGCCATAATATCATAGGCGGCAAAGTCAATTAAATCGTTGTCCGTTGCTTCGTTGAACCGACCTTCTGCAAGCTTCCATGCCGTTTCTGCCTCTCTGATCTCCGCAAAAAGCCTCTCTTGCTTGGTCTGGGCATCCGGAACGTTTAGAAAATGTCGATAAAACCTATCCGCTACGCTCCTCATACCTAAAAAATTTCTTTCCACAATTTCACGTCCTTTTCACTTGGGATTGCCCCGGATTGCCGGACAGCACTGTCCGACAGGCTCCATTTATCTTCTATTTTATTCATTTCAGGCATATTTTATACAAGATCGCGGGTAAAGAATGGATGTACTGCTTTTTAACGGGGAGGAAGAAACATGGATATGCACATGGAAATCGGAATATTGCTGGCCTACGCATTCGGTGTCCTGGTTCTGTACGTGATAGGCTATGTTTTTTTGGTTCCTATCAAGATTCTTTTAAGATTGATAGTAAACAGTGTGCTGGGGGGGCTTTTCATACTTATTGTAAATTTTGCAGGAGCCCCGTTTGGCTTATTGATTCCGTTAAATCTGTTTACGTCTGTGCTTGTGGGAATACTGGGGGTTCCCGGGGTTTTGCTTGTCTTTATTCTTACACGAATTCTATAGAATTTAATCTGATTGATTACAGCAAATTGATTAACGCAATGCAGCAAAGCGATGCTTGCCTGTTGTCAGAAGATTGGATAAAATTGATGCATGAATTGTCGATCTTTTAATTAGAGGAGGGATGTGAATAATGAATGATGTTGCACGGGGTGCCAAGGTCGACACTGAAGAGTTGGGCATAAAGAAACACGATCTGAAGGTGCACACAGTAGTGTTTATGATTTTTTGTCTATGCGCTGCAGGTGCCTACGGAATTGAGGAAATGATACCGCAATCCGGCCCGGGGTTAACCCTTGTCATGTTAATCGTTTTGCCTTTTATTTGGAGTACCCCGCTGGGACTTGTAGCCTCAGAGCTGGGTTCGGCGCGACCCCAGGAAGGTGGGTATTACAAATGGGTACAGGAGGCTCTTGGGGAGTTCTGGGGATTTCAGGCAGGTTGGTGGAGAACCATATCCATTTATATTGATAATACCCTTTATGTAATTTTGGCGGGAGGCTATCTTGCCAATCATTACAACTTAGGCTGGGGAGCAGAATTTGCATTTAAAGCCGCAATGATTTTTGTTTTTACTTATATTAATATCAGGGGCGTAAGGGATGTGGGCATAGTATCCACCATGCTGTCTATCTTAGTAATCGTCGCTTTTGGAATGGTTGCAGTTTGCGGATTTCTTAACTGGAGTCAAAATCCTTTCATACCGTTTACCGCTGACGGAGATATTATGGGGGTATCCGGCATTGAATTCGGAGATTGGGTTTATTATATCGGTATGGGTATATCGATTGGCATGTGGATGTATGCGGGCTATGAGTCAATGTCCACTGTTGCAGGTGAGGTAACAAATCCACAGGTAATTCCTAAGGCCACGATGATTACAGTTCCGCTAATTATGGCTGTTTACATTTTCCCCACAATGGGGGGGCTCGCATCTTTGGGTATGTGGGATGACTGGGGGACAGAAGGGAATGTTGTAGGGTATTCCGATGTGGTATCTGCCTACTGGGGCGCAGGCTTCGGAGTGTTCTTCCTTGTGGTGGCAGTTCTCGCCCAGTGTTCGATTTATAATACTTACATAGCATCCGGTTCA
>CAYRNC010000052.1:0-12276 GCA_964425645.1 uncultured Oscillospiraceae bacterium | reverse complement strand
TGCTATTTGATGGGAGGGCCGCTTGGATGAGAACCGGGGTGGCAGTTTTGCTTATCATCGTTCTTTGTTTGGGGAGTTTTACCGGTTGCCGTAAGAACAGGGACAAAATCGAATCAGATTTTGCAGTCATGTCGTCGGCATCCGCTACACCGGAACATATACGTTCTATGGCTGAATTTTTGGACGATAACATTGCCTCCGTAAAGACGGAAGCGGCGGACAGAATGGTATCCGACTATGAAAAATATCTTCACCGCTATATTACCGAGACAAGAGAACAGATCGGTTTGGAGGCGCTTCGCCCCTATTTTGATCCCGACACAAAGAGAATTGATCATGAAAAGATAAAATGCGGCGATATGAGAGATTATTATGAGAATCTGAGCGAGGGTCCGATCCTAGCCGTTCTTTACGAGGATACACCTGTGCTTCTTGTAGATTACAAAAAGCTTCTTGAAAAATATGGCGACTATATATCAGAGCCCCTTAAACAACTGTATGACGCCTACGCAGTCTCCACAGAAAAACCGATGGCGGAGAACGCCACGCTGGCCATTACTTATAAGGAGCTTTTGGGAAGAGCTGACAGGATAGAGAAACTTCTAAGGGAATTTCCCGACAATGAATTAATCAAAAAGGATGCGCTGTGGCTTTACGGTACGTACATCAATGCGATGTTGATGGGTACGACAAACAGCCCTATTTTTAACCGCGACAACGATAACACCTTCTCTGGGGAAGCCAAAAATGTCTATATGGACTACATGAGGGCCAATGCAGATGCCGTGCTGACATATGTCTTGAAGGAGTATTTCTCCTATCTTCTGAGTATTGACTTCAAGCTCGACTTTAACGACAAGGTTATGAGCAAGGTTTTTTTCGATACCTGTAATTATTTGGTGACAGAGGCTGAAAAGAGAGTTTTGGAATAGATGAATGATATCATCAAATTGGACCATTTGGTTTTTGAATATAAAAAAGAAGATAGCCTGATTCCGGAACCTGCGGTAAACGATGTCTCTTTAAGCATAAATAGAGGCAGCTTCACCGCAATTATAGGGAGAAACGGATCAGGCAAATCTACGTTGGCAAAAAATATGAACGCCTTGCTGCTTCCAAGCGGCGGGGCTGTTTATGTAAACGGGTACGATACAAGGGATGAATCAAAGGTTTGGGATATCAGGCAGACCGCAGGCATGGTATTCCAAAACCCCGATAACCAGCTGGTTTCCTCTATAGTGGAGGATGATGTGGCCTTCGGCCCGGAGAATTTGGGCATCGAGCCTAAAGAAATACGAAGAAGGGTTGATACGGCCCTTAGAGCCGTGGATATGTACGATGAGCGCAAAAAAGCGCCTCACCTGCTTTCGGGAGGGCAGAAGCAAAGGATAGCCATAGCGGGGGTTGTGGCCATGAAGCCTTTATGCATCATATTCGATGAGCCTACGGCCATGCTTGATCCTCAGGGCAGGTTGGAAGTGATGAAAATAATTGAAAAGCTGAACAAAGAGGGAATCACGATACTTCTCATAACCCACTTTATGGATGAGGCGGCAAAAGCGGACAGGATCATCATAATGGACAAAGGCAAAGTTGTTATGGACGGAATCCCCGAGAAGGTATTTTGCCGGGAAGAGGAGCTTCGAAATATGGGGCTGGATGTACCTTTTCCGGTCGAGCTTGCAGGGCGCCTAAGAAGAAAAGGAATACCGATTCCGGAAAGGATCATCGACGAGGAAGATCTGGTGGATTATTTATGCCGATACAAGTGAAAAACCTTACACATATATACAGCGAAGGCATGCCATATGAGACCGTCGCTTTAAAGGATGTCAGCCTTCATATAGATGACGGGAGCTTTGTAGGGATAATCGGTCATACGGGATCAGGTAAATCCACTTTGATTCAACATCTTAACGGGCTGTTAAAACCCAGCTCGGGCTCCATAATCGTAGATGGAATGGATCTGACCGATTCTTCGGTTAAGCTTAGGGATATCCGCCGCATGATAGGGTTGGTGTTTCAGTATCCCGAATATCAATTGTTTGAAGAAAGCGTGGAAAAGGACGTGGCATTCGGGCCCATGAATCTGGGTCTTTCAGAGGAAGAAGCGTCGGCAAGAGTAAAAGAGGCACTGGCCTTGGTGGATTTACCGTACGAGGAAATAAGGGAACGCTCCCCCTTTGATCTTTCGGGAGGGCAAAAGCGGCGCATAGCCATTGCCGGAGTTTTAGCGATGAAGCCCCGGGTGCTCATACTCGACGAGCCTACGGCGGGGTTGGATCCCAAGGCCCGCAAGGATATTCTTAAGCTCGTAGGGAATGTTCATAAAAAGGAGAACAACACTATTATTTTGGTGTCCCACAACATGGGCGACATAGCTGCATTTTCTGAGCAGGTCATAGTGATGGAAAAAGGGAGCATCGTGATGGCCGGCAGACCCGAAGAAATATTTTCTCATGCGGAAAAGATTAAAGAAATGGGTTTAGGGCTTCCCCCCGCCGCAGGATTTATGAGGAAGCTGCAGAAAAAAAATATCTCTGCACCGAGCAGAGCCCTGACTATCGATCAGGCTGAACGAGAGATTCTATCCTGGTTAGGAGGCGGAGCATGATAAGAGATATAACCCTTGGGCAGTACTACCCCGGGGAATCCTTTATTCACCGACTTGATCCTAGAGTAAAAATAATTTGCACATTTGCCTATATCATATCCTTGTTTTTGGTGAGAAGCTTTACGGGATTCGCAACAGAGACCGTTTTTTTGACTTTGGTGATCTATGTATCCCGCGTTAAGCTGCGCTTCATACTGAAAGGTCTTAAACCTGTTTTTCTCATTATCATATTTACCGTCACCGTCAACATGTTCATGACCAAAGGCGAAACACTTGTGTCGGTTTGGTTTTTGACGATCACGAAGCAAGGACTGTACAATGCCGGATTTATGGGGCTGAGGCTCGTGTTGCTGATCCTCGGATCCTCGCTTCTTACGCTGACAACGAAGCCGATAAACCTGACAGACGGTATAGAGCGCCTGCTTTCCCCCTACAGAAGGTTCGGCCTTCCCGCCCACGAGCTGGCCATGATGATGACCATCGCACTGCGCTTCATTCCGACTTTGCTTGAAGAGACGGATAAGATAATGAAGGCCCAGATGGCCAGAGGTGCGGATTTTGAAAGCGGCAACCTCATTCAAAGGGCAAAAAGTCTGATACCGCTGCTCGTGCCTTTATTTATAAGCGCATTTCGCATCGCCCAGGATTTGGCTATGGCAATGGAGGCCAGATGCTACAGAGGGGGGGATGAAAGAACAAGGATGAACGCTATGGCTCTCAGTAAGATCGATGGGGCCGCTTCACTTTTCATGCTGCTGTTTATATCGGTGGTAATCGTACAGGCATATGTAATATAATGGGATGGGGCTTTAATAAATACGAGGGCCGGGCATAATGAAAAATACAAGATATTTAGTACAGGCGGCAGTAATTGCCGCCATCTACGCATCGTTGACGATATTGCTTATGCCCATAGGATACGGAGTTATGCAGGTGAGGGTATCGGAGGCGCTGACAGTGCTGCCTGCTTTGACTCCTGCCGCCGTACCGGGGCTTTTCGCAGGCTGTCTCATCGCAAATCTGTTGGGTCCCTACGGGCTTGCCGATGCAGTTTTTGGAAGCGCTGCAAGTTTAACAGCTGCTTTGTTTTCATATCTGCTCAGGAGCAAACCGCTGCTAGTACCTCTTCCGCCGGTTGTCACAAACGGTCTGATAATAGGGGGTATGCTGCATTTTGTATACGCTTTGCCGTTGCCCCTGTTCGCCTGCATATTATGGGTAGCTTTGGGGGAACTGATTGCATGCTACGGAATTGGTTATTTCCTTTTAAAATATTTATTGCGCAGGACCGCAATATTTAAGCTATGAAAAATAATTTGGGGACAGTGATAATAATATCGGCTCTTCTGGCTATGACGCTGTTATTTGTGATTCTCCTTCAGGGAAGAGAAGCGCTTGAAATTCTTGACGGGGATGAAAACCGGCAAATTCCGACAAAGCTTTCGGATTTGCCAAAAGGACAGGCAAAACCCCAGATGACTGAGGAAAAGCAGGAAGGCGGCGATGTAATCCTTGTAGAGGAAGAAGTTCTTCTTCCTTCATTTCCTGTTTCATTGCAGTACGGCGAGCATCAGACCACCTATACATATTTTGTTGTTGAAGAAGATTCGATAATCATCTATTCCGGCTCTTCACGCAGTGAAAAGGTCATAAGGAAGGCCTATCGCAACGAAAAGTTAAATTATGTTGAAACGGTAACGGTAAAAGACGGAGAGGACACGATAAAATGGTACCACGTCTGTTGGAATGAAAACGATGAAACGTTATTCGGTTTTGTAAACAGCGAAGATGTCAGCCGACGGACCTTTCAATTTGATAAGATGGAGCGGGCGGTGCAGCGGGCAGCTGAATATGAAAAACGAGGCAAATTGACGTATATCAGCAATTACAAGAATCAAAACGGTCACGCTCCCCTTTATTACGGTAAAGAAAAAGACGGCAGGGGCGGCAGTCGCAGCCAAAGCGCACCCGGCTACCCTTCATCAGAGAATAATAAGGAATTTTTTTATATAGAGGATGGAACGGTGATCAGATATCTGTTTCCTGCAGGCGATTTGATCAAGGCGGAAATTATGGCAAGCGGCGAGACCTGCTATGTGCCCAAAAAATATATACCGACTGATCAGGCGATTACTGAATTGACAACTGTTGTCGCTGTGGATAGGAAAAACCAAAACGAGGCAGTCTATGAAAAGGGCTCACCGGGGTGGACCCTGGTTTCCTGTACACTCGCAACGACGGGGACGACGGGAAAGTATTCTGTGCCTACGTCTTTGGGCTTCTATTATGCCATAGCAAAAAGTGATCAGTTTTTATATTATAAGGACGGGACCTATATAATACAGGGCTATGCCCCTTACGCCGTGCGCTTTGCCGGGGGAGCCTATGTACACGGAGTCCCCGTTAATTACAAATACGATGAAAAGGGAAGCAGGATAACTCCACCTAAGAGAGAATATGCAGAATCTATCGGTACCGTACCTTTATCTCATAAATGCGTTCGAAATTACACTTCCCACGCCAAGTTTATATACGATAAATATGAAACGGGTAAGATGTTGGTGGTCGTGATAGAATGAGGGGGAATATATGCGGCAGCGCAGGGTAAAAAACGAGGCGGAGCGACTTGCGGCCCTGGCTGAATATACTGTAGACGACGGAAAATCCATGGCCGGTCATTGGAATAAATTTTTGAAGAGTCGCAATCCCGGATTTAACGGCAAAATCTACTTTGAACCGGGCTGCGGAAGGGGAAATTTCCTTGTGTCCCGGGCCAAAGCGGAGCCGTCTGCGTTCTTTTTAGGGGCCGAAGGCAGAAAAAGTGTTGCCCTCAGAGCCTTGCAGAAGATTCAGGAAGAAGGGGTTTCCAATGCCCTTTGCTTAGTGGAAATGATAGATCGGGTCGAGGACTATTTTTGTCAAGGTGAACTTTCCGGGATATATATTAATTTCTGCGACCCCTGGCCGAAGTCCCGCCACGCTATGCGGCGGCTGACCCACCGTCGTTATTTAAAAGGGTACAGGCAAGCTGTGGTTCCCGGCGGCTTTATAGAGATCAAGACGGACAGCGACGATCTTTTTGATTTTACGCTTTCAGAATGCGAAATTTTAGATCTGAAAGCAGAGGAATGTACAAGGGACCTTCACGACACCCTGCTTCCTGCCCGCCTTTTTACCACCTTGTATGAGAACAGATTTCTTATGCTTGAAAAAACTATCAAGTACGTGAGGATAAAGATATAACACACTAGAAACAGGGAGATTATTTATGAGTTTTACCCACTTGCATGTTCATACAGAATATAGTCTTCTAGACGGTGCCGCAAGGATAAAGGATCTGTTGGCAAGGGCAAAGGAGCTTGGCATGTCCTCCTTGGCCATCACAGACCACGGGGCGCTGTTTGGTGCCGTGGATTTCTATCGGGAGGCTGAAAAACAGGGGATACATCCGATTATAGGCTGTGAGGTTTACACTGCGGCAAGATCGATGAAGGACAAGGATCCCGTTTTGGACAAGCGGCAGGGACACCTTGTGCTGCTCGCTAAAAATGAAAAAGGATATAAAAATCTGATGAAAATAGTTTCGGCGGGCTATACGGAAGGTTTCTATTACAAACCGCGAATTGATAAAAACGTGCTGAGAAAGCACAGCGAAGGTCTTATCGCCCTCTCCGCCTGCCTTGCCGGAGAGATACCGACCAGGCTTCTTTCTAACGATTACGAGGGAGCGAAAAAGGAGGCGTTGGAACTTCTAAATATATTCGGAGCGGGAAATTTTTATCTGGAACTGCAAAATCACGGCTTGGAGGAACAGGAACGCATTCTGCCGATGCTCAAAAGGATGAATGCGGAAACAGGTATACCCTTTGCCGCCACCAACGATGTTCATTACGTAAGGCGTGAAGATGCTTCCGCGCATGATATTTTGCTTTGCATACAAACGGCGAGAAATGTGGATGATGATGATCGTATGCGCTTTCCCAACGATCAGTTTTATCTGAAATCCGAAGAAGAGATGAAGATTTTATTTTCGGATATTCCTTCAGCCCTTGAAAATACACAGAAGATAGCGTCTGAATGCAATTTTGAATACAGCTTTGGGGAACTGCATCTGCCCGAATTTAACGCTCCGGATAAAAAGGACAACAAAACCTATTTAAGAGAACTCTGTAATTTAGGCATGTATGAGCGATATGAAAATCCCTCCGGGGACCTGTGGGACCGTTTGGAATATGAGCTTTCCACCATTGAAAGCATGGATTACGTGGAGTATTTTTTAATAGTGTGGGATTTTATTCGGTATGCCAAAAGCCGAGGCATTATGGTAGGACCCGGTCGAGGTTCCGCCGCGGGAAGTTTAGTAGCCTACTGTCTTAGGATAACGGATATTGATCCGATAAAATACGGTCTTATTTTTGAACGCTTTTTAAATCCGGAGCGAATCAGCATGCCGGATATCGATATAGATTTCTGTTACGAAAGAAGAGGCGAAGTTATCGATTATGTTGTGGAGCGATACGGCGAGGATAGGGTAGCCCAGATAATCACCTTTGGAACCATGAAAGCCAGATTGGCCATAAGAGATGTGGGCAGAGCCATGAATCTGGCATATGCCGAAGTGGATGCCATAGCAAAAAAGGTTCCTTCTGATCTTAATATGACTTTGGAACGGGCATTAGATCTAAACCCTGATTTAAGGGCGGATTACGAAAATGATAAAAGAATAAAGACACTGCTTGACACGGCCAAGGTCCTTGAAGGTATGCCTCGTCATGCTTCTACTCATGCAGCGGGTGTTGTGATCTCTAAAGAAAGCATCAGCGAATATGTTCCCCTTTATTTAGCCGAAAAGGGAGTATCAACTCAATTTACAATGAGCACAATAGAGGAGCTGGGGCTTCTTAAGATGGACTTTTTAGGCTTAAGAAACCTGACCGTTATCCGTGATGCGCTTTTGATGATAAAGGGAAATCATAATCGGGATATAGATTTCTCCAAGATGGATTATGACGATCCAAAAGTATATGAATTGATCAGCAGCGGAAATACCCTGGGGGTGTTTCAGCTTGAAAGCAGCGGTATGCGTCAATTTATGAAGAACCTTAAACCCGACTGCTTTGAGGATATAGTTGCAGGGATATCTCTTTACAGGCCGGGCCCTATGGCATCTATCCCCACATATATAGAGAACAAGAAGAACCCTCTGGGAATTACCTATGTTGATCCTTCCCTTGCCCCCATCTTAAAAGTGAGCTACGGCTGCATGGTGTATCAGGAGCAGGTCATGCAAATCGTAAGAGATCTTGCCGGGTACACCTACGGGCGCAGCGACCTGGTGCGCAGGGCTATGGGGAAGAAAAAAAGAGATGTTATGGAAAAGGAAAAAAAATATTTCATATATGGGAAGGATGATGCTGACGGCAATGTAGAGATCAAAGGCTGTATCAGAAACGGAATTTCCAAAAAGGCAGCAGAAGAAATATACAGCCAAATGGTGACATTTGCAGAATATGCCTTCAACAAATCCCATGGCGCCGCTTATGCGGTGCTGGCCTATCAGACAGCCTATTTAAAAGCACACTATCCTTTGGAGTTCATGGCCGCCCTTATGGGCAGTGTTATGGATGATTCGACACAGGTGGCCAAATATATCCGCAACTGTGAGGAAATGAGCATAAAGATTCTTCCGCCGGATGTTTTAGAAAGCGAAAAAAAGTTTTCGGTAAAGGACGGTTGCATACGCTTTGGTCTGTTGGCTGTAAAAAATGTCGGAGAAGGTGTTGTCGATGCCATATTGAACATGCGAAGAGAAAAATCCAGGCCGGCAGATATATTTCGTTTTATTCACGGACTGGATATAAAAGAGGTCAATAAAAAGGCCATAGAAAGCCTGATTAAGGCGGGAGCTTTTGACAGTCTAAATGAAAACAGGGCCAAGCATATGGCGGTCTACGAAGGTCTAGTGGAATCCGCTCAAAGCGACTCAAAAAAAACCATAAACGGACAGCTTTCAATGTTCGGTGAAAACAGCGATATAATGAGCACCGGCGACTGCGGTGGAAGACTTCCCGATGTGGTTGATTTTCCCGAGAATATAAAAATTGCCATGGAAAAAGAGATGCTCGGGGTATATATAAGCGGTCATCCCTTGGACGATTACAAAGATCAAATAAAACATATATCCACGGTAACTGCGGAAGAAATAATGCACGGGGATGAAGAGGACAGCCCCGTAAAAGACGGGATGCAGGTAACCCTCGCCGGTATGATCACTCATGTCAAAACTTTGGTGACAAAAAAAAATAACAGGATGGCTTTTGTACAACTAGAAGACCTTTCCGGAACCGTGGAGGTCATCGCCTTTCCTAACATCTTTGAACGCTATAAGGATATTATAGAAGAGGATAAGGTGGTCGTTATAAAGGGTGTTATCAACTGTAAGGAGGAAGAGGTTCCGAAAGTACTTGCAGATAGAATATCGGAGATGGAAGGTTACAGTGAATCAAGCCTGAGGGGCTCCGTAAGAATCAGAATACCTGATAATATGGATGAAGAAAAGGCTTTAGAGGATATAAAATCCATTATGACCTGTTATCCCGGTGATACCCCTGTACTGATTTACATAGCCGCATTAGGAAAAAGTCTTAAGGCCGGTTCGGACTTGTGGGTAAATCCTGTTCCAGAGTTCTTTTTCGCTTTGGAAAATCGGCTTGGAAAGGAAAATGTGAAATGATCAGGAGCATCGGCGTGCTGACAAGCGGCGGGGATTCTCCGGGAATGAACGCGGCAATAAGGTCTGTGGTTCGCTGCGCAATATATGCAGGCATAAAAGTGTACGGTATTGAGCGGGGATACGAGGGCTTGCTTAACGGTGATCTTCGGGAGATGGATCTGTCCTCTGTGTCAGATATCATACAAAGGGGGGGGAACTGTGCTTAGAACAGCAAGAAGCGAAGCATTTTTAACAGCCGACGGCACAAGACGTGTTCTTGATACGCTGGACGATTTCGGAATTGAGGGTCTGGTAGTCATAGGGGGAGATGGTTCCCTGAAGGGCGCCCTTTTGCTTTCTGATGCGGGGGTGGCGGTAATCGGTATTCCCGGTACAATCGACAATGATTTAGAATATACGGATTTTACGATCGGTTTTGACACGGCTGTAAACACCGTTCTTTCTGCTATTGGGAATATAAGGGATACATCTTCGTCACATGGAAGGAGTACAGTGGTGGAGGTAATGGGAAGGAACTGCGGCGATATTGCCCTTTATGCGGGGCTTGGAGGGGGCGCCGAGCACATATTGATCCCCGGTCAAAGGGCAGATGTAAATGAGATTTGCAGAAAAATAACAGAGGGTAAAAACAGGGGCAAGCTTCACAGTATCGTCGTGATGGCGGAAGGGGCCGATGTTTCATCCGAAGCGCTGGCGGATACAATTTGCAGGCGTACGGGCTTTGAGACTAAAGTTGTGGTTTTAGGTTACATCCAAAGAGGCGGTTCTCCTACGGCAAGAGACAGGATTCTTGCCAGCCGAATGGGATATAAAGCCGTTGAACTTTTAAAAGCCGGCAGTCCCGGCAGGGCCGTCGGCATCAAAGGATCTGATATAGTGGATTACGACCTGTCATATGCTTTGTCCATGAAAAAACCCAAGGATGAGGCTATGATGAAGCTCGCTGACATATTGTCGAGATAGTTTTTATGCGGGAATGACGATGACTTCCGCGTGTTTTTTTACCCGGTTGGAGAGTTTTTGTATCAGGTTGTTTTCGTCCATGGTTTCTCCGGACTGGCCCAATATGATGTGTGTTATTCTATATTTTTTCACCATGTCGACTAGCGTATCCAATACATGGTTTGAGCGTACCACGGTTAGCTGGGCTCCGTATTCCATGGCTTTTTCGTAGAGATATTCAAGGGCCTCCCCTTCCCGGGAATTTCCCAGAAATTTAAATTGATAGTGGGCTACATGGATGATAAAGAGTTCACCTTTTTCTTCACCGATATATTCGTGCCCGTATTGTATTAAACGATCACATGTTTTTTGCTGCGTAACGCAAACCATAACATTTTTAGCCACATTCAATCTCCTTATTGCAAGGGCGGATTCATGTTTTATTGTTTAATTATATACCATATTTACCACTATTACAATGGGCGCAGCGGGATGGTTTCTTAAAAAATAAGCACCTGTTGCAGTCCTGTACTTTTTGTTTCCTTTGTCGAATTAAGCAGGTATAATATGCATTGGAAGGAATTCGATTATTGTGGAGCATCTGTTTGGTGAAGGTGTAAGCCCTAAGAAATTTGCCGGCTTTGTAACCCCCTCGGTGGTCATGCTGGTTTTTATCGCATTGTACTATTTGGTAGATGCTATTTTCGTGGCCAATTTTGTGAGCTCAGATGCCATGGCCGCCATAAATATTGTGTATCCGATTTCGGGGCTGGGGTGGGGTATTTCCATTATGCTGGCTGCGGGCTCTAGCGCCTTGGTGGCTATAAAGATGGGGGAGGGCGATCAACGCGAGGCAAACGAGAAATTCTCCCTTATCTGCTGTATGGCTTTATTGACCGGCGCCGGTATGACACTTGCCGGGTTGATATTTCTGGAGGACCTAGTTAAAATGCTTGGGGCAACGGACAGGCTGTGGGTCTACTGCATGGATTATGCATGGATTCTTATACTTGCCCTTCCCGCCGCCTTTCTCGGCGTTTTGCTTGAATATTTCATACGGGTGGACGGACGGCCCGGTTTTGTACTTTTTCTTTATCTGTCCGGCGGCATCGTGCACATTTTCCTCGATTACGTGTTCATAGTCCTTCTCGACTGGGGCATAGCGGGTGCCGGCTGGGCCACGGCAGCAGGACAGGCTACCGTAATGATACTGGGCGTAATATATTTTATTACCCAGAAAACAAAACTCAAGCTCGTCGTTCCCAGATTAGATATGGGCTATATTAGAAACAGTCTTTTGAACGGTTCCTCGGAAATGGTTTCCGAATCATCGGTCGCGGTCACCGTATACGTTTTTAATGCTATCGTATTGGGACTGGCGGGGGAGGACGGCGTTGCGGCTCTCAGTATCGTATTGAATTCACATTACCTGCTCATTTCAATACACCTTGGCTTTATTACAGGTGTAGGCCCTCTGATAAGCTATTATTACGGCGCTAAAGATTATATTAAAGTGAATACATTTCTAAGGTACTCAAGAAATTTCATTTTCGTATCCTCGATAGCCGTGGCTGTTCTTGCGCTGGCGGAGGCTCCCGTTTTGGCGATGATTTTTGTGGATGCGGATTCTTTGGTCTATCGAATGGCTGTGAGGGGAATAAGGCTGATATCCATAGCTTTTTTGTTTACGGGGATTAATGTATTTGCCTCCGGCTTTTTTACTGCTTACGGCAACGGTATAATATCCGCAATCATATCTTTGAGCAGAGGCCTTATAATGGTACTTATAGGGGCTTTTACGCTGCCTTTGTTTTTCAAACTGGACGGAGTATGGTTTACCATCGTTTTTGCTGAAATAGGGACATTGGCACTGTCTGTTTATATGTTTAATAAATGCAAGGACATTTATCACTACAGCTTTATTCGTTCAAAGGGCAAGTTGTAAAATGAATTGCCCAAACAAATAAAAAAAAGACCCATTCCGGGT
>CAYRNC010000051.1:0-12485 GCA_964425645.1 uncultured Oscillospiraceae bacterium | reverse complement strand
ACTAGCATAAACATGGTTGGTAATAAATGGTGGGCAATTAAACTTGCAATCTCCCTTGCAGCAGTTTTTCTCATAACGAGTGTAGCATACTGGCTGCTGATGCGCTATAATAAAGCCGGGGTTATAAGGAACAGATTTCTATGGAGCCTTGTCTTTTATGCAGGGTTTTGGATATTTTTGCTGATACTCCTCCTGATTAAGCCGGATGTAATTCTGATTAGTACAGGAGGCTTGGTTGATCAACTGATTAATGCCCGTTTTGTTCGTGATTGGTACTTGGCATCCTTCGCCATATCAACTGTTATGATTGTAATTTTAGCATCGATTTCATGGAGGATTACCAGGCCCAGAAGGTTGTTTCGTTAGCGGAAATAGGAGGATTATATGAGTGTATTGATTCATTTTGCCAATGGTTTTGAGGAAATTGAGGCATTAACCGTAGTGGATATTTTACGAAGAGCGGATATTGATGCTAAAATGGTGTCGATAACCGGTGATTTTCTTGTAACCGGGGCACATGGGGTAACGGTAAAAACCGACCAATTGTTTGATGGCATCGATTACGGCAGTTGTGAAATGATTGTCCTTCCGGGGGGAATGCCGGGCAGTAAAAACCTTGGTGCCCACGAGGAACTTACGGAAAAGATTGTAGAATTTGCCGCAAAGGGTAAATGGATTGCAGCTATATGCGCAGCGCCTATGGTATTTGGCGAATTGGGGCTGCTTGAAGGGAAAACCGCTGTAATTTATCCCGGTATGGAATCTCATTTGTACGGGGCAAAAGTTGGGGATAAGAATGTTGAGGTTGACGGAAAAATCATCACTTCAAAAGGACCTGGAACAGCAATGCAGTTTTCGTTGGCGCTTGTTGAAGCTTTGATGGGGAAGGAAACCGCAAAAAATTTGGCAGTATCTTTGTTAGTTTCGTATTGATTCTTTAAGGACGAAGGTTGATCTATGGACCGATGGAAAATAAACCTGTATACCTTGTGGGTGGCGCAGGTTTTTTCCTTGATGGGATTTGGACTCTGCATTCCCTTCACCCCTTTCTTCCTGATGGAGCTAGGGGTGACAGATCCTGTGGAGCTTAGTTACTATATTGGAATATCCGCTACCCTTCCCGCCACAACCATGGCATTTGCGGCGCCTTTATGGGGTATAGCCGCAGATCGCTATGGCAGAAAGATGATGATAATGCGGGCGATGATAGGGGCGGCACTTATATTGGTTTTAATGGGATTGTCGCAGCAATTGTGGCAATTTCTTTCTCTTCGGGCGCTGCAGGGTATAATGACAGGCACGGTAACCGCCAGCATGGGGTTTGTATCCGCCAACACGCCGGAACGGAAGCTTTCCTATGCATTGGGCTTGATGACATCGTCGAACTTTTTAGGATATTCTGTCGGGCCGTTAATCGGAGGGGTACTCGCTGAATTCCTGGGATACCGATTTTGTTTCATATTCGGAGGAATTTTGATGTTCGTCGGTTTCTTTCTTGTTATATTTTTGGTTGTGGAGGACAAAAATACTTATGGCTATCGAATTAAGAAAGAGGACAAAGGGGTAAAGAAAAAGACTGTAAGCCCCCAGGTGTTAAAGATACTGTGCTCGCTGTTTTTTCAAAGATTAGCCAGGAGCATGTTCGTACCCTTTATACCCCTTTTCGTTCAGGAGATTTTAGGGACAGCCGTTGGGGCATCTGCCTATACAGGTCTCGTAAACGGTTCCATCAGCCTTGCAACGGCAATTGCTGCGCTGACGATTACCCGTCTGGGGGATAAAAAAGAAAAGGGAAAACTTGCGTTGCTGCTTACTTTTTTGACGCTACCCGTTGCGTTATTGCTTTTGCCCATAAAGTCATTGGCGCTATTCATATTAGTATTTACCGTTTACTTCTTTCTTGCAGGTGCAACGGAACCTATACTTACCTCCGCAGCATCGGAGCAGACCCCGATGGCTTTAAGAGGGGCATTATTCGGTTGGTTGGGAACGGTAAACAGTTTAGGAACGATGGCGGCCCCGCTTATAGGCAGTCATATTACGGTGAAATTCAGCGTAAGAAGCATATTTGCGGTAATCCCGCTATTGATAATAATACAGTTATTCTTTTTATATAGTTTGAAAAAACCTGTTAAAAGAATGAAGGCTGAAGGAGATGAGAACGATGATTGATTTGCATCTTCACACTAACTATTCGGATGGAACTTTGTCTCCCGCCGATGTTGTTGAAAGAGCTGCAAAAATGGGTGTTAATGTGATTGCCATCACGGACCATGACGGTATTAATGGTATTCCTGAAGCTTTGGATGCAGGGAAAAGATATGGGATCCGTGTGATTACCGGCATTGAACTGTCTTGCAGCCTGTTAAATAAAGAAAAAGAAAGTGGATTGAAACAGGGATACGTACACATATTGGGTTATGGGATTGACATTGAAAATGGCGCTTTGCTCAAGGCGATAGAAGATATACGGAGTCAAAGGGAAAAAAGAAACGCAAATCTGTCAAATGTACTTGAAGAACTGGGTTATAAGGTAACTTCTAAAGATTTGGCTGAAACCGGAGGCAAAGACTATGCGGGTAAGCCCAATTTTGCGCTGGCTATGGTAAAGCGGGGATATATAAAAACTGCCCAGGATGCGTTTGCTCCCG
The DNA here is from genome assembly GCA_964425645.1 of uncultured Oscillospiraceae bacterium. Lineage (GTDB taxonomy): Bacteria > Bacillota > Clostridia > Peptostreptococcales > Anaerovoracaceae > CAYRNC01. Next base: position 9,834 of record CAYRNC010000051.1, on the reverse strand, counting down.
GGGAATATCTTCGTCATCCCCGGATCAGAAGCATACACAGGGAAAAGATATATGCAAAAAAGGCTATATCTCTTATAATTAAAGCAGGCGGAAAGGCCGTTTTAGCCCATCCTCTGAAGATAGGCTGTCTGGAGTTTGGTCGTGAAGGATTTTGGGAAAGACTTGACTTTCTTACCAGAGTTCTTAAGGAATGGGGCCTGTTTGGAATGGAGTGCTATTATAGCACTCACACTCCAAAAGAGGCAGAAATGTTGATTTCAATAGCAAACCGAAGGGGATTGTTTGTCACCTGCGGTTCGGATTTTCACGGACCGGGCTTTAATGCTGGTGTGGATGTCGGAGTGACAGGGTGCCCCGCTAATCGTCACCCCTCTTTCCTGTCATTTCCTTAATATCGATGCGGATCACTGTTGTATCTGCAAAATCACCCTCATGGAAAGGAAGATCTCGGTGGTCAAAATTTGATACTATGGATTTCAGCGCCCTTTCCTTTTCTTTGACGTCGCTAACCAAAGTTGCGATACCGGTGCCTATTACGCTTTGGTAAATGGTTCCCCAATCACAAGGTTGGTCCCCGTGTTTTGCAATATCTTTTGATGTAATTTCCATCTGAAAGCAGACTTTCTTATTTTTGCGGATTAAATCCAGCTTACGCCCTTCCTTAGCGCTGTGAAGATATACTTTACCTTCGAAATAAGCGTAATTCATAGGCACTACGTAAGGCTGATCTCCATCGACCAGTCCAAGATGACATACGAAAGCATTTTTAAGGATGTCCTCTATGTCCTTAATGTTTGTTACTTCTCTGTCCGATCTTCTCATAATTATTTCCTCCTGATCGCTGCTGCATTTATTATTTTATGTTATTGCATTCGGTAAAAAAAAGCAAGGGATGAATTTAACTATGCCCAAATGCTAGGTGATATGTAAAAAAAAGGTTGACAAGTCTTAGGATGAAGTCTATACTTATCTTAACAGGCTGTCGGGCGATAGGTTGCTTGACCGATTAACGCAATAATAGGAGGATTAGAACATGGTGAAGGATGAAAGAAGCAGGGAAGTAACGTTCGACTTAAAGGAGCATTTCGGAGTATTCGGGCGGGATTTAAAAGGCTGGACCAGAGAGTTGAATCTGGTGTCTTGGAACGGTGCGGAGGCTAAATATGATATTCGCAACTGGGATGAGGGTCACTCCAGGATGGGAAAAGGTGTTACGCTGACATCAAAAGAGCTCTCCGACCTTAGATCCTTGCTTATGGAGCTAGACATTTAAAAAATCAAGCTTTCAAGTATCTTTTCTGCCCGCTTTGGATCATTAGTTTTTAATATAAGGCGGGCCTTTCCACCATTAGAATACCCATACATGTACGCGACATCGATATTGTAGGATGCCAAAGCTATGAGCTGTTCGTTCAACGCTCCCGGGACGTCCTCCGTTATTATGCATATTACATCTGTAATCCTTACAGTGTAATTATTTTCTTTAAGCGTGCTTGCAGCTTTCTCCATATCGCTTACGACCATTCGCAAAACACCGTATTCCTCAGCCTCAGCAAGGGATAGGGCGGAGATATTTATTTTGGCATCGGACAGTATTTGGGTGACATTGACTAATCTCCCGGGCTCATTTTGAACAAAAACGGATAGCTGCTTAATAATCATTTTTTTCTCCTTTCGTGCTTTTACAGTACGCGTTTGTCGATAACACGTGTGGCTTTGCCTTCGCTTCTTTGGATTGTCTTATGCTCAACCAGGGACAACTGTATACTTACACCTAGCGTGCTTTCAATTTTATGTTTGATCTTCCTGTTTATCCTTGCAAGCTCTACAAGTTCATCGGAAAAATATTTATCTTCAATTTCAACCTGGACCTCGAGAGTGTCCATGGCTCCTTTTCGGTCTACAATCAACATGTATTGTGGTCTGGCTTCAGGAATTTCAAGCAACACGCTTTCTATCTGAGAAGGGAAAATATTAACTCCGCGTATAATTAACATATCGTCCGAGCGGCCAAATATTTTAGCCATACGTACATTTGTTCTGCCGCATGAGCAGGGGGCTTCATTCAATGAGGACAAATCCCTTGTACGATATCTGATTAAAGGCATAGCTTCCTTTGTAATCGTAGTAAACACGAGCTCGCCGGTTTGTCCTTCCTTCATAGGCAAAAGAGTTTCAGGATTTATTATTTCAGGAACGAAATGATCGCAGGCGATGTGCAGGCCATCTTTTGCCTCACAGCTTATGGATACGCCCGGTCCTACAATTTCACTTAGTCCATAGATATCATGGGCTGTAATTTGCAGTTCCTCTTCTATTTTATTACGCATTGCCTCAGTCCAAGGTTCTGCACCGAAGACTCCGATTCGCAGGGGAAGCTTTGAAGCATCGATTCCCTCTTCTGTCAGTGCTTCTGCCAGGTAGACTGCGTAAGAGGGGGTGCATGCTAAAACAGTACTGCCGAAATCCTGCAGCAGCTGAAGCTGCTTTGCAGTATTTCCGCCCGAAATGGGAACAACGGTTGCACCGAGTTTTTCCACACCGTAATGTAAACCCAGCCCCCCTGTGAAGAGGCCGTAACCGTAAGCCACTTGAACAATATCATTCCTTGTGGTGCCCGTACTTACTAGGGCCCTTGTGACAACCTCAGAAAAAATTTCTATATCTTTTCTCGTATAGCCTACCACGGTAGATTTGCCCGTAGTACCCGATGAGGCATGAAATCGGACTATCTCGCTTTTTGGTGTGGCAAAGAGCCCGAAGGGGTAGTTGTCCCTAAGGTCTTGCTTTGTAGTAAAAGGCAGCTTAGTTAAGTCTTCTATGTATCTGATATCGCCGGGTTCAAGCCCAATTTGTTGAAGTTTTTTGCGATAAAAAGGAACATTGTGGTAGACCCTGTCTACCATGTTTCTCAGCCTCGCACTTTGTAGATGTTGCATTTCATCCCGTGACATGCATTCTTTCGGTTCATTCCAAATCATTGCTTGACTCCTTGTAACCAACTTGTGTTAAAACTCATACAATATATAAAATCTCAAAGGAGGTAATACTATATGGGGTATCATAATAGATGCGGCGGCATCGATGACAGCCTTCTTTTCTTTTTCCTGCTGTTGGTCGTGTTGTTCTGCGGCTGCGGGAACTTTGGTTTCAGCGCAGGAAGATGTGTATAGTACTTGAATACAAAAGAACCTTCCCGTCTCGCATGAGACGGGAAGACCAGATGTTCAGCTCTAATTGAATTTTAACGAGAATAATGGACATTGTCAAGAATATTTTGTAGTGAAATTTTTTTATGCGATCCCGTGCTTTTTACGTTTGAAAAAGAATGATATTGCATAAAGGCCGGAAAGCCCTACAACAACGTAAATCATCCTGGTTGCTGCAGAAAACGGACCCCCAAAAATAGTTGCTATTAAATCATATTGAAGAAACCCGATCAAACCCCAGTTTATTGCCCCGATAATTATTAAAACAAGTGTAAAACTTTTCAAGGTTGTCACCCCTTTCCATTAGGATTTTCTCCAAATACAAGAATAATATGATAAGATTAAACTACGATGATAATTTTACAAGAAATGAAGGAGAAATACCTGTGAAATTAAACGTAACACTAAAGACTGCACCGGACAACTCACCCATAAGCATCACCGTTTTGAAGGGTGCTTTACTTGAGGACTTGGTGAAGCAATATCAAAAGGACCTACCGTACCGTATACTTGCGGCAAAGGTCAATAACTTAGTTACAGAGCTGAATAAGCCTATTAATGAACCTTGCTCCGTAACGTTTCTGGATAATAGAAACCACTCTGCCAATTTGATCTATCAACGCAGTATTTCTTTCATTTATCTTAAGGCTGTCAATGATGTGTGCGGAAAGGTTAAGGTTTTAATAGAAAACTCTTTGAACAAAGGGCTGTATACAGAAATCAAGCTGAAAAAAACTGTTACCGACGAAATTGTTGCAAAGATTGAGGCTCGGATGAAGGAAATTGTGAATGCCGACCTGCCTTTTGTTAAAAGCACTCTCGGTAAAGAAGAAGCTACCCAGCTTCTGTCGGCAGGAGATCATGGTGAAAAACTGAGAATGCTCGCACGTGCCTCTATGGTGGAGACGGTTCCTATCTACATGTGTGACGGGTTTATGAATTTTTTTTACGGACAGATGGTGCCTTCTTCAGGCTATCTGGAGCACTTTGAACTCAGGAGGCATCGAAATGGCGTCCTTTTAAGATTTCCATCTACCCTTGAACCGGACAGCGTTCCCCGATTTCGCGATGAAAACAAGCTGTATCAGGCCTTTGGCGAGGCAAAAAAATGGGGAAATCTTATGGGTATATCCTATGTGGGAGAATTGAACCAGATAATAGAAAAAGGAGAACACAATGAGATTATTCAGGTATCGGAGGCTCTCCACGATAAAAAAATAGTAAAGATCGCAGATATTATTCGTAAGAACAGAAAGCGCATAATCTTAATTACCGGGCCTACATCCTCCGGTAAGACCTCCTTTGCCAAACGCCTTTGCATTCAGCTTATGGTCATCGGACAAAAACCCCTTTACCTCGGTACGGACGACTACTTTGTTGAGCGCCATGAAACGCCTGTACTTCCAAACGGGGAACTAAATTTCGAGGATATTGAAGCCCTGGATATAGATCTGTTCAACGATAATATGAACGCCCTCCTTGCCGGTGAAACAGTGGATTTGCCCGTATTCAATTTCAGAGAAGGAAGAAAGGAATTCGGAAAGCGAATTACCAAAGCGAGAAAGGGGCAGCCTATAGTAATTGAAGGTATTCATGGATTGAATGAAACTTTAACAGAGCGTATTCCGGCGGAGGCAAAATACAAAATATATATAAGCCCGTTGACCCAGTTGAATATCGACAATCATAACCGGATTCCCACGACCGATGCAAGATTGCTTAGGCGTATCGTCAGGGATCATGAATTTCGGGGCTATCCTGCCCAATATACGATCGAACAGTGGCCCAAGGTCAGGGCCGGAGAGGATAGAAATATATTCCCATACAACGGTGAAGCAGATATTTTCTTTAATTCCTCCTTGATATATGAGCTTTCAGTCTTAAAAAAATATGCACAGCCTTTATTGGAGTCCATTTCCCCGGATGATAAGGCTTACAGCGAGACGATTCGTTTATTGAAATTTTTACGTTTTTTCCGAGTTGTAGAAGGCGATGAGGCTATAGCGAATAATTCAATTCTAAGAGAATTTATAGGCGGCAGCATCCTCGTTCATTGATTGGGATAATTAATACTTCACGGGAAGAGCCGGAGGGCTAACCCGCCCGCACTTCCCGTGCCTCGAAGGAGAAGGAGAAAAATGGCCCCGAGGGGCCATTCTCTATCATTTATTCCTTACAGTAAACATCTCTTTTGTGATAATGTGTGTGAAGAAGCTTATGGGACAGTTCGCCGTTGGGCTCCTTAAGGTAGTCTTCATACAGTTTCTTTACCTCTGGATTATCGTGTGATTTCCTTATAACCTGCCTTTCATCTTCGGAATAAAGAGCGTTGGCTCTGCAGGCTTTAGGATCGAATACAAGTCTGTCTTTAGCTGAAACGTGGGACTGTCCACCTCCATGTACGCAGCCGCCGGGGCAGGCCATTACCTCTATGAAGTGGAAGTCTTTTTCTCCTGCACGAACGGCATCCAATACTTTAGCGGCATTGGCCGTGCCATGGGCCACAGCAACCTTTATTTCTGTCGGTTCTCCGCCGATAGGAAGGGTAACACTTGTTTCCTTTACCCCTTCAAGGCCCCTTACATCGTCATATTCGATAGCAGTAAGGCTTTCACCTGTAAGAATGTCAGCTACTGTTCTTAAAGCGGCCTCCATAACCCCTCCTGTGTTTCCGAATATAACGGCTGCTCCGGAGTAGTCTCCCAGGATGCTGTCAGGCTCTTCTTCAGGCAGACTGTTGAAATTAATTCTGGCCTGCTTGATCATATCTCCCAGTTCTCTTGTGGTTAAAACGATATCGATGTCCTGAATTCCGTTTCTGCCCATTTCAGGTCTTGTTGCCTCGGTTTTCTTTGCAATACAAGGCATGACGGAGACGCTAACTATCTTCTTGGGGTCAATGTTGAATTTTTCAGCGTAATAGGTCTTAACCAGGGCCCCCATCATCTGCTGAGGTGACTTGCAGGTTGAAAGGTTATCCAGGAAATCCGGGTAGTTGATCTCGCAATAGCGGATCCAGCCCGGTGAACATGAGGTGATCATCGGGAGGACCCCTCCGGTTGTCACCCTGTGCAGAAGTTCGGTTCCCTCTTCCAGAATCGTAAGGTCGGCGCTGAAGTTTGTGTCAAAGACCTTGTCAAATCCCATTCTTCTAAGCGCAGTGACCATCCTGCCGGTAACTGCTGTCCCTACCGGAAGTCCAAATTCTTCACCTAAGGAAGCCCTTACGGCAGGGGCGGTCTGTACGATAACGAACTTATCGGGATCGTCCAAAGCAGCCCAAACATCATCAATGTGATTCTTTTCTCGTAAAGCCGCGACCGGGCATGCGTTTATGCACTGTCCGCAGAAGACGCAGTTTACATCCCTCATGCTGTAATCAAAAGCAGGGGCCACCTCGGTATTAAAGCCTCTTTTTGTGAAATCCAATACCCCTATGCCTTGGACTTCTTTACATGTGCTGATACAGCGTCCGCAGAGGATGCATTTACTGGAATCCCTGACGATGGAATGTGAAAGCTCATCAAGTACGGGTTTTCTCATTTCACCATCGTAAGGCACGTCTGTGATTCCCAGTTCATCACAGAGTTTTTGCAGTTCACAGGTGCCGTTCCTTCTGCAGGTAAGGCACTCTCTGTTATGGTTGGCAAGGATTAGCTCGACGTTCTTTCTGACGGCGTTTCTAACCCTGGCAGTGTTTGTTTTAATGTTCATTCCTTCCTGAACCTGAAGAACACAGGAGGCGGGAAGGTTCTTCATGGGGACACCGTTAATGTCTGCCTCTACGACGCATACACGACATGCCCCTATCTCATTTACATCTTTTAAGTAGCAGAGAGTGGGGATGTCAATGCCGACTTCTTTTGCGGCAAGTAGAGCTGTGTAGTCGCTAGGAACGCTGACCGGTATCCCATTTATGGTTACGTTTACTCTATCCTTATTATCCATGATTCTCACTCGTCCTCCTATTTTCTAATGATTGCCTTAAAGGAGCAAGCATCCATGCAGGCACCGCATTTGGTACAAAGATCCTGATTGATTACATGCCTTTCCTTTACCTTGCCTGAGATAGCCTTTGTGGGGCAGACTCTGGCGCATTTGGTACAGCCTGTGCAGTCTTCCGTTATAAAGTATTCGAGCAAGGCCTGACATACACCTGCCGGGCATTTTTTATCCTTTACATGGGCTTCATACTCGTCGCGGAAGTATTTCAAGGTAGAAAGCACAGGGTTAGGAGCAGTCTGTCCGAGTGCGCAAAGGGAAGTTGCTTTGATGTTTTCCGCCAGTTCTTCCAGAATGGTCAGATCTTCCATCGTCCCTTTTCCTTCTGTTATTTTATCCAGGATTTCAAGCATGCGCTTTGTGCCTTCGCGGCAAGGTGTACATTTGCCGCAGGATTCGTCTACGGTAAAATCAAGGAAGAAGCGGGCTATGTCCACCATGCAGTTGTCCTCATCCACTACGATCATTCCGCCTGAACCCATCATTGAACCGATCTTAACCAGGTTATCAAAGTCAATAGGAGTGTCTAGATTTTCCGTTGTGATACAACCTCCCGAAGGACCTCCTGTTTGAACAGCTTTAAAAGCCTTCCCTCCCAGGCAACCTTCTCCTACGTCATAGATGACCTCTCTCAGGGTTATTCCCATGGGAACTTCCACAAGGCCGGTATTGGCGATTTTACCACCTAAAGCGAAGACCTTAGTGCCTGCAGATTTCTCTGTGCCAAAGCTCTTGAACCATTCCGGTCCGTTCAATATGATTTGAGGTATGTTGGCCAAAGTTTCTACATTGTTAATAATGGTGGGCTTGCCCCAGAGTCCTTTGTTAGCCGGGAAAGGAGGTTTATTTCTTGACATGCCTCTGAAACCTTCAATAGAGGCTATAAGTGCAGTTTCCTCACCGCATACAAATGCACCGGCTCCCAATCGGATTTCAATATCGAAATCGAATCCACTGTTTAGGATATTTTTACCCAGAAGACCCATTTCTTTGGCCTGGCCTATGGCGATTTTAAGTCTTTCAACGGCCACAGGATATTCCGCCCTGATGTAGATGAAGCCCTTAGTCGCTCCGATTGCATAGCCGCCGATAACCATGGCTTCAAGCACAGCGTGCGGGTCTCCTTCCAAAACGCTTCTGTCCATAAAAGCGCCCGGGTCTCCTTCGTCTGCATTACAGACAATATATTTTTGATCGGCTTGGTTCTTTGCGGCAAAGCTCCATTTCATTCCCGTGGAGAAACCGGCTCCGCCTCTGCCTCTTAAAGTAGACGCTTTCATAAGTTCTATCACTTCATCCGGTTTCATGGACAGGGCTTTTGCAAGGGCCTGATAACCGTCAACTGCGAGATAATCACCTATGTTTTCGGGGTTAATAATGCCGCAATTTCTTAACGCAACCCGCTTTTGTTTCTTATAAAATTGAATGTCGTCCAGGTTTACGAGTTTGCCTCCCTCGCCTCCGCCTATTGTATAATCCGCGACGGGTTGACCTTTTATAAGATGCTCTTCTACGATGCGGCCGGCTTTTTCCGAATCAACATGTATGTATGTGACTTTGTCCTTGCCTTTTTCATATACCTCTACGATAGGCTCATAGCCGCACATACCTATGCACCCTGTCGGGTCTACCTGAACATTCTTGACTCCCTTGGAATCAATTTCATTTTTAATAGTTTCGAGAACCGGCTTTGCACCGGCAGAAATTCCGCAGGTAGCCATTCCCACCACTACCCGATATCCGTCTTTGGTACCGGCGTTTGCCAAAGCTTTCGCTTTAATGTCTTTTAATACGTTTACACTATTCATATCCGACACCTCTATCCTCTATACTTTTGCAGAATTGCAGGAATACGTTCCACATCATCCAGCTTGCCGTACACATCGTCATCGATCATCATGACAGGTGCCAGCCCGCAGCATCCAAGGCAACGGGTAGCGTCGACGGTGAACAGTCCGTCCTCGGTAGTTTCGCCTACTTTGACGCTTAATTCTTTCATAACCTTATCGACTATCTTCTGTGCACCCCTAACATAACAGGCTGTTCCAAGGCAGATTCCGATGTGATGTTTGCCCTGCGGCGTGATATTAAATTGGCTATAGAAAGTGGATATGCCGTACAATTCCGCAATGGGAATGCCGGTGTTTTCAGAGATGAATTTATGTACTTCCAAAGGCAGGTAACCAAAAATATGCTGCGCTTCCTGAAGTACTCCCATGGCGATCCCTTCGGTTCCCTTGACGGAGTCTATGTACTTTTTCAGCTCGACATAGCGTTTGTCGTCTGTTTTGTTGCAGTTGCATTTGCACTCATTTTGCATTTTTTCATATCTCCTTCGATTGTCATTGTTATTTTCCTATCATCCAGAACGACTTAAAATGATACACCCCCAATCTGTTCTGTCCATTTCCACGGAGCTCAGGATTAAGGTAATACAGGAAATGGGAATCGTTTCTAGGTATGATTTCCGCTTGTTTATATAGAATTCGTACAATATAAAGGTAGCAGAAAACTGTCATTTTGGCAATAGTTTAGTCTGATTTTGTTTAATTATTAACTTATCAAGCTATAAAATGGCAAACTAAAATTTAACTGGAAATATTCTGCAGTTGCTAGTATACTA